>NCEJ01000129.1 GCA_002280615.1 Micrococcales bacterium 32-70-13 | reverse complement strand
CGATCCGCGCTCGCCGTCGAGCCCGCCGACGGGGATGAACGGCTAGATGTCCAGGTCGATGCTCGAATTCCAGGGGCCGTCGGGGGCCACGATCTCGACTGACGCGCTGCCGTGGCGCACGATGATCTGCGTGCCCTCGGTGATGAGCACGTCGTACTGATCTCCGCGACCGCCGTCGATGTGCACGAACGCCCCACCGTGATCGAGCGCCGTCATGATCGCGGCGATCAGGGCGGGCAGATCGGCGTCGTCGGCGAGCGTGATGCGCTCGTTGTTGATGAGGAGCAGTGCGGCGGTCATGGCGGGAGCCTTCCTTCGCGGTCCACGGTAGGTGCGGCACCGCGCCCGCCGACAGGCCTTGCGCTCCGGCTCGAGAGCGGGTACGTCGCCCGCCTGTGCCGGTCAGTCGACCGACGCCACCGGCGGATCGTCGACGAGGTTAACGGCACCTGTCGCCGACGACAGGATCAGCGACTCGATCCACTCCCGGTTGATCTGCGGCGGTCGCGAGCCCGAGAAGGTGATGTGCAGCGGCACCCCGTTGTCGATCCACAGGGCGTGCCGACCGCTGCCGCTGCTGACCGGGAGCGTCCAGGTCAGGAAGAAGTTCTCACCCCGGCGGAGCTTCGTGCTGATGACGATCTGCACGTGAGCGAGCATCCGATCATCGAAATCGAACTCCTCGTTGTGGTATCTCAGAATTCCCATTACCGCCCCTCCCGCGACACCGCTGCTCGGCCATGGTGGTTCCCCCCGGCTCGTCGATGCTCGACCCATCACTGTGGCATGACCCCCGTTTGGGGGGCAAGACGGGTGCACGGTCTTGACCGCGCGCCCTCCCTCGGCTAAGGCCGCGTATCACCTGGTCGGGTGCCCTGGCAAGGGGTGGGCGCGCGCACGCGACTGTGGTTACCTCATGCGGGCCCTGAGCGACGGGGCCAGCACGAAGCAATCGACTGGGAGGTCGACATGGGCATCATCGGATGGATCATCCTCGGACTGATCGCAGGAGCCATCGCCAAGGCGATCCTGCCCGGCAACCAGGGCGGCGGCTGGGTCATCACCCTCGTGCTCGGTGTCGTGGGCGCGTCGCCGGTCGAGAGGATCGCCTCGATCTCGACCTTCAGGTCGCTCGCGTGCCGCGGCACGATGTATTCCTCGCCGTCGTAGTGGATGGTGGTGCGCATCACGAATCCTCCTTGGCGGTGCTGGCGGGCGTCGTCGGTTCCGGAACCAGGTAGAGCCCCGCAGGAGTGTTGGCGAGCAGCATGAGCTCGTCGATCCAGTCGCGGTTGATCGCCGGCGGCCTGCTGCCGAAGAACTTGAACGAGATCGGGATGGTCGGGTGCATCCAGATGACGCTGCGTCCGTTGCCGATCGCGGCGTCGTCCTTCCAGCTGAAGTAGAAGGCTTCGTTGCGGCGCAGCTTGGCGCCCATGACCATCTGCAGGTGTGCGAGCGTGCGGTCGTCGAAGTCGGCCGACAGCATCGAGTCGTACGTGAGCGTGCCCATCGTTCCCCATCCCCCCCGCCCGTGCACGGTGGCGCACGGGGTACCGCAGTATGGCAGGCTCCACCCCGAGACGGCGGGGCACCCGCTCGCTAGGCTCGCTGCATGACCTGGCGCATGCCCGCAGAGACTGCTCCCCACGACCGCATCTGGATGGCCTTCCCTCGCGAGGGCGAGGTCATGGGCGACAGTTCGGCTGCCCGCGAGGCGACGTACGCGGCCTGGTCGAGCGTGGCCCACGCGATCCTGCCGTTCGAGCCCGTGACGATGGTCGTCGACCCGAGCGAGATCTCCCGCGCGCGGCAATTGCTGAGCGCGGAGGTCGAGATCGTCGAGGCCCCGCTCGACGACTTCTGGATGCGCGACATCGGCCCGACCTTCGTCATCGACGACGAGACGGGCGAGCTCGGCGGCATCGACTGGGTCTTCAACGCCTGGGGCGATCAGGGCGGCGCCTTCGCGCGCGATGCCCTCATCGCCGAGTTCGTGCTCGAGCAGGCGGGGGTGACCCGCGTACCGTCGTTGCTCGTCAACGAGGGCGGCGCCATCCACGTCGACGGCGAGGGAACCGTCATGGTGACCGAGACGGTGCAGCTCGACCCGGGCCGCAACCGCTACGCCACGAAGGAGCGGGTCGAGGCCGAGCTCGCCCGCACCCTGGGCACGACGCACACCATCTGGCTGCCGCGCGGGCTCACGCGCGACTACGAGCCGCTCGGCACACGCGGCCACGTCGACATGATCGCCACCTTTGCCGCGCCGGGCACCGTGCTCGTGCACGAGCAGCCCGACGCGAGCCACCCCGACCATGCCGTCATGCGCGAGGTGCGCGCCGTGCTCGAGCAGGCGACCGATGCCGCGGGCCGCAGCCTGACCCTCATCGACCTGCCCGCCCCGGCCCAGCTGACCGACGACGAGGGCTTCGTCGACTGGAACTACGTCAACCACCTCACGGTCAACGGCGGCGTCATCGCGTGCGGCTATGACGACCCGGTGGCGGATGCCCGGGCCCGTGAACTGCTGGGCGCCGCGTACCCCGGCCGCGAGGTCGTGACGGTCGACGCCCGCGAGATCCTCGCGCGCGGCGGCGGCATCCACTGCATCACGCAGCAGCAGCCGGCGGTTCCGGCACGATGAGCCGCATCCCGCTGGTCGAGACGAGCATCCAGCACCTCGCGGCGGCCCTCGCCGCCGGAGAGACCACCGCGGTCGAGCTCGTGCAGGCCTACCTCGACCGCATCGCGGCCTACGACCGCGAGCCGTCGAACGATGGCACGCGCCCCGCGCTCAACGCCGTCGTGGTCGACAACCCGGCGGCGCTCGACGAGGCGCGGGCGAGCGACGCGCGGCGGGCATCCGGGGCCGCGCTCGGCCCCCTCGACGGCATCCCGTACCTGGCGAAAGACAGCTACATGGTGCGCGGCCTCACGGTCGCGAGCGGCTCGCCCGCCTTCGCCGAGCTCGTCGCCCAGCACGACGCTTTCACGGTCGAGCGTCTGCGCGCGGCCGGCGCGATCTGCCTCGGCCTCACGAACATGCCGCCCATGGCCAACGGCGGCATGCAGCGCGGGCTCTACGGCCGCGCCGAGAGCCCGTACAACCCCGCCTACCTGACGGCGCCCTTCGGTTCGGGCTCCTCGAACGGCTCGGGCACGGGCCTCGCGGCGAGCTTCGCGGCGTTCGCGCTCGCCGAGGAGACCTGGTCGAGCGGCCGCGGCCCCGCCAGCAACAACGGGCTGTGCTGCTACACGCCGAGCCGCGGCGTCATCTCGGTGCGCGGCAACTGGCCGCTCGTGCCGACGATGGACGTCGTCGTGCCCTACGCGCGCACGATGGCCGAGCTGCTGCTCGTGCTCGACGCGGTCGTGGCCGACGATCACGAGGTGCGCGGCGACTTCTGGCGCGTGCAGCCGTGGGTGAGCATCCCGCCCGCGTCGACCGTGCGCCCGCCCTCGTACCCCGCCCTCGCCGATCCGCATGCCCTCGACGGCATGCGCCTGGGCGTGCCGCGGCTGTACGTCGGCGACACCGACAACGACGACCCCATCGAGACCCGGCCCTCCGTCATCGCGCAGTGGCAGAAGGCGCGCGCCGACCTCGAGGCGGCGGGGGCCACCGTCGTCGAGGTCGACTTCCCGGTCGTCACGAACTACGAATCGCGCGGGCGGGCGGATGACCGCTCGATGGTCGCGCGCGGCCTCGTTCCCCCGGCCTTCGCCGACCATGAGCTCTACGAGCTCAGCATGTGGGGGTGGGAGGAGTTCTTGCAGGCGAACGGCGACCCCGCCCTGCACCGGCTCGCCGACGTGGATCCCGAGCTGATCTTCCCGACCCCTCCCGGCTCGCTGCCGGGTCGCTACGACGACCACCTCAGCCGCTTCGCGCCCGAGGACGTTCCGCTCGAGGACTACGTGCATCGCGCTCGCGCGACGGGCGTCACCGCGCTCGAGCAGATCCCGACCATCGCCGAGGGCGTGCGCGGCCTGGAGGAGACGCGGCGCATCGACCTCGAGCAGTGGATGGACGAGCTCGGCCTCGACGCCGTCGTCTTCCCGGCCGTCGCCGACGTGGGCCCGGCCGACGCCGATGTGAACCCCGCGAGTGCCGAGCTCGCGTGGCGCAACGGCACCTGGGTGGCGAACGGCAACCTCGTGCCGCGGCACCTCGGCATCCCGTGCGTGCAGGTCGGCATGGGACTCATGAGCGACATCGGCATGCCTGTGGGCCTGACCTTCGCGGGCCGCGCCTACGACGACTCCCGGCTGCTCGCCTTCGCGGCGGCCTTCGAAGCCTCGGCCACCCGGCCCGGGTCCGCTCTC
>NCEJ01000128.1 GCA_002280615.1 Micrococcales bacterium 32-70-13 | reverse complement strand
AGGCTCGTCTCGGCCACGTTGGTCGCGAGCACGATCCGTCTCCGGATGCCCGCCGGCGCCCGCTCGAACACCCGGTGCTGCTCGGCCGCACTCAGTCGGCCGTACAGCGGAAGCACCTCGGTGCCCGCGCCGCGCGGCCCTTGGCGGGCGAGGTGCCCGGTGAGGGCATCCGCCGCATCGCGGATCTCGTTCTCGCCGCTGAAGAACACCAGCACGTCGCCGTCGCCCTCGCGGCCGAGCTCGTCGACCGCGGCGATGACGCCCTCGATCATGTCGATGGCCTCGCCGGGGGTGCTGGGGCCGTCTGACTCGTCGTCATCCGGGTCGGTCAGGTTCTCCGTGTCGGCGCCGTCAGGGACGAGCGGCCGGTAGCGGATCTCGACCGGGTAGGTGCGCCCGCTGACCTCGATGATTGGCGCGGGCACGCCCTGCTCATCGGCGAAGTGCTTCGCGAAGCTCTCGGGGTCGATCGTCGCGGAGGTGATGATGAGTTTGAGCTCGGGGCGGCGGGGGAGCAGCTGCTTGAGGTATCCGAGCAGGAAGTCGATCGTGAGGCTGCGCTCGTGCGCTTCGTCGATGATGATCGCGTCGTAGGCCCGCAGCTCGCGGTCGCCGCGGAGGGCGGCGAGCAGAATGCCGTCGGTCATGAGCGTGACGCGGGTGCTCTTGCCGACCTGGTCCGTGAACCGCACCTTGTAGCCGACGAGCCCGCCGAGCTCGGAGCCGAGCTCTTCGGCGACGCGCTCGGCGATCGTGCGCGCGGCGATGCGACGCGGCTGCGTGTGGGCGATGCGCTCTCGGCCGAGCTCGAGCAGGATCTTCGGCAGCTGCGTCGTCTTGCCCGACCCCGTCTCACCCGCGACGATGACGACCTGGTTGTCGCGGATCGCGGCGGCGATGTCGTCGCGCCGCTGGCTGACCGGCAGGTCTGGCGGGTAATGGATGCGCAGGCCGACCGCCGGGGTCGCCGCGGGCGCCGACGCATCGGCGGGCGGGGTCTCGGCGGGCGCACTCATGAGCCCTCCAGTCTAGAGTTCGCTTGCCGAGGGGCGGGGCCCTACCCGCGCGCCTCGCCCGCTCGCCGGGCCCCCTCGACCTCCACCACCCCGCCCACTCGCCTCGCCCACCCCGCCCACGAGACCCCTCCTACCCGTCTCGCTCTTTCCCATCGGTATCCCCGCTCAGGCAATGTGCCTCTCGCGGCACATGCCGCGGCAGGCACATTGCGTGAATGAGAACTCTCTTCCTTCTCGCTCACCCTCTTCGCTGGCGGCTCATCGAGGTGCTCGCGAGCGGCGAGCACACATCCGGGCAGTTGGCCGATGCTGTGCAGGTCGAGCGCGGCGTCGGCCGCGAGGCCGTCTCGAAGCACCTCACCCGTCTGGCAAGAGCGGGGCTCGTGACCGCTCGCATCGACATGAATCACCGCATCTACCGACTCAGCCCGCGAGTGATCGGCGCTCTTGCCGCGCTCATCGAGCACCTGCAGCAGCTTCGCGAGCCAGCACAGTATGACGACCTCGATGCTGACGGGGAGGGTGCCGACATCGGCATCGAGCGCTCACCGACGTGGGAGGAGGAGGGCGAAGAGGGCTGCTGGTGTATACGAAAGTCGAAAGAACTCACGGCGATCTAGCGCCAGGTCGACACAATGTATACATTGAGAAGATGGCGATCGAGGGTGTGGCGCGCGCGGGGACTCGCGTGGAGGCTCTCGGGGCGCCACGCACGGCCGCCGATCGTGCGTTCGACGCCCTGCGGGCGGCGATCGTCGAGGGCGAGCTCGCTCCCGGCGCCGCGCTGACCGAGGTCGAGCAGGCGACGCGCCTCGGGGTGAGCCGCACACCGGTGCGCGAGGCCTTCGCCCGCCTCATCGCCGCCGGGCTCGCCACCGAGCGCGGACCCCGCACCCTCGTCGTGAGCGAAATCGAACCCGACGACGTCACCGCCCTCTTCGAACTGCGCACCGCCCTCGACGAGCAGGCCGCGCGCCTCGCCGCCCGCCGCTCCGGCGCCGACGGCGCGACCGAGAGATTCTCCGAGCTCGCCGCGCGCTTCGCCGCCGTCGACCCGACGACCCTCGCCACCGACGACCCCCACCGCCACGACTACTACGCCCTCGTCGCCGAGTTCGACGCTGCGCTCGACGAGAGCCTGAGCGGCAGCCCCTACCTCGCGACGGCGATCCAGAGCACGCGCGTGCACCTCGCGCGCGTTCGCCGCCTCGCCCGCGACGACGACGACCGCCTGGCGCGCAGCGCCGCCGAGCACGGCTCCATCGCCCGCGCCATCGCCGACGGCGACCCCGAACGCGCGGCCGCCGCGACCCGGCTGCACCTGCACGAAGCCCTCACGAGCATCCACGCCCACCTGCCGCGCAGCGGCGACGACACGAAAGAGCGACCATGACGACCACCCACACCGTGCGCACCTACAAGAGCAGCGAGCCCCTCGCCGCCGCCGACCAGCTCGCCGGCAAGCTCGCGGCGCTCGCCGCCGAGCAAGACCGACCCCTCGACCAGCAGGCCGTCGACATGGTCATCAACCGCGTCATCGACAACGCCGCCGTCGCCGTCGCGAGCCTCGACCGCGCTCCGGTCATCAGCGCGCGGGGGCAGGCCGAAGCCCACCCGTACACGCCCGGCGCCACCGTGTTCGGCACGCCCGCCGACACCCGCTACAGCCCCGAGTGGGCCGCCTGGGCCAACGGCGTCGCCGTGCGCGAGCTCGACTACCACGACACCTTCCTCGCCGCCGACTACTCGCACCCCGGCGACAACATCCCGCCGATCCTCGCCGTCGCCCAGCACACCGGCGCCGACGGAGCGCAGCTGCTCAAGGGGCTGCTCACCGGCTACGAGATCCAGATCGACCTCGTGCGCGCCATCTGCCTGCACGAGCACAAGATCGACCACGTCGCCCACCTCGGCCCGAGCGCGGCCGCCGGCATCGGCACGCTGCTGCGACTGCCGACCGAGACGATCTTCCAGGCCATCGGCCAGGCCCTGCACACGACGACCGCCACGCGCCAGTCACGCAAGGGCGAGATCTCCACCTGGAAGGCGCACGCCCCCGCCTTCGCCGGCAAGATGGCCGTCGAAGCCGTCGACCGCGCGATGCGCGGCCAGACCAGCCCGAGCCCCATCTACGAGGGGGAGGACGGGTTCATCGCCTGGCTGCTGAGCGGCCCGGATGCTCGCTACGAGGTTCCGCTGCCGGACAGCGGTCAGCCGCTCACGGGCATCCTCGACAGCTACACGAA
>NCEJ01000127.1 GCA_002280615.1 Micrococcales bacterium 32-70-13 | reverse complement strand
GGGCGAGGCGATCATCGTGGATGCCCACGGCCGCGTCGTCGAGGGTGCCTACAGCGGGCTGCTCTGGTGGCGGGGCGAGACGCTCGTGCGTCCGAGCGGGGCACTGCCGCGCATCCCGAGCGTCACCGTCGACCTCGTGATCGAGGCCGCGCGCGCGGCCGGGGTGACGGTCGTCGAGGCGGATGCCCGACCCGCCGACCTCGCCGGCTGCGAGCTCTGGGTGCTCAGCGCGCTGCACGGGCTGCGCACCGCGCGGCGCTGGGTCGACGGCCCCGAACTGGCCCCCGCGACGCGGGCGGAGCAGGGCCGCGCGTGGCTCACGGCGGCCGCCGCCGGGCTGTACCCCGACCGGGGGACACCCGCAGACGACGACTACGGCCGAGTGCCGGCGGGGTGGTACCCCGACCCGCTGGGCCTGCCTCAGCTGCGCTGGTGGGACAACCACGCGTGGACCGAGCACGTGTCGGACGCCCGGCAGCCCATGATGCCGACGCAACCCGCGGCGCCCACCATCTTCGCCGACGACGAGCTGCCGTCGCGCCGCTCGCGCCGCAGCGCCGACTCGGCCGCGGTCGACGAGCCGCCCATCGAGCAGCCCACCGCCGCCGTGCTGCGCCAGCTGGCGCCGCCGAACGCCGACGACGCTCCCGCTCTCGTCGAGCCGAGCGCGCCCTCCGTCTCTGTGCCGTCGGCCGCCGCTCCGTCGGCGCCCGCGGCTCCGGCGTCGGCCGCCCGTGTCGGCCGGCTACGGCTCGGTGCCGCAGAACTCCGCACCGTTCGGGTCCGTGCCGCAGAACTCGGCCCCGCAGTACGGCTCGGCGCCGGGCTACGGCTCAGCGCCCGGCTACGGCTCCGCTCCCGGCGCCCCGGCCTACGTGCCCACCTGGACGGAATCGCCGATCTCGGCGGCCGACCCCGGTCGGCGCGGCACGCACCAGACGGTCGGCACGACCGCGCCGCACCTGCAGAGCGTCGAGGTCTGGGCGATCGCCCTGCTGCCGATGCTGCAGCTGCTGCTGAGCCTCCTCGTGCTCGCGGCCTTCTCCACCGGCCCGAGCGTCGCCTTCATGGCGGTCATCTGGCTCGCGCCCTACCCGGTGTCGCTCGTGCTCGCACTGCTCGACTACCGCTCGTTGCGGCGCCGCGACGTCGACCGCCCCGCCACCTGGCTGTGGGCGCTCGGCACGGCCCCGCTCTACCTCATCGCGCGCGCCGTCCGCCTCAGCCGCATCTCCGGTGCCGGCTACGGCCCGCTCGCCGTCTTCCTCATGCTCAGCGGCCTCGTCGGCGCGTCGATCCTTGCTGTTCCGGGGCTCATCATCGCCGCGCTGCCCGGCGTGTTCGCGGCCGAGGCCTCGAACAGCATCGAGCTCGCCGCGCGCAGCATCGGCGGCAACATGCAGGTTGACTGCCCGCCGAGCCCGCCGCTCTTCATCGGCCAGCAGTTGCGATGCCCGGCCATCGATGCCAGCGGCAATCCGATCGTCATCACGGCGAGCCTGCAGCGCTCGAACGGCTGGATCGCCTGGCAGGTCGACGACTGGGGCATCTTCAGCGTCATTCGCTAACCGAATGCTCCGGGGGCGGCCCGAACCGAACCCCGGTCACAATTGAATAGCACTACAGAACGAGCAATCGTTCGTCGCGTGGAACCCGAATACACCGCGGCACACCGATCGGCCAGGGGGGTCGAATCGGAACACGAGATCCGGTCGGGGGACCGGAAACCATGGGGGACCACGATGACCAGCACCACCGCGATGCGCGTACCGGCAGGGTGGTATCCCGACCCGGTCGAGACCAGCACCACCGGTATGGCGACTCAGCGTCGCTGGTGGGACGGAACAGCCTGGACCCACCACACGGCAGCCCTGCAGACGCCCGTGAGCCCGGTCGTCTCGACAGAGACCCTCGCAGCCGTCACCGCCGCGACGCGAGCCGAGGCCGCCGCGGTTCCGACGTTCTCCGTCGTCGGCAGCGCGCCCGCGACCGTCTCGCCGCGCGAGTCGGCCCGCGCCGCCGAGAACATGCCGCTGCACCCCGTCGACCCCGCAGCGGGACTGCGCGGCTCGAGTGCCGCGAGCGCCGCCTCCGCCGCCTCGCCCCTGAGCCCGGCCAACGCCGAGACCGCCGGCTACGAGCCCTTCGGCATCCGCGACCGCGCCGACGCCCGGCCCGTCGAGGCCGCGTCGCCCCGCAACCCGATGCGCCTGCGCGTGCACACCGTCTCGGTCTGGCTCATGGCCACGATGCCCCTCACGCAGGCGATGCTCGTGTTCTGGGTGTTCTCGACCCTTCCGGCCGAGAGCTCGGCCTGGACCCGCGCGCTCGCCGTCGTCTTCCCGCTCGTGCTCATGGGAGCCCTCGCGGGTCAGGACACCCGCCTGATGGAGCTCTCCGGTCACCTTCGCACGGCCCCGTGGCTCACCGCGGTGCTCGCTCCCCCGCTCTACCTCGGCGTGCGCGGCGTGCGGGTCGCACGCACCACCGGCGCCGTGCCGTGGCCGCTCATCGTGTGGGCGATCGCGCAGCTGGGCGTGCTGGCGGTCTGGTCGGGGCTCGACCCCGAGGGTGTGCGGGCCGTGCTCGCCGCCCTCGTCTGACGCGAGGCGAGCATCCGGCGACCCTCGGCGAGCCCTCAAGGAGGGCCGCATAGGGTCGAGGAATGGATGAGACGCGCAGCCGACGGGGTGCGAGCCTCGAGGTGCTGCGAGCCGAGGCGCACGACGAGCTGCAGTCGGTGATCCACGCGCGGGCGCGCGGCGGGGAGGACCCGTGGGACTTCATTCCCGAACTGCCCACGGTCGACGAGCTGGTGGTGTGGATGCTCCGGGCCGAGCGCATCCGCGATGACGACGGTCGCCTGCCGAACCGGGCGCGCGACTACCGCCTGCTGAGGCAGATCGCGCTCGACCACCCCGCGCTCACGACGACGGTGTGGCGCATGCTCGGGCGCCTCGCGGGCTGAGCCGGCCCCCGCTCACCGGCGGCGGACGAAACGTGAACATTCCTGTCCCCCCAAAGGGGGACCGCGCCTCCCAGCATATGTACCCCGATCGCGATTACGATGGGGCATCCGAGAGAGCGCGAACATTCACCGAGAGTTCCGCTCCGTGTCACCCGAGGACACCAGATGACCGATTCGCACGCACCCGTCGCCGGGTGGTACGACGACCCCGAGCTGGCGCTGCGTCTGCGCTGGTGGGACGGCGCCCGGTGGACGAACCACTCGCGCCCCAAGCCGATCGTCGAGCACCCTGCCGAGCAGGCGGTGAGCGAGCCGACCTTCGTCGCCGCCGCGACGGCGGCCTCGAGCACCGGCTCCACGGTCATCGCCGAGCCCCTCGCCGACGAGCCCTACAGCTACTCGGCCCCGTACTCCTGGTCGCCCGGCTCGGCCCCGGGCTCCCCCGCCGCTGGCACGCCGTCGTCGGCCCCCGGCTCGGCCCCGCAGCCGCTCGGAACCTACGGCGCCCGCGCGCGCCGCCCCGACGAGCTCTGGAACACGCGCAGCTCGTCGATCGACTACACCCCCGAGCGCACGACGACCCCGGCCGCCTGGGCCCTCGCGTTCACGCCGCTCGTCACGGTGCTCGCACAGACCGCGAGCATCGTGCTCTCGGGCTTCGAGTCGACGCCCGTGATCTGGCTCGTCGGCGCGACGATCATCCCCGTGCTCTGGATCATCATGTGGGTGCGCCGAGACCGCATCACGCTGCACGAGTGGGGCCACCTGCGCCTACGACCTCGTGCGCGACGCGATCCTCTAGCGCCCGACACGCGCCCTACAGCCGGCGCAGGCCGAGCACCCTGACCACGGCGAATCCGGCCTCGACGCTCGCCGCCAGATCGACGACCGCGTCGATGCCCCAGTCGTGGTCGCCGGCCGGGTCGTCGATGACCTGGCGCACCGCCCACGTGCCCGGGGCATCCACCGGCGCCTCATCGATCTGCACGAGGGATGCGCTGCGCGCGTTGCCCCCCGTGAGCACCTCCTCGTGCTCGGCGTAGTAGGCGTCGAGCGCCTCGGGCCAGCCGGCGTCGGGGTCGAGCGCCTCGAGGTCGTCGTCGCGCTGCAGGGCCGCGAGCTGCACGCGGCGGAACAGCTCGTTGCGCACGAGCACGAGGAATGCCCGGCGGTTGGTCGTGACATCCGGCGGCCGGGGTGGCAGCACCGGCGCGCCTTCCACAGCTTCGGACGGGGAGCTCAGCTGCTCCCACTCGTCTTGCAGGCTCGAGTCGACCTGGCGCACGAGCTCGCGCAGCCACTCGATGATGTCGCGCAGCTCGTCGGTCTTCGCCTCGTCGGGCACGGTCTGGCGGATGGCGCGGTCGGCGTCGCTCAGGTAGCGCAGCAGCAGGCCCTCGCTGCGGGTGAGCTTGTAGTGGCTGACGTACTCCGTGAAGGTCATGGCCTTCTCGTAGAGGTCGCGCACGACGCTCTTGGGGCGCAGCTCGACGTCGCGGATCCACGGCTGGGTGCTCGCGAAGGTCTCGAACATCGCAGTGAGCAGCTCGTCGAGCGGCTTCGGGTACTCGACCTCGTCGAGGGCCTCCATGCGCTCGTCGTAGTCGAGGCCCTCGGCCTTCATGGCGCCGATCGCCTCACCGCGCGCCGCGAACTGCTGCTGGGCGAGCACCGGGCGCGGGTTGTCGAGCGTCGCCTCGATGACGCTGATGACCTCGAGCGGGTAGTTCGGGTCGGCGTGGTCGAGCACGCCGATGACCGCGAGCGCGAAGGGGCTCAGCGGCTGGTTGAGCGCGAAGTTCGGCTGCAGGTCGACCGT
>NCEJ01000126.1 GCA_002280615.1 Micrococcales bacterium 32-70-13 | reverse complement strand
CTCGAGGGGGCGCGCGTCGCGCACGCGGATCGGGCGCAGCACCGTCGCGCCATCGCGCAGCGTGGGGATGATCGGTGCCACGCCTCAGTCTAAGCGGGCAGTGAATTCCTTCAGCCACGGGCGCAGCTCGGGCCCGAGATCGTCGCGATCGACGGCGAGCTGCACGATGGCCTTGATGTAGTCGAGCCGATCGCCCGTGTCGTAGCGCCGGCCGCGGAACACCACGCCGTAGACGCCACCCGACTCGGGGTCGCCCGCGAGTTCGAGCAGGGCATCCGTCAGCTGGATCTCGCCGCCCTTGCCGGGTGCAGTGTGCTCCAGGATGTCGAAGATCTCTGGCCGCAGCACGTATCGGCCGATCACGGCGTAGTTCGAGGGTGCCGTACCCGGCGCGGGCTTCTCGACCAGGTCGACGACCTTCACGACATCGGGGTCGTCGGTCGGCTCGATCGTCGCGACACCGTAGAGGTGGGCTTGCGCGGGGTCGACCTCGAGCAGGGCGATGACGCTCGTGTTGCGTGCTTCGTGCACCTCGATCATGCGCTCGAGCAGCGGGTCGCGCGGATCGATGATGTCGTCACCGAGCAGCACCGCGAAGGCCTGGCGGCCGACGTGCATGTGGGCGCGCAGCACGGCGTGACCGAGGCCGAGCGGGTCGCCCTGCCGCACATAGTGCATGTCAGCGAGGTCGGTCGAGTACTCGACCTTCGCGAGCTTCTCAGTGTCGCCCTTGGCCTCGAGGGTCGCCTCGAGTTCGCCCACGCGGTCGAAGTGGTTCTCGAGCGCGGTCTTGTTGCGCCCCGTGATCATGAGCACGTCGGTGAGCCCGGCGCCGACGGCCTCTTCGACGACGTACTGGATCGCGGGCTTGTCGACGACGGGCAGCATCTCCTTCGGCATCGCCTTGGTGGCGGGAAGGAAGCGGGTGCCGAGCCCCGCGGCGGGGATCACGGCCTTGCTGATGCGCGGGGTCATGGCCTCAGCGTATCGGGGAGGCTGATCCCGGCCCCGGGCTTGCCACAGCCGTAGCATGGCGGTATGGCCCCCGCTCCCGACGGCGACGCGATCGCCACCAAGCGCGCCCTGCGGGCCGAACTGCGAGAGCGGCGGCGCATCCGCCCCCCGCACGAGCGCGAGGCCGCCACCGAGGGGCTGACCCGCCAGTTGATCGCCCTCACCTCGAGCCTCGGGCCGCGCGCGCTCTCGTGCTACCTCGCCACCGCCGACGAGCCGCAGACCCGGCCGTTCCTGGCCTGGGCGGTCGAGCGGGGCATCCGCGTGCTGCTGCCGGTCTCGCGCGATGACGGCCTGCTCGACTGGGCGCCCTACGACGCGGCCGACGAGTCGCTCGACCTCATCGGCATGCCGGTGCCGACGACCGAGCTGCTCGGGCCCATCGCGATCAACGACGTCGGCCTCATCCTCGTGCCCGCCGCGGCGGTCGACCGGGGCGGCATGCGCATGGGCTGGGGGCGCGGCTACTTCGACAAGACGCTCGGCTCGATGGATCGCCGACCGCCCGTGTTCGCCGTCGTCTTCGACACCGAGGTGCTCGACGAGCTGCCGCGCGAACCCCACGACCAGGGCGTCGACGGCGTCGTGACCCCCACGGAGTGCTCGACCGCGTTCGACATTCAGCAGGCGTTCACCGACGACTCGCTGACCGAGTGCCCGACGTGCCAGGGCCGGCTGCGCAAGGTGTTCTCGGCCGTCGGCGTGACCTTCAACGGCTCGGGGTTCTACCGCACCGACAGCCGTTCGACGACGAGCTCGTCAGACTCGGGCTCGTCGTCCGGGCCAGCCGCACCCGCGAGCACTCCGGCCCCCGCGGCCACTCCGGCAGCCAGCTGAGGCCCGCCGCTCGCTATCATCGGGGCATGCTCAAAGGTTTTCGCGAATTCATCCTGCGCGGCAATGTCATCGACCTCGCCGTCGCCGTCGTCATCGGGGCCGCGTTCACGGGGGTCGTGACGGCCATCGTCACCGCCGTCATCAACCCCGCGATCGGGGCGCTCTTCAACGCCGCGACGCTCGCCGAGGCGCTGCCCGTCGTGATCCCGACCGTCTCGGGCGGTGAGGCGACGATGTACTTCGGCGCCGTGATCGGCGCCGTGCTCAACTTCCTCATCGTCGCGGCCGTCGTCTACTTCGCCCTCGTCGCGCCGGTCAACCACCTGCGCCGCCGCGCCGAGGCGCGCCGGGCGGCCGGCCAGCCCGCCGACGAGGCGGCGCCGCCGACCGAGCTCGAGCTGCTCGCCGAGATCCGCGACCTGCTCGCGAAGCGCGACGGGGCCCCGCCCGCTCAGTAGTGCGGCGGCTTCTCGGCCACGAGGCGATCGTCGTTCTCGTCGAGCCGGTGCCGCGCGGGCTCGGGGCTCGGGGCGGGATCCGACCCGGGCGGTGGGGGCGTCGTGGCCCGACGCGCGCCGCGGGCGCGGCCGCTCGGGGCGCGCCCCGCATCCCTCTCGCTCATGCGACCAGCGTACGCGGGCCGGTCAGCGGGTGATCGCGAGCTCGTCGGTGGGGTGGTCGGAGCCGCGGCCGAGCACGGGACCCGTGCCGGTCGGGGCCGCGGGAGCCCCGCCCGCGAGCGCGTGGATGCGGTCGGCCACGGCCTCCGGGTCGCTGAACAGCTCGAAGACGTGCACGCGGGCGTAGTGCCAGCCGAGGCGGCGCAGCAGGTCGGGCCGCAGCCGCAGCGACTCGCGCAGGCTGAGGTGGCCGAGCGCGGCATCCGTCTCGACCGCGACGCAGTAGCCGCCGCGGCTCGCGACGAGCGGCAGCTTGCCGCGATGCCCGAGCGCGACCGTCATGCCGCGCGCCTCGAGCCGGCGGGCGAGGTCGATGAGCATCGGGTCGCTGTCGTCGGGCAGCTCGACCGCGGTGCGGCGCGCCTCGATGTCGGCGAACAGGTCGGCGAGCGCGCGGGCGCCGTGCGAGAGCCGGTCGTCATCGAGATCGCTCGGGCGGATGCAGCTGACGATGCGCACGTAGCGCCGGGCTCGCGTCATCGCCACCGCGAGGAGGCGGTCGCCGCCCGGGCGGCCGAGCGAGCCGAACTCGCTCAGCACGCGGCCGTGCGGGGTGCGGCCGAAGCCGATCGAGAAGATCACGCGGTCGCGCGACTGGGCCACTGACTGCTCGATCGTGAGCACCGCGAAGGGCTCGGGCCGGTCGCCGAGCAGCACGTCGTGCAGGTCGGGCCGGTGGGTGAGCGCCTCGAGCACGGCCGTGTGCACGCGCGCGGCGTGCTTGGTGCTCGCCGTCACGACCATCAGCGACTCGTGCGGACGCGCTGTGGCGTGCTCGATGACGAGCTCGACCGCGCGCTGCACCTCGACGTCGACGCTCTCGATGGCGCCGGTGTCGTCGTCGGGCATGCCGTGACCCTCGTCGAGGTAGTCGACGGCGATCGAGGGATGCCCGAGGAACGAGCCCGCCCACGGCAGCGACTCGATGCGGCCCGCGTAGAACCTCCGGTTCACGAGCTCGGCGAGGTCTTCACCCCCGGCGCGGTACGAGCGCGTGAGGGAGACCGCCGGCAGCAGCTCGCTCAGCTGGAAGAGGGCGGAGGCCGCGTGCCGGGCATCCACGTCGCCGTCGTCGACGGGCTCGCCGACCGCGATCGTGAACGGCGCGGGCGCCTGCGTGACGGGGTCGCCGATCGCGACCACCTGGCGGGCCCGGCGCACCGAGCCAGCGGCTTCGGCGACCGTGACGGCGCCCGCGTCGAGCAGCAGCACGGTGTCGAAGGGGATGTCGTCGCTGATCGCGTGCACGTCGTAGGGCGAGGCGAGCCAGATCGGTGCGACCGGTCGGCTGAGGTGCGGCGCCTCGCGCTGCAGCTGCGCGGGCGTGATCGCCCCGCTCTTCAGCAGCGTCTTGAGGGCCTCGGCCTCGTCGGGCCAGTCGGTGATGCCGATCGACCAGTTCTCGGCGAGCTGCCAGCCGAGCAGCTGCGCGCTGCCCGCCGCGTGCGCCTCGTCGACGAGGCGGAAGTCGGCCTCGAGCCGCTCGAGCACGTCGGGCTCGGCGCCGAGCAGAGCCCGGTCGTGCTGCAGCAGGCTGTCGAGGGCCGAGCGCCACCAGGCGAGCTCGAGCTCGGCGGCGACCTGCGCGTGCGGAACATGCCGCGCGGCGAGGTCGCTCAGCAGCGGACCGACATCCCAGCGCTCGAGGCGCTGCAGCAGCGTCGTGCGCTCCTGCAGGTTGGCGAGCACGTCGCTCTCGGCGGCCAGGCCCTCGAGCAGCGCGTGCAGCTCGGCGAGCGGGCGGTGGGCGAGCTGCTGGTCGCGGCTGTGGTGCCCGAGCGGGGCATCCAGCGCCTCGAGGTCTTGATCGACCTGCTGGTAGGCGACGGCGACGTCGGCGATGCCGACGGGCACGGCGGGCGTGATGCCCGTGGGCACGAAGCGCTGCCACAGCACGCGCTGCTGCTGGATGCGCTGCAGGGCCTCGTGCATATCGCCGACGGCGACGCCGGGGCGCAGGTACTCCTTCGCGAGCGCCTTGAGGCGGCGGCGGGTGGCCGCGGGCATCGTGCCGCCCTCGCGGCGCGGAGCCGTCGCGGCGATGAGCTCGCTGAGCGAGCGGTCGAACACGGCCGGCTGGAACTTGTCGAGCGTGTCGCGCAGATCGGCCAGCAGGCGCAGGTACACGCCGAGCTCGGCGATCGACTCGAAGGGGCGCAGCGGCGTCGCGGCGATGAGCAGACGACCGCGCTCGACGAGGCGCGGCACGAGATCGTGGTGCAGCCGGCGCGCGAGCTCCTGCGCGTGCGCAGCCTCCTCGCCCGTGCGGAACCGGGCGCCGTACCAGGGCGAATCGCCCGGGCCGTGGCTGAACTGCCCGAGCTCGGCGGCCTGCACCATCGCCTCCGCCGCCTCGCG
>NCEJ01000016.1 GCA_002280615.1 Micrococcales bacterium 32-70-13 | reverse complement strand
ACCTGAAGGGGGGCGATCGCACGCCGGGGCGGGTCCCCGAACCCGGCGCTTCCATGGTGGTGGGGCGGTCATCCCGATGCAATCGAGCGGGGCGCGCGCAGTTCGAATATCGAACATCGACCTCGAGACGCAGAAAACCCCCGACCCTAGGGGTTCGGGGGTTCCTGGGGCCCTGACACAGGGCACTGGTTGCGGGGGCAGGATTTGAACCTACGACCTCTGGGGGTGCGCTGGTCACCTGCCGGGCATCGGAAGTACTCGGAGGATCGCGGATCTCCTTGGATTGTTGCGGAGGGACCGCTCTGTTGACTTCGGAGTGTAGTGGAGCAGGATGGGAATCAGGCCGACTGTAAGTGGCAGCAAAACGACTGGACCGCTCTCAATCTGAGAAGGCCATCCCGTGCGCTGCCCGGGTTGAATCGCGCCGCTCGCGCAGGCGGGCCCGAGCCAGCAGGCGCAGGCTGAGCGGCCCGAACACAAGGAACTTCAGTGCGTTCCAGATGAACAGCAGCACGAGCAGGTTCAGCCAGCCCGGCCCACCGTCGGCGATCCACACGGTCAGGAGCCACGCGCCGAACAAGTACGGCACGGCGAGCAGCATGGCAGGCACGCCCCACTTCAGTCCGCGGCGGGTGCGCAGCGCGTCGAGCAGGACGTTAGTGGGCATGTATGTCCGCAGGAACAGCCGGACCCGGATGCTGAGATTCCAGAGCAGTCGGAACATGATGTCCGCCTCCTGAGAGGGTGCGTAGCTCCGCCGAGGAGGTAGATCATGTGGGGAGCGTCCCGATGGGACCGTCGCAAGCGACCTAGAAAATCGTGGCTGCTACCTCGAAACCCAGAGTACGCCCGACCTCGGACACCCGGAAGAGCGGGTCGGCAATCGCGTCCGGATGTGCTCCTTCAACATCGTGTGCCGCGATCCGTCGGCTCGCCGCAACAGTCACGACAGGCTGTCAACCCACTCGTTCATCCCTGTCTCGATGATATTGCCTGTATAAGTTCAGTACCGTGGTTCATGCGCGCGATCTCCAGGACGCTGGGAGCAGAGCCGAAGGGTGGCGCTTTGCCCAGCCTGTGCGGTTACGCCAAGATCGAGGGCACTGATGACGTCTAACGGCGTTGGGCCAGATTCGTAGACGCCACCAAAGTTTCCTTGGCGTCTCGAATTGCACCCGACGGGTGCGAATCCGCATGCGAGGAAGATGCTCGATGCTGCCCCCAGCCCGGTGGATGAGCACACTCAAGTCAAGATCTTCATGCACCTGTCGATGATCGGGGTGGGCATTGTCGCGGATCGCAAGCCACGTCTCGCGGGTGATGGCCATATTGCATCCGACCAGCACCGGTCCTCCGGCCATGAGTGCGCTCACCGGGTAGTAGCAGAACTCCAAAACGACCATCCCGAGGAGGCGTCCCAGCCAAGGGAGCCCATCGATGACGGCTTCTCCCGGTCCACTCACTCCGTGCACGCATGGGGCGCCGATTGCGGCGAAGTGCGTGCGGACGGCCCGGACCCAGTCCGGATCGATGATGCTGTCTGCGTCTATGCGACAGAGGACATCGCCGGTGGCAGCGTTGAGACCCTTGTTGCGGGCTGGCACGATGCCCGGTGTCGGCTCGCTGAGCAGGGTGACGAATGGATAGGCGCGTGCGATGAGCGGGGTGCCGTCCCAGCTCCCGTTGTCGACGACGATGACCTCCTCTGGCGGGTCGGTCTGCATGGCGATGGCGTCGAGGCAGTCCGCGAGGAAGCCCTCCTCATTTCGCGCCGGGATCACGATCGACAAGGTCGGGCGTCTCGGCGTGTGGAGGGCGGGATCTGTCTCGGTCATCGTGGCGTACCTCGATTCGGGGTCATGACGGCGACAGGCGTCCGCCGCAGGGACGATCGGAGCGCCCTCTGCGGGCATGGGGCACGGGCGCATCATGCTGTCTCCCGTGCCCCATGCGATGGTCTAGTCGCGCGCGAGCCGCTTGGTGAGCTTGTCCCCTTCGATGTCGAGATCGGGAAGGATGCGGTCGAGCCAGCGCGGCAGCCACCAGGCGGCATCGCCGAAGATCGCCATGACCGCGGGGACGAGGGCCATCCGGACGAGGAACGCGTCCACGAGGATGCCGAAGGCCAGCGCGAAGCCGACCTGCGAGATCATCGGCTCGGCGTTGAAGACGAAGCCCGCGAACACGCTCGTCATGATGATCGCCGCAGCGACGACGACACGGCTGGCGATCGCGAACCCACGGGTGACCGCCTCGGCACCGCGGGCGCCGTGGGCGTGGGCCTCCTTCATGGAGGACACGAGGAACACCTCGTAGTCCATAGCCAGTCCGTAGAGGACGCCCGTGATGATGATGGGCAACAGGCTCAGCACCGGAGCAGTGGCGTCCATGCCGAGGATCGGCTGCAGCCATCCCCACTGGAACACCGCGGTGGTCGCCCCGAACGTTGCCGCGACCGAGAGCAGGAACCCTGCGGTGGCCTTGATCGGCACGAGGATGGAGCGAAAGACCAGCAGCAGCACGATGAGCGACAAGCCCACGACCACTGCGATGTACAGGGGCAGGACCGCGGCGAGGCGTTCGGAGACGTCGATCGCGAGGGCCGCGAATCCGGTCACGCCGATGTCGACGCCGTGGTCGGCGGCGAAGGCGGGTGCGGTGTCACGGATCATGGTGACCAGCGCCTCAGTCTCCTTGGAGGTGGGTCCAGTCTCGGGCACGACCGAGAACACGGCGGTGGCGCCGTCCTCGCTGAGTCCGCCGAGGGAGACGGCGGTGACGCCGTCCATGCCGGCGAGACCGGTGGAGATCTCCGCCAGGTCGGTGGTGGGGATCGCGTCGTCGTCGGGTGAGGTGGCGACGACGACCAGCGGGCCGTTGTAGCCGTCCCCGAAGGCGTCGCCGACGACCTCGAAGCTCTGCCGCTGCGGGGTCCCGGGTCCGTAGCTCGCCCCGGAGGGGAGGCCGAGGTCCATGTCCAGCATCGGCGCGGCGATGACCGCGGCGATCACGAGCACACCGACGGCGGCGATGGAGCGGTGCCGCACCAGGAATCCCGACCATGCGTTCGCGACCCGGTGCGAGAAGCCCTTGTCATGGGCCGAGCCGGCGTTCAGGCGCGCCTTCGCCGAGCAGATGCGCTCCCCGACGAACCCGAGCAGGGCCGGCAGCAGGGTGAGTGCCGACAGCACGGCGATGATCACGGTCCCGGCGGCGATGATCGCCATCGTGGTCAGCAGCTCGATCTGCACGACGGTCAGCGCCAACAGAGCGATGATCACGGTCGTGCCGGCGAAGAACACCGCGCTCCCGGCGGTACCGATCGCGCGAGCGGTCGCTTCGGATGCGGACAGCCGCTGATCCAAGATGAAGCGACGCTGCCGATTCACGATGAAGAGCGCGTAGTCGATGCCGACCGCAAGGCCCAGCATGAGCCCGAGGACGGCGGTCAGCGAATGCAGGGGCACGACGCTGGAAATCGCGAACGCCCCGCCGATGCCGACCGCGATGCCGGACAGCGCGGACACGAGCGGGAGGCCCGCAGCCACGAGCGAACCGAGGGTGACGACCAGCACGAGCGCTGCGAGCGCGACGCCGACGATCTCGCCTGCGCCGACCAGCTCGGGGATCTGGATCATCGTCGAGGACGGCAGCACGTCGATGCCCTCGCTTGCCACAGCGTCCTGCGCCGCGTCGACCGTGTCGGCGACGGTGCCCTCGGGGAGCTCGAACGTCTGCGCGTCGAAGACGAACTGGAACAGCGCCGTCTGGCCGTCGGCCGAGACGATCACGCCCGGGACTGGCACCTGGTCGACGATCAGCGGCGCGGGCGCTTCGGCATCCGGCCCTGCGGACGAAGCCCCTGCCTGCGCGATCGCGGCGGAAGCCTGCAGCAGCGGGCTGTCCGGGCCCTTGGCCATCTCGCGGGCCATGACCTCGCGTGCGTCGATCACATGCTCGCCGGCATAGACCCGGTCCACGGCGTCCAGGAGGGCTGCGAGGTTGTCGCCCTGGTCGATGCGCTCGCCGCCTTCGGTGTGGAAGGCGAGGATGCCCTGCCCGCCCGATGCGTCAGGCAGCCGGTCGGCGAGATCGTCGATCACCTCTTGCGCGGGAGTTCCGTCGATGCGGACCTCGTTGCTGAGCTTCGGCGAGCTCACCGCCATGAGCGCGACGATCCCGGCGATCGCCAACACCCAGAGCCCGGCGACCCACCATTTGCCCGAGTAGGCGAGCTTTCCCAAGCGATACAGCAACGACGACATCCGGACTCCTTCTGCCCCGGGCACCGGGACGCGACGGCCGACGGTGCCGCCTCGACGCGAACTAAGTGATAGCAACCTATCGATCTGATAGTCTCATATCGGTTGTGAATGTCAAAACCGGTGCGAGGGGAGCAGGAATGAGCGCTCAGTCGATCCGAGTCGATGCGGCGGCGAGCGTGTCGCGGATCCTCGAAGCCGCCCGCAGGGTGTTCGCCGCCGGCGACGGATCGGGGACACTGGACCGCATCGCGAAGGAGGCCGGGGTCGGGATAGCCACCCTCTACCGCCACTTCCCCAACCGCGAGTCCCTGGCCCGCGCCGTGTACGACCAGATCTTCATCCGCGAAGTCCAGCCGCTGTTCGACGAGTTCGAGCGCACCGACGCTCCTCGTGGCGCGCTGCTGGACCTCGCGGAGCGGCTGCTCGCGGTCCTGGATCGCGAGCGCGGGCTGACGCGATCGCTCGGCAACGTGGCAGAGGCCACACGTGAGCTGATGAGCCGCAATTCGGAGGTGATCTCGCGCGCGGTCGCACGAGCGCAGCTGTCGGGGAATCTCCGGCCGGACATCGACTCGTCCGACATCCCCAACCTGATGACGATGGTCGCCGCGGGATTCGGGAGCATCTCCACCGGCCCTGCTCGTCGCCGCTATCTCAGTCTCCTGCTGGACTCGCTGAACCCCGCGCAGGCGCGGCCGATCCCGAAGGCGTGACCAGGATGCGACGCGCACGGGAGGCTTTCTTGTCACAGGCTGGAACCGCCGGGCCTGTTGTGATCGGTTTGGCGCTGGGTGGCGGCGGTGCGCTGGGCGCGGCCCATGTCGGCGTGCTGAAGGCTCTTCAGGAGTGCGGGATCTTGCCCAGCGTGGTCGCCGGGACCAGCGCGGGCTCGCTGATCGGCGCGGCGTACGCCGCGCGGATGCCGGTGTCCCGTATCGAGGAGCTCGTACGCGCGGCAGGCTGGTCCGCCTTCGGGCGACTGCGGCCCTCGCCGCGGCTCGGCCTCCTCGACAGCACGGCCCTGCTGGACACGATCGACCGGCTCGGCGGTGAGCCGCTGATCGAGGACTTGCCGCGCCGCTTCGCCGCGGTGGCAACGGACCTGCGTACCCGGCAGGCCGTGGTCCTCGATCGCGGCCGGGTCGGCATCGCGCTGCGCGCCAGCATCGCCGTCCCCGGCATGTTCGCCCCGGTCATCACCGGCGAACGGGTGCTCGTCGACGGCGGCCTGGCCGCGAACCTGCCGATCGACGCGGCACGGCAGCTCGGCGCCACCTTCACGATCGGCGTCCGGCTGCGCCCCGAATGGGAGCACATCCCCGTCGTCCGCTCCGCGCAGCGCATCGCCGCCCTTGAGAAGTCGCCGGAGGTGCTGATGGTGCGTCCGCATCTGAACGGGTTCTCACAATGGTCCCGCGCCGACGTCCCCCGGATCATCGAGGCCGGCTACACCGCGACCCTCGCGTCCCTCGAAACATGGAAAGACCAGCAGCCCCGTGTCGCTTGACGTACTCTTCTCCGACCGTCCAATGTGCGTGCTGATCGGCGCCGACACCTTCCCGCCGGACGTGAACGGTGCCGCCCGCTTCGCCCGGGACCACGCGGTGCGCCTCGCCCGTCGCGGGCATGACGTGCATGTCGTCGCCCCGGCCGTCAGCATGCGCTCCCGATCCGGCATCGAGTTCTACGACGGCCAGGCCATCCACGTCCACCGGCTCCGCAGCATCCGCTGGCCGTTCCACGAATGGCTGCGCGTCACGCCGCCCTGGGAGGTGCGACGGCAGGTTCGGCGCATCGTCAACGACGTGCAGCCCGCCGTCGTGCACCTGCAGTCGTTCATCGACATCGGGCGGGGACTCGCTTACGAGGCACAGCGAGCAGGCGTCCCCCTGGTTGCCACGAACCATGTCATGCCCGACAACGTGATCGAGTTCAGCGGTCTTCCGCGCACGCTCCAACCGCGGCTGGCACGGTTCGGCTGGAACCTCGCATCCACCGTGTACTCGCTGGCCGACGTGGTCACCAGTCCCACCCCTACCGCTGCTCGATACCTGGAAGAACAGACCGACCTCCGTGGTGTGATCCCCGTCTCCTGTGGCATCGACCTGGACCGCTTCACACCGAAGCAGACCCGCCCGCGCGAGAACCGAGTGTTGTTCGTGGGCCGGCTCGACCCCGAGAAGAACCTCACGACGTTGCTCACCGCATTCAGCCTGATCCGCTCCGACCTGAATGCGCGCCTGGACATCGTCGGCGGCGGCGCCGAACGCGATCGACTCGTGCAGACCGCGGTCCAGCTCGGGATCACCTCCCGCGTCACCTTCCACGGCTACGTCACCGATCACGAACTCGTGGGTCTGCATCACCGGGCGACCGTGTTCGTGATGCCCTCGACCGCCGAGCTCCAGTCGATCGCAACGCTCGAGGCGCTGGCTTCGGGCACCCCGGTCGTCCTCGCCAACGCGATGGCACTGCCCCATCTCGTCGCGAACGGCGAAGAGGGCTATCTCGCCCAGCCGGGCAACGCGCACGAGTTCGCCGACCTCATCGAACGCATCCTCCAGCTCACCGACGCGTCCTATGCGCGCATGAGCCGGGCCGCGCTGACCACCGCCCGCTCGCACGACGCGGGTGCCATCACCCTCCGCTACGAACAGCTCTACCGGGACGCATGGCTCTCACCCCTGCCCGCAGCATGAACCCCGACGACACCGGCCTCATCCAGATGGCCCGCCAAACGCTTCCACCACGCGCACTGGCCACAACCCCTCCACGAGCCAGAAATCACCACTCAAACGCTTAACTGAACGGTATTGAGGCTTAGCGGACCTACGGGTTGCGGCTTCCCCAGAATTAGGCAGTGGGTGCGTTGGCTAACTTCTTCATCACTTCGCCGAAGATCTGCCCGATCTCGGGGTCTGGGCGGCCGACACCACCACCGGCCACCCAGCCGCCGTCGACGACGAGGTTCGCACCGGTGACGTAGTCGGCCTCGTCCGAGCACAGATACACCGCCGCCATAGCGATGTCCTCCGGTCGTCCAACGCGGGGGTTGAGCAGTGCACGTTCGACCGGCGCGCGCCCCCCGGCCTCCAGAAGTGATCTCGTCGCAGGGGTGTCGATGAATCCAGGCGAGACACTGTTGACACGGATGTTCCATGGCGACAGCTCGACAGCGAGATTGACCGTCAGACGCAGGACGGCAGCCTTGGCCACGTTGTGCACGAGATTGCCGGGAACGTTCCCCGGCATAGCCGCGCCGACCATCGCCGCGACCGAGCCGGTGTTGAGGATGGTGCCGCCGCCTTTGCGCTTGAAGACCGGCAGGGCCTTCTGGATCGCCAGGAAAAGGATGGTGACCTCGTTGGTCATGTCGAAGTCCCAGTCCGCGCGGGTCAGCGACTCGATGGTGCCACCACGGACTCCCGAGGCGTTGTTGTACAGAATGTCGAAGTCTCCGTACTGATCTACGGCGAAGTCGATCCAGCGCTGCACCCCGGCCTCGTCGCTCAGGTTCAGCGGCTGCATCGAGACCATTTCGCCGCCCTGGGCCCGGACGAGCTCGACGGTCTGTTCGGCGAGTTCCTCCTTGAGGTCGCAGCCCACGATCTTGGCGCCTTCGGCGGCGAAGGCGAGCGCGGCCGCCCGTCCCTGACCGTCTGCCGTTCCGGTGATGAGGGCCACCTTGCCCTCGAGTCGTCCTGCCATGAGTTTCCTCCTTGAGTTGTTTTCCAGTACCAGCGCGGCCTGAGAGCCAGGCCGTGCTGTTAGTGCCCGGTATTGAGCGGAAGCTCTGCGCCAGTTGCGTAGGCGCAGGACGCCCGTACCAGGCCTGCGGCGATGTCCGCCTCGTATGCGTCGCGTGGCGCGTAGACCATGACCGCTCCCGACGAGATGATCCCGAGGCGGGCGATGGGGTGTTGCTCCGCCCAGCCTGCTTCGATCGCAGCCTCGGCGACTGAGGGCGGTAGTACCAGATGGAGGGAATGGTCGGGGGCTGGGTGCAGGTGAGCGAACTCGGTGCCGGTCATGAACGCATCGAGTGGCCCTTGGGCTAGGCCGTGAGGCAGGGTAAGCGCCTTTGCCCCAGGGACGGAGATCATCGAGGCTGCCCAGACCACACCCGGCAGATCGGCGAGCTGCCCGATGAGGCGCTGCTGCGGTCGGTCGTCACGTGGCTGCTGGTCGAGCTGGGTGTGCGGATTGGTCGGAGTCGTCAACGGTCGCGGGCCAGAGCGCTGAGGCATGTCCATGAGGAAGGCGTTGCTCATGACAGGGTGAACAGTGGCCCGACCAGGACGAGGCCGAGATCGTCACCGAGGTAGGCGAAGACCGCGAACATCACCAGTGCCGCACCGGCCAGGGCCAGGTCCTTGAGGAACTGGGTCTGTTCCATAACCTTGGCTCCGGGGTCGGTCTCGGTCCAGAAGGCGTGCATGACGAAGGCCGTGGGTACCAGGAAGGCCACGAGTAGGAGGGCGCCGACGTCGGGCCAGACCCCCAACGCCACCATGAGTGCGCCGATCAGAATCTGCGCACCGGTCACCACGACCATGACGGGTGCAGCAGGTACGCCCTTGCTGGCAGCGTACCCGGCCATCATCTTCCTCTGTGCGAAGTGCCCATAGCTTGATCCGAGGAAGAGCAGGACAAAGGCCACTCTTCCGATAAGCACCAATACATCCACGTCGCCCTCCGAAGGCCTCTTGATTACTAAAGGTAAGTACCTGAACCATAGCCGTATCCTAAGTGATGGGTCAATCACACGTGGGTGGATCGGGAGATGGGAGGTGGCGGTGGTGGATGGGGCAGTGGGTCCAGTGGAGAATGGCCGCGAACGCTACTGCCCGTCGTTCCACCAGACCGTCGAACTGCTCGGTCGGCGCTGGAACGGTGTCATCCTTCAAGCGCTGATGACCCACACCGAGCGTTTCGGCGAAATCCGCGCCGCGATCCCCGGGCTGTCCGACCGCCTGCTGACCGAACGGTTGCGCGAGCTGGAACGCGAAGGGCTCCTCTCGCGGATCTGCTCGGGCGCTTCGAGTGTCCCGCGATACGTATTGACTGCGAAGGGGCAGGCACTGGCGCCGGTCGTCGACGCGATATCGGCTTGGGCGGCGGACTGGAGCCCGGTTGCCGACTGCAGCGCATCATCGCGATAGGCACCCTGCCGGGTTCCAGACCTTGCTCGCGGCGAAGATTATCCGCACTATCCGCGCCCGGCGTGCGGCTGAAATCCAGGCCCTCTACTCGTTTTATTCGACGTTGGGTGCCAGACGATGCGTCGCGCCCGGTCGGGGTCAACCCCGATGTCCACCGCTAGTTCGTGTCCGAGGGGGCCCCTGCGGCCAGGTGCAGGTCGTCGCCGCTCCAGATCCGGCCAGGACCGTACCAGTTTGGTCGGCGGTTCAGGGGCGAGAGATCCAAGGTGTGTTCCCAGGCCCGCGCCGGCACGTCAGCGTCGCTGCGGCAGGAGAAGTCAGCCTCTTTGAGAAAGCTGAGGAAGACGGACAACGATCGTGGCGTCAGGTAGTTCGTGTGTGTCGATCGCCGCTCACGGAAGAAGTCATCGATGACCATTGGCGTCAAGCCCTCAACGGCGAGACTTCGACCGACCATCCAGCGGGAGAGGCGCGCAATGAGCTGCAGCTGATGCGCTGCACTCCCCGGCGAATACCCAGCGGCATTCAGTCTGTCTCGAAATCCACGAACCAGACCAACTAACGGTCCCTCAACACGCACCTTTGCCCGGTGTCCTCACCCCCGCCGGCCGGCACGAGCCCACCGAGAGCGCAATCCCGTATCTGCCGCTGCTCGACGACGTCACCACGGACACCCTCCTGGGGTTCTGCCGGGAGATGACGCTGACGCGCCGGCTTGACGAGGCGTCCACCGCGCTGCAGCGCCCAGGGGAACTGGCGCTATGGGATCCCCTCGTACGGGCAGGAGGCCGCCCAGATCGGCTCCGAGCACGCGCTCAGCCCGATGGACACCGTCTTCCCCTCTTACCGGGGAGCACGGCGTGGCTCTGGTGCTCGGCGTCGACTTCCTCGACATCCTCGCCGTCCTCCGCGGCAACACCTACCGCGGATGGGACCCCGAGGCCACCCGAAGCCACCGAGCCATCACCGGGTGGCCCCGGTAGCCCCGGAATGTCTTGGGTTTCCTTCTTTCAGCAGGGAGTACAGCGCGGCCGATCATCAAGTCTATCGGAGCATCTGCGGTCGCCTGCGGTCGATAGGGGTGGGTTACCGATGACCTGCCGGTCAGGCGTTGGTCGTGCTGAACCCCGCGGCCTCGGCGCTCGGCGCTCGATTACCTCGGCCTCGACGTCCTGGCCCGCTCCTACATGCGTCTCATCCCCGAAACCGGAAGCGAGATGACCACCGACACGATCATGACGCTCAGCGCCTAACCAAGGACCAGCCTTTACACAGAGATGATGGAATCTGCTCCGGTGTCGCAGTAGATCGGAATCGACCTGCAGATGCGGGAATGCCGCAGGCCGAGTCCGCGTTGAGATGAGTGTGTCCGACGTGGTCGTGCGAGACGATTCCCTCAAATCGATCCGTCCCGCCGTGCCGATGGGTGCGTACGACGCGTTCCTGCCTCGCGCGCTGGAGCGTTCCCGCGCCGCGCGCCGCTGGGAACCCTCCGACGGCCCGTTGCCGACCCTGTTTCTCTCGCACGGTGCGCCACCGCTGCTGGATTCGCCGCAGTGGCTGGAGGCGCTGCTGGAGTGGAGTCTGACCATCCCCAAGCCGCGCGGGATCGTAATCGTATCCGCGCACTGGGAGAACGCCCCAGTCGCCATCGGTGCGACAGACCCTCAAGTGCCGCTGTACTACGACTTCGGCGGATTCCACCAGCGGTACTACCAGGCCGAGTATTGGACGCCCGACAGCCTCCCGCTCGCGCACGAGGTCGCACCGATCTTGGCGGGGCCCGCTGGCAGCATCCATCAGTACACCGATCGGCGCCTCGATCACGGCGCCTTCATTCCGCTCATGGCCATGTACCCGCTCGCCGACGTGCCGGTGCTGCAGGTGTCGATGCCCGACCTCTCGCCCGCAGCCAACTTGAAGCTCGGAGAGGAGTTGCGCCCGCTGCGTGAGCAGGGCTACCTCGTGATCGGGTCCGGGTTCGCCACGCACGACATGTCGACGTTCCAACGCGACCCGTCCACCTGGAACGAATTGCCCGGCTACAATCGCGACTTCGACGAGTGGCTGGCCGGCACTCTCGCCGCCGGTGCTGTCGATGACCTCGTCGACTTCCGCTCGAAGGGCCCGGGCAACCGCGGCGCTCACCGCACGAGCGACCACTACGTCCCGCTCCTGGTCGCGATCGGCGCCGCCACCGACCCCGCGTCCGGGCGCACCGCGTTCACCGGCGTCAACCTCGGCAACTCAATCCGCAGCATCGAATTCCGCTGAGACGGGGCAGCGCGGCCCCGCATCTCACAGGCGAGGGTTCGGCCCCATCGACGGCGCTTTATCGTGCTGTGCGCCCGCGTGGGCGAGGACGCTCCTCATCGAGAAACCTCGTCCCCTGCCGGACAATCAGCAGCTCGGCTTCCAGCTCACGGATACGCCGCCTCGCCGTGCGCAGCTCTGCGGACTCCGAGCTCGGAACGCCAGGCTGGCGGCCGTTATCGATATCGTCTTGGCGGATCCAGTTCGACAGCGTGACGGGGTGGATGTCGAGCTCGATTGCGGTCTGCATGGCCTGTTTGCCGGCACGCACGAGCGCGATGGCGCGAGCCCGGAACTCCGGTGGGTAGGGGCGGGGCATGATGATGAGCCTTTCGGATAAGGCCATCAGTTAGCCACCGAAACTGGAACCTAATCCGTGGGGCAGGTCAAGGAGTCTCCTAAACCTTCAGCAGTCCCGTGGCCGGAAAGGTGGATCGTACTCCGTCTACAGAAATTTCCTGCCAGACCCAGCGGGGTTCGATTTGAGCGATAGCTGCTTGTTGAGTTTGTCGCCTTCGATGTCGAGGTTGGGGAGGATTTGGTCGAGCCAGCGGGGTATCCACCAAGACCGTTCGCCAAAGAGGGCAAGCAGTGCTGGCGTGAGGGCCATCCTTATCAGAAATGCGTCGAGGAGGATTCCAACTGAGAGCGCGACTCCGATTTGTTTGACCATAATGTCTTCGTTGAATGCGAAACCCCCGAAGACGGCGATCATGATTATCGCTGCGGCCACTACAACTTTGGAGGCGTGCTCGAATCCGCGTTTGATCGCTTCTTGGCCAACGTGGCCGTGGACGTGGGACTCGCGCATGGAGGACACCAGAAATACCTGATAGTCCATCGCGAGGCCGTACAGGATTCCCGTGACGAGGATGGGCAGGAAGCTGACGACCGGGCCGGGCGTGTCGAACCCGAGAACGCTGGAGAACCAGCCTTCCTGGAACACCAGTGTCAGTATTCCGAGGGTTGCTAGGACGCTGAAGAGGAATCCGGCGGTCGCTTGGATGGGTATGAGAATGGACCTGAAGACGAGCAGCATGATGAGCAGCGACAGAATCACGATCACGCCCAGATATAGCGGGAGCGCATCCGCCATGGCGGCTGATATGTCAAGGGTGACGGCGGTCTGACCCGTCACGCCCACGTCGAGGCCGTACTGATCAGAGAATTCGTTGTCCATACTGCGGATTTGGTAAACCAAATCCGCAGTATCTTTCGACGCCGGACCCGAATCCGGCACGACAGAGAGGATCGCCGTTGTGCGGTCATCGTTCATCCCGCCAGGGAGGACCTTATCCACGTTGCTCAGCGCGCGGAGCTCGGCTGACAGCTCGGCGATCGTCTCATCATCAATTTTGGATCCACTTTCTGATGTTGCGGCAAGCACGAGTTGCCCGCTGAACCCTTCTCCAAACCCCGCGGCCGTGAGATCGTAGCTCTCCCTTGCTGCGGTCCCATCGTTGGCTGTGGCCGATGATGGCAGCCCCAGTGTCAGCGAGGTGGCAGGTATCGCCATGGCGCCCAAGATGGCGATCACGATCAACACCGTGGGTAACCGGAATCGGACGATCGTTGAGACGTACGGGTGCGCCACAGGGTGGTTCTCGTTTGCTGCTCCTGAGGACTTGGCCCGTGCCCGTGCGCTGACAATCCTTTCCCCTACCAAGCCCAGAAGTGCCGGCACGAGGGTAAGTGCGATCGCGATCGCTACGGCGACCGTTGCGGCGGCAACCAAAGCCATCGTGGTGAGCATCTGAATGCCCACGACCGACAGTCCGCAGAGTGCGACTAGGACCGTAAGGCCAGCGAAGAAGACCGCGCTGCCAGCGGTGCCGGTGGCGCGGGCTGCGGCGTCGCCTGCATTCAGTCTCGAGTCGAGGATGAGCCGACGTTGCCGGTTGACGATGAACAGTGAGTAGTCAATGCCGACGGCGAGACCGACCATCAGCGCAAGGACCGGCGTGACCGCGGAAAGATCGATGACAGAGGACAAGGTGAAGGCCCCGCCCACTCCGACGCCGACCCCGACAAGCGCAGTGAGCAATGGAAGCCCCGCCGCGAGCAGGGACCCCAGCGTCAGAGTGAGGACAAATCCCGCGACGAGAATGCCGACGAGTTCGGCGGGCCCGGCGAGGTTCGGGATGAGAGGCACCAGAGTGGAACTCGGATAACCTCGTAGGGTCGCTCCGGGCGCATCCGCAGCGCCTTCACCGCTTTTCCGAATCGCCTCCAGATCGGCATCGGGGACCGAGTCAACCTGTTCCGTGAGTTGGAACGTATACAAGGCAACTTCGCGGTTGTCTGAAACCAACACATTGGGAAGGATCGCTCCCTCGGCGACCAGCGGCGTCAACCCGCCGAGCTGCTCCGAGACAATCGCGACGGCCTGCTCTGTCGGCAGTTGCGCCAATGCGTCCATTCCTGCCTGCTCGCGTTGAGCAACGTACTCGTTCTCGCTGATCTCTTTCACGATGTTCGCGATGGCCGAAGCATTTGCGGGGTCATCGACGTGGTCACCATCACGAGCCGCAAACGTGATGAAGGCCTGAGATCCGGCGGCATCCGGGAAATTCTCACCCAACGTGTCCAGCACGTCCTGCGAGGGAGTCCCATCGATGCGGAACTCGCTGGATACTTTCGGAGGCACGGCAATCAACACGCCCACGATTACCGTGAGAATCAGCGCCCACGCTCCGATCACAGTCCAACGATGTGTGAAGGCGAAGCGACCAAGACGGTGGAGGATTGATGACACGCCGATTTCTCCTGAGGCTTTATGAGGGAAGGTGGAAGCCATGGCGAAGGTAATCCGCGATGGTCGAGATGAACCCGTCGAGGCTCACCTCGTTGAAGGGGTTTGTGATGCTGCCGGCGTCGCGTAGAATGAGACGACCGTCGAGCAGCGCCGACATCGCCCCCTACGCGGCCCCGACGACCAGGTATGCGTACATGGGCGGGTAGTCAGGCCCGAGTCGCGCGCGCAGAAACTGCGTCGCCTCGGCCACGCCCCGCTGCTCCACGTCGTGCAGGTGCGGCTGGAGGCTGGGGCTTTCGGAAGCAAGCACAACCAATCGACGGTGCGTGGTGATCACGTACTCCGAGAACTGCGTCCGGAGAAGGTTGTCGATCTGGTCGGGGAGCGGAACGTCGGACTCTACGGACAGGTCCTCGAGAGCATCTCGCATGCTCAGCAACGTGACAAACGCGACCGCCTGTTCCTTCGAGTCGAAGTAGTTGGAAACCGTACGACGCGAGACATCGACCTCCTCCGCGAGTTCATTGAGCGAGAACCCCGCGAGGCCCCGCTCGCAAGCCAAGTTGAACGCTGTCTCCGCAAGAAGACGTCGCATCGCCGTCTTTTTGCGTTCGCGACGGTCCGGCACGTCACGAGCATATCCTCAAAACCTGCCGGAACGGCAATCATGCGCAAATCGCATGTTCTCATCAGCAGGCTCGCATCCCAGCGCGTCGGGCCGGATACGCCACCCGGTCCAGACCGCTCCCGCCGTACGTGGCACCAGGGATCGGAGCGCGATCGTGGCGGATGCTGACTCGGTCAAGATGCGTGGTACTCAGGGGACGTCACCGGTGAGAGTTCATCTACCCCGTTGGGAGCAGCTTCTCTTGGGAGCCAACGATCTCTCGCCAAAGGCTCGGCACGTCTGCCCACACGAACGATGTCCACCGATCGGAATAGCCGACCGGTACAGCAGTGCCGATCCAGGGAATCGAACCCGTTCGGTTGTCCACGGGAATGCCCGACCTCGACAGCCTGCTCCAAGGCGGCTACCTGAAGGGGTCGACCACCCTGATCTCCGGAGCCCCGGGCACCGCGAAGAGCACCCTAGCGACCGCCTTCGCGCTTTCCTCCGCACAATCGGGGCACCGCACGCTGTACGTGAGCTTCGACGAAACCGAGCGGCAGATCGCGCTGCACATGGCGAGCGTCGGGTATCACGTTCGACCGGAGGTGGAGGCAGGCAATCTTCGGCTCGCCCCCCTCCAGGCACACGGTCTGCCTCCCGAGGTGCACGTCTCGAACATACTTCGCGCAGTTGATGAGTTCCACGCCGAAGTCGTGATCATCGACCCCATCTCGGGCATCATGCAACGTAGCCACTCCTTTATGTCCCGCACCACTGAGTACCTGCTCGCGCAGCTTCGCGATCGGGGAATTACGATGCCCTGCACAACCCTGCTCGACCGCACCACGACGGCCGCTGTGGGCTGGCGATGAACCGATCTGGGTCAAGAGTATTGGTACTGAGTCCCAAATGGAAGAGCGAATTCGTGGAAAACTTCTAGCATGGCTGGATCAGGGGGAGTGGAGCCTGCGCGACGAGGGCGTCCTCGGCTGACGACCCGCGGCGAGATTACGCACGTCGCCCTGACGCTCTTCATCGAGCGGGGGTTCGAACGATCTGCCATGGGGTGAGTTCGAAGTACTCCTCCAGGAGCTTCGTCGGGGTCTGGCCGCGATTCCGCTCAGCGTGGATCTCGTCGATGCGCTCCGGAGCGCCATCATCTCGTTCAACGCCGTGCCGGCCGAGGAAATCCCGTATCACCGCGACCGAATGCGTCTGCTATTAGGCACTCCCTCTCTCGTGGCGCACTCGACGTTAAGGTACGAGTCGTGGCGCCAAGTGATCGCCGACTATGTCGCGGGGCGGTTGAAGCTCGATCCTCAGAGCGCGCCCGCCCAGACGATGGGCTGGGTATGTCTCGGTATCTCGCTCGCAGCGTACGAGCTCTGGCTCGATCAGGAGGACTCCTCACTGGCGGAGCTGATGGAGCAAGGGTTCGAGTCGGCTCGGGAACTCTTTTCGCGAAGTGGCCGACCGTGAAGGGCGCAGGCCGCAGGCATGACGTCATCGTCGTCGGCGCGGGAGGTTCGGGGGCTCCGCTCGCCTCCCGGCTCGCTGAGGGCGGGGCTCGGGTTCTGCTACTGGAAGCAGGACCTGCAGAGATTCCGGACGAAAATCTCGACCTGGCGAGCCTGGCCCCCGCCGTGCCGGGGCACTCTCTGGCTCTTGAGTACAGCGGATTCCTGACACCGTCACGACACCACACCGTGGTGCGGGGCAAGGTCGTCGGAGGGTCGACGGCGATCAACGCCGGTTACTTCCGTCGACCGCGATCGAGAGACCTCGACGATTGGTCCACGGCCTCGGGCGACATGCGCTGGAGCCCCGCAGCGACACTGCCTCTGTGGGCCCGCATCGAGGCCGATCGCGAGTTCGGCGAGCGCCCGGGCCACGGCGCGAACGGCGCGATACCCGTGACGCGCGCCGACGTCCGTCATCCGGTGAGTGCGGGCCTCCTCGCCGCGGGTGCCGCCTCGGGCCTCCCCGCCGACCCAGATCAGAACGCGGAGCCGGAGGGGCGCCCGGGGATCGGCCCCACCCCGACGAACACCGCCCGAGGCGGAAGATGGAGCACCGCACGGGGGTATCTGAATCCCCCGCCGCCGGGGGTCGACCTGCGGGGCGGCCACGAGGTGCTGCAAGTGCACATCGATCATCATGGGAGAGCCCGCAGCGTCACCTCTCGCGCGGACGACCGCCTCGCAATGCACGAGGCCGATCTCGTCGTGCTCTCCGCCGGAGCCATCGCGACGCCAGAGCTGTTGTACCGGAGCGGCATCGGACCGGCGCGCTTGCTCACTGCAGATGGGCTGCGCATCGTCCACGACAGTCCCGTCGGCGCTCGACTACACGATCATCCGCAGGTCGTCCTGTCTTTCGTCGTCCCCTCCAGGGTGCTCGCCGTTCCCGTCGACATCCCGGTGGGCATCTCCGCGCATGGCTCGAGTGGCATCGACGGCGGCGTAGGAGACCTGGAGATCCTCTCAATGCTGCTTCCGCTCGGCCGGATGCTGGGAACGGAGCCCGGCGATGAGAATTTGAGTCTGCTTGTCTCCCCGTTGCGATCAGACTCTCCTGGCTTCCTGGCGTTAGGCAAGCGCTCCCGACCACAATTGCATTTCCGTTACGCGGAAACGGGCGCCGATCGCGCGCGGCTGCGTGCCGCAGTGCGGCTTGCGGCTGAGCTGCTGGACAGCGAGGCCATGCAACAGCTGGGTGCGCGCGCAGTGGCGCCGGAGGTGGGCTCCTTCGACGACAACGATCTGGATTCCTGGGTGCGATCGCACCTCTCAACCGCTCTTCACAGCTGTGGCACGACGCCCATGGGTGTAGACCCCACGACCGCGGTCGTCGACGGGCGCGGTGCCGTACACGGAGTCACCGGGCTTTATGTCGCCGACCTGGGGATCCTCCCCACGGCTCCCACGAGCGGGCCTTCCGCGAGCGCCGTGCTTGTCGGCGAAGTCATAGCGGATGCTTTGTTGTCCGGATAGCGGGCACTCCGACGGGGGTTTCATTGCGGCGCGTGGTGAGACGAGCGGTCAACCCGCCACCTGCAGTGCTGGAAGTACCGCTCCTACAGCGGCAGGTCGGTGAGCGCCGGGCAGGGGTTGCCGTACCGGTCCGTTGTGATCGAGATGGCCTGCTCGCGCGGGAAGGGCAACAGCTCGACCCGGCCCGCGAGCGTCACGGGTCCCGCGTAGCCGGTCACGTCGGGGTCGCCCGCGACCACCGCGTGCAGCTCGCGCGCGAGGTCGGCGCCCCGCCGTCCCGTGCCCGACATAGGTACGCCGGATCGCCTGGCTCGCCTCATCGTCTGCTTGACGAGCTCGGCGGTGACGTCCCGCTGTGTGGTGGAGTTTCTCAACACGGTGCGGGATCAGCTTCTGGCGATTATGCCGCGTTCAGTTCCGGGATCGCCACCTCCTCTTCTGTCACGTCGAGGAGCTTCATGGAGTGCTCGCTGAAGTAGCGGCGGTCGGCGCCGTCCCATTCGTCGTGCTGCTCGATCAACACGTGCCCGGCCAGGCGCAGCAGCGCGGCAGGGTTCGGGAAGGTGCCCACGACGTCGGTGCGGCGTTTGATCTCTTTGTTGACCCGCTCCAGCGGATTGGTCGACCAGATCTGCCGCCAGTGCGCAGGCGGGAACCCGGTGAAAGCGAGTAGGTCGGTGCGGGCCGCCTCGAGCATGTCAGCGATCTTGGGGTGGGAGCGGGCGAGCATGCGGACGACTTCGTCGAACTGGGCGTTCACGTGCACCGCGTCGGGTTGGGCGAAGATCGTGCGGATGATCGAGGCGACCATGGGGCCGGCGGTCTTCTGCACCCTCGCCAGGACGTTGCGCATGAAGTGGACCCTGCATCGCTGCCAGGACGAGCCTTGGAAAACGGTCTCGATCGCGGCGATCAGGCCAGTGTGAGCGTCGGAGATGACCAGCTTCACCCCTGCAAGCCCGCGGGCCTTCAGAGAGCGCAGGAACGTGGTCCAGAACGGCTGCGATTCGGTGTCCCCGACCTCGAAGCCGAGCACTTCCCTGCGACCATCGGCGGCGACTCCGACCGCGACGATGACGGCTTGGGAGACCACCCGCCGGCCGACGCGGGCTTTGCAATAGGTCGCGTCGAGAAACACGTATGGGTAGGCCTGGTTAGCCAGTGGGCGATCATAAGTGCCGCGGGAGGCGGTGTGGACCTCGCGGATCAGCCCGAGCAGCCACTGGCGGCGCATCTTCGTCGGAGCGAGCGGTCGATGAAGCCGGGCTTGCTCACCCCGAGCACTCGACAGCAGGTCAGGACGGGATGCCCGGCGACGACGAGCTGATCGATCACCGGGTGAATCCTTTGTGGTGCGGCTTGTCCTCCCCGAGCAACTTCGAGGCCGCCCGCAGGATGGCCACTTCTTCCTCGAGGTCGCGAATTCGTTTGCGGGAAGCCCGAAGCTCGGCATTCTCGGTTGTCGACCGGCCGTCGATCTCGCCACGGTCGATACGATCTTGGCGGATCCAGTTGCTCAGGCCGCCGGCGCTGATGCCGAGGTCATAGGCGACATCGGCAACCCGGCGTCCGGCGAGCACGAGCGCGACCGCTCGTGCTCGGAACTCGGCGGGATATGGCTTCGGCATGATCAGAGCCTTTCAGTTCAGGCGCTGATCATTACAGCAAGAGTGGTAACCAACTCAGGGGGCAGGTCAGGTCAGAGTGCGTCAGTAACTGCAGAGTGCGTGGCTCTGGAGAGCGGCTACAGGCGCGGCGCTGACACCCCGACGACGCTGACCGTCGGCTCTGGTTCTGCCGCGCGTGCCGCGAGCTGCTGCGCGCCGAGGATCGCAGCGCGTGCTCGCGCCGCGTCTGCGCGCTGCCGGGCGTCGTCGCCGACGAGGCCGAGCGTGCTGGCCTCCGTGATCCCATACTTGTCGCGGTAGGCCGCGACGGTGCGCGCCTCTTGCCGCCAAAGTGCCGCGAGCTGCGGATCGATAGGCTCCCTGCCAAGTGCCGCGACCCACGCTGCCGACGACCCGACTGACTCGGCAACGAGCGCGTCGGCGCGCTGCTCGATGAATGCGGCACGTTTGCGGAGCGCGGTGCGCATGTCGGCGTCCATCGTGCCGAGTGCGGGGATGATGAGTCCTGCGATGGGATTGGCGGGCTGGCGCACGCGCCCGGCTCCGTTCCCGCGTTCCAAGGCGCGGATCAGCCTCTCGTGAAGCACCGCAGCAACGTCGCCCGCGTCGTCAAACGGGCGCAACGCGACGAGCGCGGGCAGCAGGCGATCCACGTCGTACCCGTTCGCTTCGGCGCGGCGCAGCTCGGCTCCGAGCGCGCCGAACGCGGTCGACTCGATCGCGGCGGAAGCCTCGGCATCGGTGAGTCGGGTGGCGCGCACGAGGGCTTCCCACCTCGGCTGTTGTGCGGCGGCGGCGATGGTCTCGTACTCGGCGGCGAAGTGCGCGACCGAGCCCCAGGTGTCCTGCTCGGCGGCGATCATCTGGCGGGCGGAGAGTTCCGCGCCGACGTGCTGAAGCACCCCGGCGAGCACCTTGCGCGCCGCGACCGCGGCGGTGTCCTGGGTGGGCGGGTGGATGTGGTCGTCGTCGGGGCGGTTGATCGAGACGTAGGCGGTGTTGCCGAGTCGGCCGCGGGTCATGGCGACGTAGAAGTTCTCTCGCGTCGCGCCGGGCTCGACAAGGGTATGCCCGGTCTCGACCGTGACCCCTTGCGCCCGGTACGCGGTGACGGCGTAGCCGAGTTCGACGTGCTCGGCGACGTACCCGACCGGGAGGCGCACGCTCGCGCCCCAGTGCCGTCCGGCGGGTCGCACCCGCAACGACCCGTCGCTGACGATGGCGGTGATCGTCCACCGGCTGCCGTTGCGCACCCATCCGCGCCCGGCGCGCAGCGCGCGGTCGTTGCGGCGGGTGATGATCGCGTCCCCGATGGATGCCTCGGTCCCGTCGTGCAGCCGTACCTCGGCGCGTGCGTCGACCACCTCGGCGAGTATGAGGTCGGCGCGGGCGCGCTGGTTCAGCGTGGTGACCATCGTGCTCGACTCGGCGATGAGGATGCTCGCCAGCCCGGCTGCCCGGTCGCGCTGCCATGCGGCGTAGGCGGCGTCGGCCATGCGCTCGGCTTCGCCCGCGCGGATGCGGCCGTGCGCTTGGTAGGTGTCGATGGCCTCGACACGACCGTTGCGCAGGTCGAGCGTGGCGTCCTTCTCCCAGGCCGCGGCGATGCGGCGCACGTCGGTCAGCTCGGGCACGTCCTCACGGTCGGCGACGAGCATCCCGAACGCTCCCCCGGCATCGACGGACTGGAGCTGGGCGGGGTCGCCCACGAGCAGCACCTTGGCCCCGGCGTCGGCCGCGACGCGCACGAGCCGGTCGAGCGCGAGCGTCCCGGCGAGGGATCCGTGGTCGCGGTAGGTCTGCCACCACTTCGCGGTGTTCTCCGTCGGGATGCCCAGGTCACCGGCCAGCACCTCGGCCGCGATCGCGGACGGTGCCAGGCCGACGACCGAGCCGTGCCCGTGCTCAGCCTCCCACGCGCGGCGCAACGCGCACAGCGCGGTGGTCTTGCCCGCCCCCGCGGGGCCGACGAGTAGGTCGAGCATCCGGCCCGACAACGCAATCGCGGTGAGCGCGACCCCTTGGTCGTCGCCGAGCGCGCGGCCCCGCTGGGGTTGCAGCGCATGCGCGATGGTTGCATCCGCCAGGCGCGGCGCAACCTGCTCGCGGGAGCGTGCAAGCAGCCGGTCCTCGGCAGCGAGCACCGCGACACCACTGTAGCGGGCGGCGTTGCGCGGGCGGAACACGCTCGTCCCGTCCGTGCGCTGGAACGCAACGGGACTGGAGGCCAGCTCGGGCGGGGTGAGCCGGATGGATGCCTGCTCCGCGGCGTCAACGATCATCCCCGTGATCGCCTCACGATCCTCCGTGGCGGCGAACCGCCAGTCCATAGTCTGCCGTGCGGCCTCCGCATACAGATTCCAGTGGCTCCACGTCGTGCGCTTCTCCGCGACCGCGGCGACCACCGTCAGGCCGAGCCGAGCGATCTGCTCCAGCGGCACACCCTCCGCGCGCAGCAGCTCGACTGGCTCGACCTGGACCGCTTCCCGCGCCCATGCGCTCGCGTCTCGGCCGAGCAGTCGGCTCGCACGGGTGCGCCACTCCTGGGCGAGGTCGGCCAGCGGGCGGACTTCCTTGTCGGGCCGGGTCGCCAGCGTCGCCTGCTGCCGAAGCCGAATGATCGTCCCCCGCGACGGCGCGTGCCCGTGCGCGGCCTCGTACTCGGCGATCAGGCGATCCTTCTCGATGTCGATGTGCCGCGACCGGGACGAGAACTCCGCAACCAGGCCCTCCTGCACCGTGGCGACCGCCCACACCGGATTGCGGTCGGCTCCCCGCTCGCGCCGCTCCCAGCCCACGCCGAGCGCGCGAGTCATGTGGTCGGCGAAGACCGCGGTGTGCAGCTCGCTCAGCGCCACGGTCGCCGCGTGCAGCGGCCGGCTATCCAGCGACCGCCACTTGCCGTCGAACAGTGTGCGCACCTTATTGCTCACCACGATATGCGTGTGCAACTGCGGATCGCCCGCCCGCGAGTCGAAATGGTCGAACGCGGTAGCGATCAGCCCCGTCACCTCGACCTGTGCAACCGCGCCGTCGCGGGAGGTTGCGCCCGAGCGCGTGGCCGCAACCTCCCGCTCCATGAATGCAAGGACCTCCGCAACGGCCGCATGGTGCGCCTCGGCAATCCGCGCCTGGGTCGCCGCGTCCGCGACACCCCACAGCACCGACGCCGACTTCGGCAACGAGAACGTGAAGTCAAACCCCGCGACCGCCCGCCGCGATGTGCGCGCCGATTCCTCCGCCTCGATCACGGCGACTGCCTCGGCACGCTCCGTCGCGCCCAGCGCCGGATCGAGCCTGGCGAGTCGAGCGGCGATCCGATCCTCGACGCTCGGAAACACCGGGTACGCCTTCCCCAGTGGATCGCCCGTCACCGGGTCAAGGCCCATGCCGAGCAGGAGCTGGAGCTGCGCCTCCGACACTTGCGCGCCCTCGTGGATCTCGCCGTGCCCGAGCGCGGCGAGGCGGCACCGCCTCTCTCGTCAAAGAGGTGAGCCGCTGAACCCGCCGTCAGGCGGGGTCAGCCTCGATGTGCCAGACGTGTACTGGTCTCTGGAGAGCTTCCGGGATCAGACGAGGAGGGCGCGAACGACGGCGATGTCGTGCTCGTGATCGCGCACGATCTTGTCGGCCTTGGTCGTGAACTCCGACTTGTGGATCACGACGAGCCGAATGCCCTGCTGCGGCAGGATTTCCGCCTTCCGCTGGTCGTAGAGCCGCCGCTGCTCGCCGCGGGGCACACCGGAGACGGTCGCGCGGCGGTCGAACAACGGGACGGCCACGGTGTGCTGCTTCTCCTGGAACTCCACCACGAGCCCCAGCGAAGGCCAATACCCGTCGACAGGGAGCCCGCGAGCCCGCCCGGTCGTCGACGACATGTCCCCGACAAGCCACAGGAACGTCGCCTGTCGCTCCCCGCGGACCCCGATCACCTCGTCGCAAAGGTCGAGAACGTAGTGCTCATCGCTGTCGGCGCGCTTGCCCACGATGCCTACAGGTACTCGATGACGGCCACTACGCGGATGACGCCGTTGAACTCGTCGCCGCCTGCGACGGCGGACAGGGCGACGAGGCGGTGGTGTGGCCGGGCGGCGAGCTCCTGCGCGAGCGCGTCCTTGATCGAACCGCGCATGAAGTTGTCGAGGCGCACCTCCACGATCTCCTGGGTGCTGGTCAGTCCCTGAACCATGTCTGTCCCTTCGATGCCCTCGACTGCGTGCTCGTCACGATACGGCGCACCGGCGACCTCGGTGGGTGCCGATAACGTGAGTGTGCCCGAGAGGAACAGCAACCACATGCCCCTGAGCCGTGATGAGGCGCAGCGTCTGCGCCCGGCGATCGAGGAGATCGCCGCGTGGTCGAAGCACGCCGCAGACATCGCCGCTCACCGTGCCCGCGTCGCCGCCGATGCGGACGCTGCCTTTGGCGCGCTTCGCGCCCGAATGGTCGACGTGGCGATCCGCAACGGGAGCCGCTGGACCGTCCTGCCGCTCCGGGATGCCGACGCCGGGCAGCTGGGGCTCCTGGCCCGGTTCACCTCGCTCCCGGAGATCCAGGCAAGCGAGGCGAGCTGGCTGGGTCAGCTCACGAACGAGGTGCCGCGGGCGCTGAATGAGGCCAGATCGAACTTCGGGCTCCGCAAGCTGTTCAGCGGCGGGCAGTCGCGTTACGCTGCCGAGCGAGCGGGCAGGTATCTGCTCGACTACCAAGGCTGGGGCGCTGCGGCGAGCGTGGCGACGGCACTGACGCGCCTCGATGATCGCGGGCGCACGGCGCAGCCCGTCGGTACCGCCCACGCGCTCGTGCCCGCCGTCGGCTTCGCCGCGAGGCTCACGTCCCTCGGTGCAGGCCAGCTCCTGCCGGACGCGACTGCGGCTGGGCTTCCCGCCGCGGTCAAGACGATCCAGGAGGCGCTGAGCCGAGAGGCGCTTTACCGGCAGCAGGCGCTCGATGCAGGCGTCGCTTTGCGCAAGGCGGAGGCGCAGAAGGTCATCGCGGAGATGCCGATAGACCGGCTGAAGGACGCGACCCGCGAGCGCGTCCGCATCAGCCCGCTGTCGGACGCGGGCATTGCCACGGTGCAGGACGTCTTCACCTACGCGAACCGTCTCGCGTCGATCCCTGGAATCGGTGCGACCTCCGCGCATCGGATTCGCGGTGCCGCTCAGACCCTCTGGCAGACGACCTACGAGGAGATGCCGGTACGCATCGACATCGCCAAGCCCACACCGCAGACCTTCGATCTCGTCCAGCACCTGGCGACCTGGGACGCGGCTCGGAAGACGAAGAACGCGACTCGCGACCTCGCGCGCGCCGAGGCGCTCACGCCGCTGGCGCAGGCGCTCGACCCTCGCGTGACCCACCTAGCGATCTTCGGCGATAGCACGGACGAGTTCACCTCGGCCGTCGAAGCGGTCGCGCTCCGTGCGCAGAGCATCTCGGGCACCGCAGCAGGCTCAGCTCCCGCCGACCCCTGGCAAGACTTCCTCGCCAGACCGGCCGACTACTTCGCCATGTTGCAGGAGCTGGGCTTCCTCACTGAGGACGAGGATGCGGTGCTCGGCGGGCTCCCCGAGGAGGTCGTCGCCGCCGTCCGGGAGTTTGAGCTGGAGACGGAGCACCTCTCGGTGTCTTTGCGCGGGTATCAGGGTTTCGCGGCTCGTTTCGCGCTCGTGCAGCGCAAGGTCATCATCGGCGACGAGATGGGGCTCGGGAAGACTATCGAGGCCCTTGCCGTGCTTGCGCACCTGCGCGCGAAGGGCTCGCACCATTCACTGGTGGTCTGCCCCGCAGCGGTGGTCACCAATTGGGTTCGAGAGGTGCAGGCCAAGTCCGCGCTGCACGTCCACCGGCTGCACGGGCCGGGCCGGGATGCAGCGCTGCGGAGCTGGCGTCGCAACGGCGGCGTCGCCGTCACGACCTACGATTCGCTGGGGTGGCTCGAGCCGCACCTTGACCAAGTGGAAGAGCTTGCCTGCGTCGTGCTCGACGAAGCGCACTACATCAAGAATCCGAGCGCGCTCCGCGCCCAGCGCAGTGCCCGCGTAATCGACCACGCCGAACGCGCGGTGCTGCTCAGCGGCACCCCGCTGGAGAACCGCGTCGAGGAGTTCCGTACCCTGGTCGGCTACATCCGCCCCGACCTCATCGTCGACGCCAGCGAGCTGCGGCCACGACTGTTCCGTCAGCAGGTCGCGCCGGTCTACCTCCGGCGCAACCAGGAGGACGTGCTGACGGAGCTTCCTGAACTCGTCGAGGTCGACGAATGGCTGCCCCTCTCCCGGGCCGATGCGCTCGCCTACCGCGATGCGGTGATGGCCGGGAACTTCCAAGCGATGCGCCAGGCCGCGATGCTCCAGGGCGGTGAGTCCGAGAAGCTTCAGCGCCTGGTGGAGGTGGTCGAGGAAGCGGAGGACAACGGCCGTAAGGTCATCGTGTTCTCCAACTACCTGAGTGTCCTCGATGAGGTCGCCGCGGCCCTGTCGGGCGCGGTCTTCGGGCCACTTACCGGAGCCGTCCCAGCGGCGAAGCGTCAGGCGATGGTGGACGACTTCACTGCGGCCGAGGCGGGCGCGGTGCTCGTGTCACAGATCGTCGCCGGGGGCGTCGGCCTGAACATCCAAGCTGCTTCGGTCGTCGTGATCTGCGAGCCGCAGCTCAAGCCGACGACCGAATGGCAGGCCATCGCCCGCGCCCGCCGGATGGGACAGTTGCAGTCTGTTCAGGTGCACCGCCTGCTCTCCGAGGAAGGGGTGGACGTGCGCATCATGCAGATCCTCGCCAAGAAGCGAGAGCTGTTCGCCGACTTCGCGGCAATCAGCGATACCGCGGAAGCCGCCCCGGAAGCCTTCGATGTGTCCGAGGCCGAACTCGTGCGCGAGGTCATTGCGTCCGAGCGGCAGCGCCTGTTCTCCGGCGCGCGGGCGACCGAGCCCGCCAACGAGCAAGCGAGCTGAACTCGCCGCGCTACTCCGCCTCGAACTCGTTGGTGGTGAACTTCAGGGTTGCGGCATTCTCGCGGATGGTGCGGAGCTGCTGCTCGGTGAAGCCGTCGGGGTGGATG
>NCEJ01000125.1 GCA_002280615.1 Micrococcales bacterium 32-70-13 | reverse complement strand
GGCCATGATGGAGGCATGACCGAGCCCGCGCCGCCCGTCGAGCTGCCGATCGCGCAGCCGCACCCGAACCTCGACCAGCTGATCGCCGTGCTCGCGCACTTGCGCGCTCCGGGCGGCTGCGCGTGGGATGCCGAGCAGACGCACGAGAGCCTGACGCGCTACCTCGTGGAGGAGGCGCACGAGCTGATCGAGGCGATCGAGCACGGCACGTCCGACGACGTGCTGGAGGAGCTGGGCGACGTGCTCTACCAGGTGCTGTTCCACGCCGACATCGCGGCGGTTCGGGCGGAGCATCCGTTCACGATCGAGGATGTCGCGGCGCGCTCGACGGCCAAGATGGTCGGCCGCCACCCGCACGTGTTCGGCGATGTCACCGCCGACACCGCCGAGGAGGTCGCCGCGAACTGGGAGATCTGGAAGCGGCAGGAGAAGCCCGCGCGCACCTCGGTGCTCGACGGCGTGCCCGCCTCGCTGTCGGCGCTGCTGCGCGCGGAGAAGCTGCTCGGCAAGGCCGAGGGGCTCGGGGTGGTGGTCGAGCCCGCCGACCCCGCCCCCGCCGACGAGGCCGAGCTCGGGCGGCGCCTGCTCGCGCTCGTCGCGGCCGGGCGCGGGCAGGGTCTCGAGGCCGAGCGCGCGCTGCGGTCGGCGCTCGCCGAGCTCGAGTCGGGCATCCGGCTCGCCGAATCGCCGGGTGATGCCGCCGCAGACGCGCCCGCAGTGATTGACTGACCCTCATGAACGCAACAGCGGTGATCGCGGTCGAGGGGGTCTCCCGGTCGTTCGGTGAGGTGCACGCGGTGCGCGACGCGAGCTTCGAGGTGCACGCCGGATCGGTGACGGCCCTCATCGGCCCCAACGGCTCGGGCAAGACGACCCTGCTGCTCATGCTCGCGACGCTGCTGCGGCCGGATGCGGGCAGCATCCGCATCGCCGGTCACGACCCCGTCGCCGATCCGCGGGCGGTGCGCAGCGCCATGGGGTGGATGCCCGACGTGCTGGGGTCGTGGGGCAGCATCTCCGTGCGCCGCACGCTCGAGATCACGGGGCGGCTGTACGAGCGGAGCGCCGCGGCATCGCGCGAGCGCGCCCAGCAGCTCATCGAGCTCGTCGGCCTCGAACCGCAGGCCGAGCAGCCCACGCGCGTGCTGAGCCGCGGTCAGAAGCAGCGGCTGAGCCTCGCCCGCGCGCTCGTGCACGAGCCGAGCGTGCTGCTGCTCGACGAGCCCGCCTCGGGCCTCGACCCCGCGGCGCGCGTCGAGCTGCGCACGCTCGTGCGTCGTCTCGCCGGCGAGGGCGTCGCCGTGCTCGTGTCGAGCCACGTGCTCGCCGAGCTCGACGAGATGGCCGATGCCGCCGTCTACCTCGATCACGGAGTCACCGCATCCGCCGAGCGCGTCGAGCGCAGCCGGGCGCAGGCGCGCGACTGGCGCATCCGCGCGATCGACGGTTCGCAGCTCGAGGCCGCACTCGTGCGTCTCGGTCTGGCCGGCACGACGACCGACCACCTCGGCACGAGCGTCTCGGTCGCCGGCGAGCGCGAGGCGGCCGAGCTGCTCGCGCGGCTCGTCAGTGAGGGCGTCGCGATCCTCGCCTTCGGGCCCGCGGTCGGCGACCTCGAGCACACCTTCCTCGACCTCGCGCGCGGCGATGCGGCGGTCGCCGATCCGGCCCCGGCCACGACCGAGGGGGGCGAGCGATGAGCCGCTATCTCGACACGCTCGGCACGATCGTGCTGCTCGAGCTGCGCCAGCGCATCCGCTCGGTCGCGTGGGTCGTGCTCGTGAGCGTCGTCTTCGTGCTCGTCGGCATCGTGACGCTGCTGCTGTGGGCCTCGCTCGCGGCCTTCGGCAACGACGTCTCGCAGAGCGCGGGCATCTACTCGACCGTCATCTTCTTCGTGCTGCTCGTCGGCACGCTCGTGACGCCCGCGATCAGCGGGGCGGCGGTCAACGGCGACCGCGAGGCGGGCACGCTCGCGACGACGCAGGTGACCCTCGCGAGCGCGAGCCAGATCGTGCTCGCGAAGTTCCTCGCTGCCTGGACGGTCGCGCTCACCTTCCTCGCCGCATCCCTGCCGGCGCTGCTCTTCACGCTCATCGCCGGGGGAGTGCGCGGCGACACCCTCGCCGCCTCGCTCGGCGTGCTCGTGCTCGAGCTCGGGGTCGTCGCGGCGATCGGGGTCGGGCTCTCGGGCCTGATCTCGCGCCCGCTGTTCTCGGTCGTCACGACCTACCTCGTCGTCGCGGCGCTCAGCATCGGCACGCTCATCGCCTTCACGCTCGGCGGGCTGGCCTTCCAGTCGCAGCAGACGCAGACCTACATCGGCATCGACTACTCGGTCGGCGGCGAGTTCGACCCCGTGACGGGTCTGCCCGAGGAGATCGTGTGCCTCGAGCCCGAGACCTACAGCTACCCGGTGCCCCGGTTCGACTACGTGTGGGGCATCCTCGCCGCGAACCCCTACATCGTGCTGGCGGATGCCGCGCCGACGACCTTCGATCGCAACGGGTACCCGCAAGACCTGTTCGGTCAGTTCGCGATCGGGGTGCGAGGCGCTCAGCTGACCCCCGACCTCGATTCGGTGACCGACGAGTGCGCGGCGGCGCTCTCGGGCGACCCGAGCGCGGCGTTCGAGCAGGAGACGCCGCAGCAGGTCTTCGAGCGCACGGTGCCCAGCTGGTTCGTGGGGCTGCTGATTCACCTCGTGCTCGCGACCGCGGCGATGGCCGGGGCGATCGCGCGCACACGCACGCCCGCGGGCTCGCTGCCGACGGGCAGCCGCATCGCCTGAGCGGATGGGCCGGGAGGTGGGCGCCCTCCGGCAACCCGAATGCCGGAAGGCGCCCTGCGTCGCGCGCTCGACGAGGCGAGCGCGTGGCGACGCGCGGATCGCGCATCCCCCGATGCGCGACCACGTTCATGCCCGGCGTCAACGCCGGGGGCGAGAGGAGCAAGCGGGGCGCAGCAACAACCGCGGCGAGCTCCTGAGATAGATATTACATAACGGTTGTACAAATAGCAAACGTTTGTTATTTTAATTTCATGGCCCGCCGAACCGACCCTGCCCGCAAGCCCGAGCTGCTTGCGGCCATCGTCGAGCACTTGCGCGAGCATCCGCTCTCGGGGGTGACGTTCCGCACCCTCGCCGACGCGCTCGGGGTGAGCCCGTTCACGCTCGTCTACCACTTCGGCACGCGCAACGAGCTGATCATCGAGATCATCCGCGCCGTCACCGCGCGCCAGCAGCAGGTCATCGACGCCGAGCTCGCGGTCGAGCCCTCGCTCGAGACCCACATCGCG
>NCEJ01000015.1 GCA_002280615.1 Micrococcales bacterium 32-70-13 | reverse complement strand
GTGCAGAACCGGCTCGGTCTCGGGGTCGACAGCTTCGCCGAGTACCGGCACTGCCGCGAGGCCGGCATCGACTTCTTCGGCTACGCGCCCTTCGGCGGCCCCCGCGCGGCGCCGCTCGCCACGCGGGTGCCGCACGTGGCCGCGCTCGCGACGCAACGGGAGGCCTCGGTGCACCGGCTGACGCTCGCCGCTGTGCTCGACGTGCTGCCCGGCTACTGGCCGGTGATCGGCTCGACCCGCGTCGAGTCGGTGCACGACGCCGTTGCGGCCATGGGCGAGCCCGTCGACGACGAGCTGCGGCAGGCGCTGCTCGGCGACCTCGCCTCGCGCGGAGTTCCGGTCGGGGTCTAGCCGCGCTCGAGCCGCTACGCCGCGCGCGACAGCATCCGGGTGACCTGCTCGGCCTCGAGCCGCCCGGTCATCGTGGCGGCGGCGGTATCACCGCGCGGCGGACATGAGCAGAGCTCCCTGGGCAAAGGGTCCGAGCCGAAGGAGGAGTCGCCGGGGATTCCTGATGAAGGGGATGACGAAGGCGTGGAGCGGAAGTCGACAGGCCGACCAGGTGGGTTTCCCAGTGCGTCCATCGCTGCTAGGGATCCGGGACCCGGCAATGCTGTCGCGCCAGGTCTCGACAGACCGTACGTCGAGGCGTGGAGGGAATCAAGTGCCGACCCGACTGCGAGGGACCGTTAAGCTTGGGAAGTGACGAGCACAACGGAGCGCATCGAAAACGTGCGGCAGCGCAATCTCGCCGCGGTGCTCGAACTTGTTCACCGTGGGAGTTCTCCGTCTCGAGCCGAGATCACCGCTCGCACGGGTCTGAATCGATCGACGATTGGCGCGCTCGTTGCTGAACTCGAGGCCGTAGGCCTCGTGGTTGAGACCGATCCCACCGCGAGTAGCCGGGTCGGTCGGCCGTCGCCGCGCGTCGAACCGTCAAAAGACCTTGCTGTCATTGCCGTCAACCCTGAAGTCGACGCCATCACGGCTGGGCTCGTAGGTCTCGGAGCCCGGGTGTTTCACCGTGTTCGTCGCGAGGTGAACCATACCCTCTCGCCCGAAGAAGCCAGCGCGGTCATTGCCGACCTCGTCGTCGAACTCCGTGCACGAGATGCTGGATCGACACGCCGGGTGCTCGCGGCAGGCTTAGCCGTTCCGGGACTCGTGCGGTCGAGCGACGGAACCGTTCGATGGGCGCCCCACCTGGAATGGCGCGAGGTTCCGTTGACACAACTGGTTCAGGATGCCATCGGCATTCCGACGTTCGCCGATAATGATGCATCCCTGGGAGCCCACGCGGAATGGCTTTTCGGAGCAGGCCGCGGCGTGAACGAGTTGATCTACCTCAATGGCGGCGCGAGTGGTATCGGCGGCGGCGCCATCGTGCGTGGTTTGCCGCTGAGCGGCGCGCACGGATACGCCGGAGAATTCGGGCAGAACCGACCAGGACTCCATGACTCTGCCGACCGCGCGACACTCAACGGTACCCTCGAAGACGAGGTCAGCCGCTCACGGCTGTTGCGCAGCGTCGGGCTCGAGATCGCCGACGAGCCGAGCCTGAAGGCGGCCCTCCATCGCAGTGTCGACCCTGCGGTCACCCTCGAGATCGAACGGCAACAGCGCGTACTTGCTGTCGCCCTGGCCAACGCGATCAACGTGTTCAACCCCGAGCGCGTCGTGCTCGGCGGTTTTCTTGCGACCCTGCTTGAGTGGGGCTACCCACTACTGCCGCGCGAGATCGAAGCGTCCACCGTTCCCGCAGCGTGGGAAGGCGTCAGCATCTATCCCGCAGCACTGGGTGAAGACCGTTTGCTCATTGGCGCCGCCGAGCTGGCTTTCGCCCCGGTGCTGCGGGATCCGATGCGTATCGTGGAGAGCTAGGTTCGTCGCCCGCGTCGCTTGCTGAGCACGTCGAACGCCACGGCGAGAAGCAAGACAAGGCCCTTGATCGTTTGTTGCCATGCGGCGTCGACCGACAAGATCGACAGCCCCATGTTGAGCACACCCATGATGAGGCCACCGATGACGGCACCGATGACCGTGCCCACGCCGCCGGTAACGGCCGCGCCGCCGATGAAGACCGCCGCGATCGCATCGAGCTCGAAACTCTGACCCGCCGATGCGACCGCGCCGCCAGCCCGCGCCGTCGTCACGACACCCGCGAGGCCGGCGAGAACACCCATCGTCACGAAGATCAAGAAGTTGACTCGTGCTGTGCGTACCCCGCTCATCTGTGCCGCGAAGAGGTTGCCGCCCATGGCGTACACCTGACGCCCAAAGACGGTGCGCTCCAAGACGAAGCTGAAGGCGAGAATCAACAGCGCGACGATCACGAGAATGATGGGGGTGCCGCGGTAGGCCGAGAGCTGCCAGGTGAGCGCCACGATGACGAACACCGCAATGCCCGTCTTGATGCCCATCGAGAGAGCGGGTTCGATGACGAGGTCGAGTCGGCGCTGCTTGCGCCGTGCACGCACTTGCGTGGCGATGAGGCCGAGAGCCACAGCGATGCCCATGACCACCGTGAAGATGTCACGGGCGTCTCGACCCTCGCCGATAGTGCCCATGAGGGGCGGAATCCAACCGCCACCGATTGCATTGAATTCGTCGGGCAGGGCGTTGATCGTGCCGCCCGTGAGCAACACGAGGGTTAAGCCGCGAAAGAGCAACATGCCGGCGAGCGTGACGATGAAGGCGGGGATGCCCACGAAGGCGACCCAGAATCCTTGCCACGCTCCTACCGCAGCGCCAACAACGAGCGCAACAATGACGGCCGCCCACCACGGCAGGCCCCACTGGGTCATCGCGATCGCGGCGATCGCCCCCACCATCGCGACGATCGATCCGACCGAGAGGTCGATGTGCCCAGCGATGATGACGATCACCATGCCCACCGCGAGAATCAGCACGTAAGCGTTCTGCTGAATCAAGTTGTTGATGTTTCCGGGCAGGAGAAGTCGGCCGTCGGTGAGGACTTGAAAGAGCACCACGATGACCGCGAAGGCCGCCAAGATGCCGTACTGCCGCAGGTTGATCGGAATCGTCGGTAGCTTGAGCGTGGGTCGAACGGTGGTCATCGGGTTAGTCCTTTCCCGCGGTCATGAAGTGCATGAGATTCTCTTGGTTGGCATCGGCACGGGAGATTTCGCCTGTGATGCGGCCTTCGGATATTGCGTAGATGCGATCAGACATGCCGAGAAGCTCAGGAAGCTCTGACGAGATGAGAATGATCGCTTTACCCTGCGCGGCGAGCTCGTTGATGATCGTGTAGATCTCGTACTTGGCTCCCACATCGATTCCTCGTGTGGGCTCGTCGAGAATGAGCACGTCGGGTCCTGAGTAGACCCACTTGCTCAACACCACCTTCTGCTGGTTGCCGCCCGAGAGGTTGCCGGTGGGCACCGAGAGAGATGGTGCCTTGATGTTCATCTGCCGTCGGTAGCTGTCGGCGACGCCGTTCTCGGCGAATCTGTCGACGATTCCGAAGCGCGCAAGCTTTCCGAGCGCAGCCGCGGTGATGTTGACGGTGATGCCGCCCAGAAGATTGAGGCCGTACCTCTTGCGGTCTTCGGTCGCGTAGGCGAGCCCGTTGCGGATCGCCTCCGAGACTGTCTTCAGCGAAATGGGTGCACCGGCCTTGAACGCAGCGCCGCTGATGTGCGAGCCGTACGAGCGGCCGAAGATGCTCATGGCGAGCTCTGTACGCCCAGCACCCATGAGACCGGCGAACCCGACAATCTCGCCGGCGCGCACGGTAAAGCTCGCGTTGTCAATGACGACGCGCCCGTTGTCGACCGGGTGGTGAACCGTCCAGTTCTCGATGCGAAAGAGTTCATCGCCGATCGTGGGCGTTCTGGGCGGGAAGAGATTGTCGAGTTCGCGTCCGACCATCGACTTGATGATGCGCGACTCGGTGGCGTCACTCTCACTCATGGAGAAGGTCTCGATAGTCTTGCCGTCGCGCAGAATCGTCACGGTATCGGCAGTCTTGCGAATTTCCTTCAGCTTGTGAGAAATGATGATCGACGTCACGCCCTGGCCGCGCAGGCTGCTGATGAGGTCAAGAAGGTGAGCCGAGTCGTCATCGTTCAAGGCGGCAGTGGGCTCGTCAAGAATCAGAAGCTTCACGCGTTTGGAGAGCGCTTTGGCAATCTCTACAAGCTGCTGTTTACCCACGCCCAGTTCGCGGATAGGTGTGGTCGGTTTCTCGTCGAGGCCCACGCGAGCCAAGAGCTTGGTGGCCTCGAGGTTGGTCTTGTCCCAATCGATGACCCCGCGCGTAGCAACCTCATTGCCGAGGAAGATGTTCTCGGCGATCGAGAGGTACGGGCTCAGCGCGAGCTCTTGATGGATGATGACGATGCCCGCTGCTTCAGACTCGTTGATGGTCTTGAAGGTGGCTGGTGCGCCGTCGAAGTAAATCTCTCCCGCGAAGGTGCCGTGGGGGTAGACGCCGCTCAGTACCTTCATGAGCGTTGACTTACCGGCACCGTTCTCGCCGCAGATGGCGTGGACCTGACCACGCTCGACCTCAAGCGAGACGCTGTCAAGCGCTCGCACACCATTGAAGTCTTTGGTGATGGTGCGCATGGCCAGGATGCTGGTCATTAGCGAGGCTCTCCTTCGAGCTGACGCGTGGTTGGCGCTCGCAGCGGAGCGCCAACCACGCGTTCATAGGGGTTACAGGCCGACGTCTGAGGCCTTGAGGAATCCGGAGTCGATGAGCTTCTCCTGAACCGAGTCCTTCACGACGACCTCGGGCGTGATCAGGAACGAGGGAACAACCTTGACGCCGTTGTTGTACGTCTCGGTGTCGTTGATCTCCGGCTCTTCACCGGCGAGGATCGCCTCGATGAAACCGAAGACGACCTCTCCGAGAACTCGGGTGTCCTTCCAGACGGTCATCGACTGCTTGCCGTCGAGAATGTTGACGACACTCGCCTTGTCACCGTCTTGGCCCGTGAGGATCGGCCAGTCAACACCAGGGGTGTAGCCAGCGCTGCTGAGCGAGGCCGCGATGCCCTGCGCGAGGCTGTCGTTGGGAGACAGAACCACGTCGATCTTCTCGCCTCCCGCGTAGAACGAGGCGATGCGGTTGTCCAGTTCTGCCTGGGCCGAGTCCGACTTCCAGCCCAAGATGCCGATGCTCGCCCAGTCGTCGTTCGACGCGGGCGACTTGCCCGACGGAACGACAAGCTGGCCGCTCTCGACGTAGGGGAGCAGAACATCCCACGCGCCTGCAAAGAAGAAGCGCGCGTTGTTGTCGTCCGGACTGCCCGCGAACGGCTCGAGGTTGAAGGGGCCAGCGCCGTCGGCGAGACCCAGCTGCTCCTCGATGAACTGACCCTGCAGCTGACCGACCTTGTAGTTGTCGAACGTCGCGTAGTAGTCCACGTTCTCCGTGCCGTTGATGAGGCGGTCGTAGGCGATGACCGTGATGCCCTGCTCGGCTGCGTCTTCGAGCACCGGCGCCAGCAGCTCACCGTCGATGGCGGCGACGACGAGAATGTCCACGCCCGACGCGATCTGGTTCTGGATCTGGCTGATCTGCATGTCGGACTTGTCGTCTGCATACTGCAGGTCGGCCTGGTAACCAGCGTCTTCGAGGAGCGCCTTGAGGCCCTCGCCGTCGTTGATCCACCGCTCCAGAGAACGCGTGGGCATCGAGATGCCGACACTTCCTTCCGACTCGGTGGTCGCCCCGCCGCCGGTGGAGCATGCTGCGAGGCTCACCGCCAACGCGGCCGCGGTCGCAACCGCGATCAGTTTCTTGAGTGACATGTCGTCACCTGTCCTTTCGTGAGTGATTGCTGGACTTCGTTGTCCACAGCACTTCGAGAGAAGCGCACACCGACGACAGGAAGCGCGCATACAGGCTGGGGCGACGGGCGTCTCCGCCGTCGTGTCGCTACGCCTGTGTAGCACTCACCGTCGTATTGCCGGCGCTATATGTTAACGTGCAGAACTTATAACAATGACTACTGCCACGCAACATCCCTGGCGCAACCTTTTCTGTGGGATGGCGCGCGAACGGGTGGCCTCGGATGCGTTTTCACGTCATCTCGGGTTGAATGTGCCCGAGAACCTCGTGGAGATCGCCCTTGTCGGGCAGTCCAGCCGATGATATGTTTCACACCACAACATTTGTTCGATGAAGAGCTCAGGAGCACCAATGACCACCCCGACTCCCGCCGACCACTTCACCTTCGGGCTCTGGACCGTCGGCTACAACGGCGCCGACCCCTTCGGCGGGCCCACCCGCGCCCCCCTCGACGTCGTGCACGTCGTCGAGAAGCTCACCGAGCTGGGGGCCTACGGCCTCACGCTGCACGACGACGACCTCTTCGCGTTCGGCTCGACGGATGCCGAGCGGCGCACGCAGATCGATCGGCTCATCGCGGCCACGGCATCCACGGGCCTGAAGGTGCCCATGATCACGACCAATCTGTTCAGTGCGCCGGTCTTCAAAGACGGCGGCTTCACCTCGAACGACCGGGCCGTGCGACGCTTCGCGCTGCGCAAGGTGCTGCGCAACCTCGACCTCGCCGCCGAGCTCGGCGCGCACACCTTCGTCATGTGGGGCGGCCGCGAGGGCGCCGAGTACGACGCCGCGAAAGACGTGCGCTCGGCGATCGCGCGCTACCGCGAGGCCGTCAACATCCTCACGCAGTACGTGACCGACAAGGGCTACGGCATCCGCTTCGCGATCGAGCCGAAGCCCAACGAGCCGCGCGGCGACATCCTGTTGCCGACCCTCGGCCACGCCATGGCGTTCATCGAGACGCTCGAGCACCCCGAGCTCGTCGGCCTCAACCCCGAGGTCGGGCACGAGCAGATGGCGGGCCTCAACTTCACGGCCGGCATCGCGCAGGCGCTCGAGGCGGGCAAGCTCTTCCACATCGACCTCAACGGCCAGCGCGGCATCAAGTACGACCAAGACCTCGTCTTCGGCCACGGCGACCTGCACAACGCCTTCTCGCTCGTCGATCTGCTCGAGAACGGCGCCCCGGGCGGCGGCCGCGCCTACGACGGCCCGCGCCACTTCGACTACAAGCCCTCGCGCACGGAGGACGAGACCGGCGTGTGGGCCTCGGCCGCCGCCAACATGCGCACCTATCTGCTGCTCAAGGAGCGCGCCGCGGCCTTCCGCGCCGACCCCGAGGTGCAGGCGGCGCTCGCCGCGGCCCGGGTCGACGAGCTCGCGCAGCCCACGCTCGGCGCGGGCGAGAGCATCGACGACCTGCTCGCCGACGCGACCGCGTTCGAGAGCTTCGACGCCGGCTCGTACTTCAACGGCAAGGGCTTCGGCTTCGTGCACCTGCAGCAGCTCGCCACCGAGCACCTCATGGGCGCCCGCTAGCCGTGACGCTCGCGATGACCCTCGTCGCCGGCGTCGACACCTCGACGCAGAGCTGCAAGGTCGTGATCGTCGACGCCGCGACGGGGGCGACCGTGCGCGAGGGGCGCGCGCCGCATCCCGAGGGCACGGCCGTTGACCCCGCCGCCTGGTGGGCGGCATTCGTCGCGGCCGTCGAGCAGGCGGGCGGGCTCGCCGACGTCGCGGCGATCGCGGTCGGCGGCCAGCAGCACGGGCTCGTCGCGCTCGACGCCGAGGGCCGCGTCGTGCGCGACGCCCTGCTCTGGAACGACACCCGATCGGCCGCGGCCGCCGCCGACCTGATCAGCGAGGTGGGTGCCGCCGAGTACGCGACGCGCACGGGCCTCGTGCCCGTGGCCTCGTTCACGGCGACGAAGCTGCGGTGGATGCGCGACCACGAGCCCGAGCTCGTGCCGAGCATCGCGGCCGTCGCCCTGCCCCACGACTGGCTGACGTGGCGGCTGCGCGGCTACGGGCCTGCCGGCGAGAGCCCGCTCGGCCCCGTGCTCGACGAACTCGTCACCGACCGCTCCGACGCGAGCGGCACGGGCTACTGGTCGGCCGCGACGAACGCGTACGACCTCGAGCTCTTCGCGCTCGCGCTGGGCCGCCCGGCGCGCGAGGCCGACCCGAGCCGCGCATCCACGCCCGCGTCGAACGGTCTCCACAATTCAGGAATCGCGGCCGAGGTCGTGCTGCCGCGCGTGCTCGCGCCCGGCGTGTCGACGACCGTCGGCGCCGAGACTCCTGAATTGCGGGGGTCGCGCGCGGGGGTGCTCGTCGGCGCCGGCGCGGGCGACAACGCCGCCGCGGCGCTCGGCCTCGGCGCCGGCCCGGGCGACGTCGTCATCTCGATCGGCACGAGCGGCACCGTCTTCGCCGTGAGCCCCGAGCCCGTCGTCGACGAGTCGGGCGCCGTCGCGGGCTTTGCCGACGCTGCGGGCGCGTTCCTGCCGCTCGTGGCGACGCTCAACGCCGCGCGCGTGCTCGACGCCGTCGCCGCCCTGCTCGGCGTCGATCACGAGGGCCTCGCCGACCTCGCGCTCGCGGCCGAGCCCGGAGCGGGCGGCCTCGTGCTGCTGCCGTACTTCGAGGGCGAGCGCACGCCCAACCTGCCCGACGCGACCGCGACGCTCAGCGGCCTGACTCTCGCCTCCACCACGCGCGAGAACCTCGCCCGCGCCGCGATCGAGGGGATGCTGTGCGGCCTCGCTGACGGACTCGATGCGATTGTGCGCCACGGCCTGCGCCCCCGGCGCCTGTTGCTCGTCGGCGGCGCAGCGCGGTCGCGCGCGGTGCCCGCGATCGCCTCGCAGGTGCTCGGTCTGCCGGTCGTCGTGCCCGAGCCGGGGGAGTACGTGGCGCGCGGGGCCGCGCGGCAGGCGGCCGAACTGCTCGGAGCGGGTGCCGCGTGGCCGCTCGCGCTGCACGCGGCGGTCGAGCATCCCGCGCAGCCGCAGGTGAGCGCCGCTTTTGCCGCCGCGTTCGCGCGCTCCGCTCACTAGCCTGAGGGCATGGCGCACAGCTCTGCAGCATCCGCCGCCCACCCGGCCCCGATCGTGACGCTCACGGTGAACCCCGCGCTCGACGTGAGCACGACGACCGAGACGGTCATGCCCGAGCACAAGATGCGCTGCGGGCCGAGTCGCGTCGATCCCGGCGGCGGGGGCGTCAACGTCAGTCGCGTCATCGAGAGGCTCGGCGGGCACTCGACGGCGATCTACGCGGTCGGCGGCGCGACCGGCCAGGCCTACCGGCAGCTGCTCGAGGCCGAGGGCATCATCGGCCGGGCCATCCCCATCACCCAGTCGACGCGCGAGAACATCACGATCGACGAGCTCTCGACGGGCAAGCAGTTCCGCTTCGTGCTGCAGGGGCCGCGCCTCGACGACCGCGAGTGGAAGCAGTGCCTGCACGCGACCGGCGGCTTCAGACCCCAACTCCTACACCCCCGATTGGGATGAGCCCGGTTACGTCGTGCCCAGCGGGTCGCTCGCGCCCGGCATGCCCGACGACTTCTACGCGCGGATCGCCCGCCGGGCCCGCGAGCTCGGGGTGCGGTGCGTCGTCGACGCCTCGGGCGCGGCGCTCGCCGAAGCCGTCGACGAGGGCGTCTTCCTCGTCAAGCCCTCAGGGCGTGAGCTCGGCGAGCTCGTCGGCGCGCCCGCCCTCACGATCGACGAGAAGGTCGAGGCCGCGCGCGAGCTCGTCGGCCGCGGTCGGGTCGAGGTCGTCGCCCTCACGCTCGGCGGCGACGGTGCCGTGCTCGTGACCGCCGAGGGCGTCACCCGCCTCGCCTCGCCCCCCATCACCGTGCGGTCGACGGTCGGCGCGGGCGACAGCTTCCTCGGCGCGATGGTGCTGCGGCTCGCGCAGGGCCACGACCTCGCGGCGGCGTTCCGCGGGGGCGTCGCGGCCGGCGCGGCGACCGCGACGACCGAGGCGACCGAGCTGTGCCACCGCGACGACGTCGAGCGGTTCGAGCGCCAGCTCGCGGGCGCCGCAGCTCGATGATGCGGGGGCGTGCGCGGGGCATCCACCGAAACATCGCCGCAACACGCCGCGACTAGGCTCGCGTCATGGCCGACCTCTTCGACGGGTACACGGCGACAGCCGCCCGGTCGGGTTCGGCCGTCGCCTTCGACGAGATGTTCGCGCCCGACTCGAGCGTGCGACTGCCGTACCGCGAGATCCACGCGGCCCTCGCGCAGATGTCGCAGGACGAGCTGCGCGGTCGCACGGAGGCCCTCGCGTCGAGCTATCTCGCACAGGGCGTCACGTTCGATTTCGCCGGCGAAGAGCGGCCGTTCCCGCTGGATGCCGTGCCGCGCGTCATCGAGCGCGCCGAGTGGAGCCACCTCGAGGCCGGCGTCGCCCAGCGCGTGCGCGTGCTCGAGGCCTTCCTCACCGACATCTACGGCCCGCAGCGCTGCATCGCCGAGGGCGTGATCCCTGCGCGGCTCGTCTCGAGCTCGAGCCACTATCACCGCTCGGCCGCGGGCATCGAGAGCGCCAACGGCGTGCGCATCCAGGTGTCGGGCATCGACCTCATCCGCGACGAGCACGGAACCTGGCGCGTGCTCGAGGACAACGTGCGGGTGCCGAGCGGCGTGAGCTACGTCATCTCGAACCGCCGGGTGATGGCGCAGACGCTGCCCGAGCTCTTCGTGTCGATGCGCGTGCGCCCTGTGGGCGACTACCCGACGCGGCTGCTCGACGCGCTGCGGGCATCCGCCCCCTCGGGCGTCGACGACCCGACCGTCGTCGTGCTCACGCCGGGCGTCTACAACTCGGCCTACTTCGAGCACACCCTGCTCGCGCGGCTCATGGGCGTCGAGCTCGTCGAGGGCCGCGACCTCTACTGCTCGGGCGGGCGTGTCTTCATGCGCACGACCGCCGGCCCGCAGCGCGTCGATGTCATCTACCGCCGCGTCGACGACGAGTTCCTCGACCCGCTGACCTTCCGCGCCGACTCGATGCTCGGCACCCCCGGCCTCATGCTCGCGGCGCGCCTCGGCAACGTGACGATCACGAACGCCGTCGGCAACGGCGTCGCCGACGACAAGCTCGTCTACACCTACCTGCCCGACCTCGCGCGATACTTCCTCGATGAAGAGCCGATCATCCCCAACGTCGACACCTGGCGCCTCGAAGACCCCGACTCGCTCGTCGAGGTGCTCGATCGCCTGCCCGAGCTCGTCGTCAAGCCCGTCGACGGCTCGGGCGGCAAGGGCCTCGTCGTCGGCCCGGCCGCGAGCGCCGCCGAGCTCGACGAGCTGCGGATGCGCCTGCAGGAGGACCCGCGCGGGTGGATCGCGCAGCCGGTCGTGCAGCTCTCGACCATCCCTACCCTCGTCGACGACGGCATGCGCCCCCGGCACGCCGACCTGCGGCCCTTCGCCGTCAACGACGGTCGCGAGGTGTGGGTGCTGCCCGGCGGCCTCACGCGCGTGGCACTGCCCGAGGGGCAGCTCGTCGTGAACTCCAGTCAGGGCGGCGGCTCAAAAGACACCTGGGTCGTGGGCCAGCTGCCGATGGTCGCCGACAGCCACGACGTGCAGGGCATCGTCGCCGAGCAGGCCACCGTGACGCAATCGATCCCGATCATCACCGACGCCGCGGCGCACGCGATCGACCACAATCCGCAAGACGACCCGCGCCGGGCGCAGTCGGAACAACAACAGCAGAGCAATGGCGCTCCCGCAGTCTCGAGGGGGGTCGAGTGATGCTGAGCCGGATCGCCGAGAGCCTGTTCTGGATCGGACGCTATGTCGAGCGCTCCGACGGAACGGCGCGCATCCTCGACGTGCACCTGCAGCTGCTGCTGGAGGACCCGTGGATCGATGAAGACACCGCCTGCCGGTCGCTGCTGAGCGTCATGGGCAGCGATGTCGACCCCGACCACGCGCTCACGCGCGCCGACGTGCTGAGCATCCTCGCCGTCGACCGCTCGCATCCCGCCTCGATCGCGTACTCGCTCGGCGCCGCGCGCGAGAACGCCCGCCGCGCGCGCGAGGTCGTGAGCACCGAGCTGTGGGAGGTGCTCAACACCACCCGGGCGCGCATGCCCCGCAAGGTCGCGCCCGAGAAGGTGCACGAGTTCTTCGGCTGGGTGCGCGAGCGCTCGGCGCTCGCCGTGGGCATCGTCGAGTCGTCGACGAGCCGCGACGAGGCCTACAGCTTCTTCACGCTCGGCCGCTCGCTCGAGCGCGCCGACATGACCGCGCGCCTGCTCGCGACGCGCTCGCTCACCGAGGCGAGCGGCCCGTCGTGGACGACCATCCTGCGCAGCGTCGGCGCCTACGAGGCCTACCTGCGCACCTACCGCGGGGTGCCGAGCGCGAAGAACGCCGCCGAGTTCCTGCTGCTCGACCGGCTCTTCCCGCGCTCGATCCTCTTCGCGGTCTCGCGCGCCGAGAAGTGCCTGCGCGACATCGAGCCGCGCTCCGATCGCGCCGGCATCGGCGACCAGGCCCTGCGGCAGCTCGGGCAGATCCGCAGCGAGCTCGAGTACCGGCCCATCGCCGACATCCTCGACGACCTGCAGCGGCACATGGACGCCGTGCAGCTCGCCACGAGCGCCACGAGCGAGGCCGTGCGCCAGCGGTACTTCCCGACCAATGCGGCGCCGAGCTGGGTGGCGGAGAAGACATGAACCGGTTGAGGATCCGGCACATCACCGGCTACCACTACAAGGGCAACGTCACGGCGTCGTACAACGAGGCGCGGATGCTCCCCGCGAGCTCTGACGGACAGGTCGTGCTGCACTCGCACCTCGCCATCAGCCCGACCTCGTCGCAGCACCACTACGTCGACTACTTCGGCACGCGCGTCGCGGCCTTCGAGCAGCTCGACCAGCACCACGAGCTCTCGCTCACCGCCGACAGCCTCGTCGAGTTGCGCCCGCGCGGGTCGAGCGAGGGCTCGATCAGCTGGGACGACCTCGCGGTCGCCGTCGAGAAGACCGTCGGCTCGGTCGAGAACACCGTTCAGACGAAGCTCACGGCCCCGCCCGACGAGGTCGCCGAGCGGGCGCGCGAGTTCGCCGCCGCGGCCGCCGACCCCGAGGCCGCCGCGCGCGAGATCTGCGCGTGGATCTACGACGAGGTGCAGTACATGTCGGGCATCACGGGCGTGCACACGACGGCCGCCGAGGCCTGGGCGCACAAGAAGGGCGTGTGCCAAGACATCACGCACCTCGCGCTCGGCGCGCTGCGCTCGATCGGCATCCCCGCCCGCTACGTCAGCGGCTACCTGCACCCTTCGCGCGATCCGCAGGTCGGCGAGACGATCGCGGGCGAGTCGCACGCCTGGGTCGAGTGGTTCGACGGCGAGTGGCAGGGCTTCGACCCCACCAACATGCTCGAGATCCGCGACCGGCACGTCATCGTCGGCCGCGGTCGCGACTACCGCGACGTGCCGCCCCTGCGCGGCGTCTACGCCGGGCCGTCGAGCTCGAAGCTCTTCGTCACCGTCGAGATCACGCGCGAGAGCTGACGCCAGGCGGCGGGATGCGGCCGCGTCAGACCGCGGCCGGCGGGCAGTGCAGGCGGGTCGGGGTCGTGCCCGCTCCGCGCTCGATCGTGTGCGCGGCCATCGCCGCGCCGCACAGCGGGCAGCGCGGGTCGGCTGGAGCCACGTAGGGCTCCTCCGGCCGCCCGATGCCGACGGCCGCCGGTCCGGTGACCGTCCAGAGCGCGCGCCCGAGGGCGCCGAAGAACCCCCGACTGTTGTTGAAGGGGTTGAGCGGGTTCGGCGCGCGGGTCACGGGCTCCATCCTGTCGCGAGCATCACGTCTTGCGCGCCTCAGCCTCGATGATCGCGATCTCGGTCGTCGCCGTCTCGAGGTCGCGCATGCGGCGCGTGTGGTCAGCACGCTCCGTGTCGTCGCCGTCGTAGCGCACCCGCAGCCGCCACCAGGGGTCGTCGGCCGGGTGGCGGCGGATGCGCAGGTTGTGCCGGGCGCGCATCCACAGCACCGCGACGGCAGCCGCGAGAAGCCCGGCCAGCGCGCCGACGCCCATGGCCCAGCGGGGCCCGAGCTCGTTCGCGACGAGACCGAGCACGGGAGCCCCCACGGGGGTGCCGCCCATGAAGATCGTCAGGTACAGCGCCATCACGCGGCCCCGGATGCTCGCCCGCGTCGTCGTCTGCACGTAGGCGTTGGCGCTCGTGATCATGGTGAGGGCGAAGTAGCCGACGAGGATGAGAGCGAGCGCGAAGAGCTCGAACGTCGGCATGAGCGCCGCCACGATCATCGTCGCGACGAAGCCGAGGGTGGCGACCACGATGACGCGCAGGCGCGGGCGCTCGCGTCGGGCGGTGACGAGCGCTCCGGCCACCGAGCCGATGGCGAAGATCGACGAGAGCCCCCCGAAGTCGGCGGCATCGCGGCCGAACTCGACCCGCGCCATGGTGGCCGTGAAGATCGCGAAGTTGAAGCCGAAGGTGCCGATGAGGAAGACCATCGTGAACACGATCACGAGGTCGGAGCGCTGGGCGACGTACCGGATTCCCGCCCGCAGCTGCCCGCGCCCGCGACCCGCCTTCGGCACGGGGTGCAGCTCGGCCGCCCGCAGCAGCCCGAGGGCGATGAGCATGGCCGCGAAGGTCAGCACGTTGATCAGGATCACCCAGCCGGCGCCGACGAGCACGGTGAGGAACCCCGCGACCGCGGGCCCGATGAGCCGCGCGGTGTTAAACGAGGCCGAGTTGAGGGCGACGGCGTTGGGCAGGTCGGCGGGGCCGACGAGCTCGCCGACGAAGGTCTGGCGCGCGGGGGCGTCGACGGCCGTGGCGATACCGAGCCCGAGGGCGAGCAGGTAGACCATCCAGAGCTCGGCGATGCCGAGCACGATGATGAGCCCGAGGGCGAGGGCCAGCAGGGCCTGGGCGACCTGCGTGACGGCGAGCAGGCGGCGGCCGGGCATCCGGTCGGCGATGATGCCCGCGAGCGGGCCGATGACGAGCGCGGGCCCGAACTGCAGGGCCATCGTCACCCCGACGGCGGCGGCGTCGTTGTCGGTGAGCTCGGTGAGCACGAACCAGTCCTGCGCCGTGCGCTGCATCCACGTGCCGACGTTCGAGATGAGGGCGCCGGCGAACCAGATGCGGTAGTTGACGCCGGCGAGCGAGCGGAACATGGCGTTCATGATGGGCACCTCACGCCTCGGCCAGCCGTCGCAGGATCGGCCGCACCTCCTCGAGGGCGCTGCGTTCGGCGGCGGTGAGCTCTTCGAGCTGGGCGTGGAACCACTGCTGCCGCAACCGCCGGGTCTCGGCGATGACCTGCTCGCCCTCGGGGGTGATGGTCACCCACACGCTGCGCGCGTCGTCGTCGCTCGGAGCCCGCCGCACGAGCCCGCTCGCCTCGAGGGCGTTGAGCGTGCGGTTCATCGAGGGGGCGCTGACCTTCTCGGAGGCGGCGAGACCGCCGGGGGTCGAGCGACCCTCGCTCGCGAGCTGCCACAGCACGCCGAGCTGGGTGTCGCTGATGCCCTCGCCTGCGCGCTCGGCGCGGATGCGACGGGCGACCTTCTGGATGAGCACCCGCAGCTCTTCTTCAGGATCGGTCTCGTGGTGCGTCACTCCGTTAGCCTAACTCATTACCCGCGCTAACGATATTCGCGCACCTAGGATCGTCCTCGGGAGGCCATCCATGCCGAAGTTCACCGTCGAGCGCCAGCATCGCACGTTCACCGACAGCCACGGCGTCGTCGTGCACTACTACGTGTGGGCACCGGGCAAGCCGAAGGGCGTCGTGCAGATCGCGCACGGCGTCGGCGAGCACGCCCTGCGCTACGAGCTGCTCGCGCAGGCGCTCGTCGAGGCCGGCTACGCCGTCTACGCCGACGACCACCGCGGCCACGGCCAGACGGGAGTCGAGTACTGGAAGGGCGACCTCACGCAGATCGGAAAGCTGGGAGTGGGCGGCCTGCGCGCCACCCAGCAGAACCTGCTCGACCTGACGGTGCTGGCGAAAGCCGAGCATCCTGACCTGCCCTTCGTCATGCTCGGCCACTCGTGGGGCTCGCTCATGGTGCAGAACCTGCTCAATCAGGGAGATCACCCGTGGAGCGCAGTCGTGCTGACCGGCACGGCCCTGCGCACGCCGACCGACATGAACGGCGGCGACCTCAATGCTCGCCACAGGCACCTGGGCGACACCGGTGCCGAGTGGCTGAGCCGCGACCCGGCCGTCGCGCGCGCTTTCGTCGACGACCCGCTCACCACCGACGCCAAGATTCTCAAGCTCTTCGGCCTCGCCGACGGCCTGCGCCTCTTCGGCCGTCCGAAGCGCGTGCAACCGGCTGTGCCGCTGCTCATCATGGTGGGCGACGATGATCCGCTCGGCGGGGAGAAGAGCGCGAAGAAGCTTGCCGACGCCTACCTGCGCGGCGGGGGGCTCACCGACGTCGAGCTCGTCGTCTACCCGGGCGCCCGCCACGAGGTCTTCAACGAGACCAACCAGGCCGAGGTGCGCGCCGACCTCATCGCCTGGATCGACGACCGCCTGTTCG
>NCEJ01000014.1 GCA_002280615.1 Micrococcales bacterium 32-70-13 | reverse complement strand
CGGCACCCTCGGCGCCTCGATGGTCGAGGGCCGCATCAGCCAGGGCGTCGTCGTCGGCGACGGCAGCGACATCGGCGGCGGCGCCTCGATCATGGGCACGCTCTCGGGCGGCGGCACGCACCGCGTCGCGATCGGCGAGCGCGCCCTGCTCGGCGCCAACAGCGGCATCGGCATCTCGATCGGCGACGACTCGGTCGTCGAGGCGGGCCTCTACGTCACGGCGGGCCAGAAGGTCGTCGTCGTCGTCGACGGCACGGTCGGCGCCGACGGGCAGCCGCGCACCGTCAAGGCCGCCGAGCTATCCGGGGTTCCGGGGCTGCTGTTCCGCCGCAGCTCGCTCACGGGAGCCGTCGAGGTGCTGCCCCGCACGGGCGCGGGCGTGCAGCTCAACGAGGCCCTGCACGCGTAGATCGCGGCGGGTCGGGATGCTCGGCGCGAGCATCCCGCGCTGCGACTGCTAGCGCTGGGGCCAGTCGCGCGCGCCCGAGCCCGTGTAGAGCTGCTGCGGGCGGCCGATCTTCGTCTGCGGGTCGTCGTTCATCTCGCGCCAGTGGGCGATCCAGCCCGGCAGGCGCCCGATGGCGAAGAGCACCGTGAACATGCGCGTGGGGAAGCCCATGGCCTTGTAGATGACGCCCGTGTAGAAGTCGACGTTGGGGTAGAGCTTGCGCTCGATGAAGTACTCGTCGGCGAGAGCGATGGCCTCGAGCTCGCGCGCGATCTGCAGCAGCGGGTCGCTCACGCCGAGGTCGGCGAGCACGGCATCCACGCTCTCTTTCACGAGCTTGGCGCGCGGGTCGTAGCTCTTGTAGACCCGGTGGCCGAAGCCCATGAGCTTGATGCCGTCTTCTTTGTTCTTGACGCGCTCGACGAAGCGCTCGACGCTCTCGCCCGAGTCGCGGATGCGCGCGAGCATGTCGAGCACGGCCTCGTTGGCGCCACCGTGCAGCGGGCCCGAGAGGGCGTTGATGCCCGCCGAGATCGAGGCGAAGAGGTTGGCCCCCGTTGAGCCGACGAGCCGTACGGTCGAGGTCGAGGCGTTCTGCTCGTGGTCCTCGTGCAGGATCAGCAGGCGGTCGAGCGCCTTCACGAGCACGGGGTTGACGGCGTAGGGCTCGGCCATGATGCCGAAGTTGAGGCGCAGGAAGTTCTCGACGAAGCCGAGCGAGTTGTCGGGGTACAGGAAGGCCTGACCGATCGCCTTCTTGTGCGCGTAGGCGGCGATGACCGGCAGCTTGGCGAGCAGGCGGATGGTCGAGATCTCGACCTGCTCGGGGTCGTGCGGGTCGAGCGAGTCGCCGTAGTAGGTCGAGAGGGCGCTCACGGCGCTCGAGAGCACCGACATGGGGTGCGCCTGGTGCGGCAGCGAGTCGAAGAAGCGCTTGAGGTCTTCGTGCAGGAGGGTGTGGCGGCGCACGCGCGAGTCGAAGTCGGCGAGCTCGCTCGGCGTCGGCAGCTCGCCGTAGATGAGCAGCCAGGCCACCTCGAGGAAGGTCGAGTTCGCGGCGACGTCGTCGATCGCGTAGCCGCGGTAGCGCAGGATGCCCTGCTCGCCGTCGATGTACGTGATGGCGCTCTTGGTCGACGCGGTGTTGACGAAGCCGTAGTCGAGAGCGGTGAGCCCGGTCTGGCGCGTGAGCGAGGAGAGGTCGAGGCTCGCGGCCCCCGCGACGCTCGGCAGGATCGGGAACTCGGCTGTGCCGCCCGGGAAGTGCAGGGTCGCCTTCTGGTCGCTCGTGTTCAGTGCGCCGTCGCTCACTGCGCCTCCTCGCGGGATGTGATCGGGGTGTGATCGGTCTGTGGGGGCGGGGTCCCGAGAACGAGCCATGGTGGTGGTGGCGGCTCGGGAGTGACCCGCTTACAGCCTATGCGCAAAGGCGCACCAGTCGCGCACCGGCCAACAGCCGGGCTCAGGCCTTGGAGATCAGCGCCAAACGCGCGGCCGCGGCGGCGATGCGCTCGTCGGTCGCGGTGAGCGCGAGGCGCACGTGCTGCGAGGCCTCGCCCTCGTAGAACGTGCCGGGCGCGGCGAGGATGCCGTGCTCGGCGAGCAGGGCGATCGTCGCGAGGGCGGGCTCACCGCGCGTGCACCACAGGTAGAGGCCCGCTTCGGAGTGGTCGATGCGGAACCCCGCCCCCTCGAGGGCAGCACGCAGCACCGTGCGGCGCGCGCGGTACCGCTCCCGCTGGGCCGCCACGTGCGCGTCATCGTCGAGCGCGGCGACCATGGCCGCCTGCACGGGCGCGGGCGGGATGAGCCCGGCGTGCTTGCGCACCTCGAGCACCCGCCGCACGATCGCCTCGTCGCCCGCGAGGAAGGCGGCGCGGTAGCCCGCGAGGTTCGACTGCTTGCTGAGCGAGTAGACGCTCAGCAGACCCGTGCGGTCGCCGTCGGTGACGCGGGGGTCGAGGATGCTCGGCACGCGCTCGTCGGCGTCCGCACCCCACCGTTCCGGCTGCCAGCCGAGCTCGGCATAGCACTCGTCGTTGACGAGCACGGCCCCGAGCTCGCGGGCGCGCGCGACCGCGGCGCGCAGCGCGGGCACCCCGAGCACGGCGCCCGTGGGGTTGCCCGGGCTGTTGAGCCAGACGAGGCGGGTGGATGCGGGCCACTCGGCAGGGTCGTCGGTCGCGAGGCCGGCCGTGCGGGCGAGCACGGATCCGACGGCGTAGGTCGGGTAGGCCGTGCGCGGGTAGACGACGGTGTCGCCGGGCCCGAGGCCGAGCAGCAGCGGCAGGAGGCCGACGAGCTCTTTGCTGCCGATGGTGGGGAGCACGGCATCCGGAACCAGGCCCGTCACGCCCCGTCGACGGGCGTACCAGTCGACGATCGCGGTGCGCAGGGCGGGCGTGCCCATGGTCTGCGGGTAGGCGTGGGCGTCGGTCGCGGCCACGAGCGCGTCGCGCACGACCGCGGGGGTCGCATCGACGGGCGAGCCGACCGAGAGGTCGACGATGCCGTCGGCGTGCTCGCGGGCGCGCGCTGCGAACGGCGCGAGCGAGTCCCAGGGGAAGTCGGGTAACGCGTGCTTCGCACCAGAACGAATGCCATTGCTGGCATTCGTCGCGGCACCAGCGCCGACGGCCGTCCCGGCCGTCGGGTCACTGGAGTCGATCACGCTTGCGGCGGCAGCGCGGCGACGATCGGGTGGTCGCCGGGCAGCACGCCGACCTTGGCGGCTCCGCCGGGCGAGCCGATCTCGCTGAAGAACTCGACGTTCGCGGTGTAGTAGTCGGCCCACTGCTCGGGCACGTCGTCTTCGTAGTAGATCGCCTCGACGGGGCACACGGGCTCGCACGCACCGCAGTCGACGCACTCGTCGGGGTGGATGTAGAGCATGCGGTCGCCCTCGTAGATGCAGTCGACGGGGCACTCGTCGATGCAGGCACGGTCTTTGACGTCGACGCAGGGCAGGGCGATCACGTAGGTCACGGCAGTGGTCGATCCTCTTGTTGAACGAGCGCGGGCTCCTCCATCGTATCCGCAGGCGGGCGGGGAACCTGCTGGATGTGCGGCCAGGCGAGCGCGAGGAACGCGATCGCCGTGATGCCGAAGAGCCAGGTGTAGCCGATCGTGTTGGCCGGCACGAGCACCGAGCCGCCCGTGGCCGTCGCGAGCAGCCCGCTCATGAGGCCGACGCCGAGCGCGCCTGCCGCCGCCGGGGTGCGCACGCCGCCCCAGATGCGGAGGCCGACGATGTAGAGCGCGACCGTGATGAGCGCGATCGCGACGCCCACGGGCGGCAGCGACTGGTGCGCGAAGGTGCCGAGCAGCCCCAGCAGGGCGCCGCCGCCGAGGCAGAGCGCGGCGACGCCCGTGCGCTCGAGGGCGCTCATGCGGGCGAAGTCGGGGTCGATGGCGAGCACGACGGAGTCTGCCGTCGCGATCAGGCGTCGAGCCGCAGCATCCAGCCGTGCGGATCGGGGCGCCGCCCGTACTGGATGTCGGTGAGCTCGGCCCGCAGCGACATCGTCAGCTCTCCCGCCTCGGCGTCGGCGCTGCCGATCTCGAAGTCGGCGGCCTTGATCATGGCGATGGGGGTGACGACGGCGGCCGTGCCGCACGCGAAGGCCTCGACGATGTCGCCGGATGCCGCGCCCTCGCGCCACTCGTCGATGCTGACGCGGCGCCGCTCGACCGTGTGCCCGCGGTCTTCGGCGAGCTGCAGGATCGAGTCGCGCGTGATGCCCTCGAGGATCGAGTCGCTCTGCGGCGTCACAAGCGTGCCGTCTTTGTAGACGAGCACGATGTTCATGCCGCCGAGCTCTTCGAGCCACTTACCCTCGACGGAGTCGAGGAAGAGCACCTGGGCGCAGCCGTGCTCCGCCGCCTCCGCCTGCGCGACGAGCGAGGCGGCGTAGTTGCCGCCCGTCTTCGCCGCGCCCGTACCGCCCTTGCCGGCGCGAGAGTACTGCGTCGAAAGCCAGATCGAGACGGGCTTCACGCCGCCGTGGAAGTAGGCACCGGCGGGTGAGGCGATGACGTAGAACGCCACCTTGTGGGCGGGGCGCACGCCGAGGAAGGCCTCCTTCGCGAACATGAAGGGGCGCAGGTACAGGCTCGTCTCGGGCGCACTCGGCACCCAGTCGCCGTCGGCAGCGATGAGCTGCCGCAGCGCCTCGATGAAGTACTGCTCGGGCAGCTCGGGCAGCGCGAGGCGCTTGGCCGAGCGCTGCAGGCGGCGCGCGTTGGCGTCGGGGCGGAACGACCAGATCGAGCCGTCGGCGTGGCGGTAGGCCTTCAGGCCTTCGAAGATCTCCTGACCGTAGTGCAGCACCGAGGCGGCCGGGTCGAGCGCGATGGGGCCGTAGGGCTGCACGCGCGGGCGGTGCCAGCCGCCCATCTCGCTCCAGCAGATGTCGACCATGTGGTCGGTGAAGTGCTTGCCGAAACCGGGGTCGGCGAGGATCGCCTCGCGCTCGGCGGCCGGCCGTGCGGCCTCGTTGGGGGTCACGGCCCACGTGAGTTCGCGGGTGGCCATCGGCAGCAGGTTGGTCATGGTGATCCTCGAGGGTCGCCGGCGGCCGAGAGGCCCCGGAAGAGCGTGGATACAGCGTACTCTGCGGGGGCCGGAGCCTCTCCGGCCAATCGAGCGCGGACGGCGTCCGGCAGGTCAGCGCAGCCGGGCGGCAGGGACGCCCGCCGGGTCAACGCAGCCGGGCGACAGGGAGGCCCGCCGGGTCAGCGCAGGCGGGCGACGATGGCGTCTCCGACCTCGCTCGTGCGCCGGGGAGACGCGCCGCGCTCGGCGAGGTCGGCGAGCACCGCGGCGCGGATGCGCGCTGCGGCATCCGGCAGCCCTTGCTGCTCGAGCAGGATGGCGACCGAGAGGATCGCGGCAGTCGGGTCGGCCTTCTGCTGGCCGGCGATGTCGGGGGCCGAGCCGTGCACGGGCTCGACCATGCTCGGGAACGCGCCGTCGGGGTTGAGGTTGCCCGAGGCCGCGAGCCCGATGCCGCCGCCGATCGCCGCGGCGAGATCGGTGAGGATGTCGCCGAACAGGTTGTCGGTGACGATGACGTCGAAGCGCGAGGGGTCGGTCGCGAGGAAGATCGTCGCGGCGTCGACGTGCAGGTAGTCGACGGTGACGGAGGCGAACTCGGGCGCCACGCGGTCGACCGTGCTCTGCCATAGCGCGCCGGCGTGCACGAGCACGTTGGTCTTGTGCACGAGCGTGAGCTTCTGGCGGCGCGCGGCCGCCTGCGCGAAGGCGAAGCGCACGACGCGCTCGACGCCGTACGCCGTATTGATCGAGACCTCGGTCGCGACCTCGTGCGGCGTTCCCTGCCGGAACCGGCCGCCGTTGCCGACGTAGGGGCCCTCGGTTCCCTCGCGCACGACGACGAAATCGACCGCGCCGGGGTTCGCGAGCGGCGAGGCGATGCCCGGGGCGAGCAGGGTGGGGCGCAGGTTGACGTAGTGGTCGAAGGCGAACCGCAGCTTCAGCAGCAGCCCGCGCTCGATGATGCCGCCCGCGAGGCGGGGGTCGCGCGGGTCACCGCCGACGGCGCCGAACAGGATGGCGTCGTGGCGCGCGAGCGCGGCGAGGGTGTCGTCGGAGAGGATCTCCCCCGTCGCGAGGTAGTGCTCAGCACCGAGCGGATAGACCGTCTCGGTCACCGCGACGTCGTCGCCGACCGCCGCGCGCAGGGCCTTGAGCGCCTCTGCCGTCACCTCGGGGCCGATACCGTCGCCGCCGATGACGGCGAGGTCGAGGGTGCGTGTCACAGAATCCTCCCAGGTTCGCGCCGAGAGCCCCGGGATCCCGGGGCGGTGCGGCGGTTCCAGAGTAGTGCGGACGCGAGAGGCGCTTGTCAAGGGGGTGCGCGGCATCACGGCCGACCCATAGAGTCACCCAACGAATCGAAAGGAGCTCTCCCATGAGCATTGGATTCGGAATCTTCCTCTTCGCCGTCGGCGCCATCCTGGCGTTCGCGGTGAATGTCACCCTCGAGTGGATCGCGCTCTCGACCGTGGGGTACATCCTCATGGTCGCGGGCGTCGTGATGGTCGTCATCGGCGGAGTGCTGATGGCGCGCAAGCGCTCGTCGGTCACGACGCACCGCACGGTCATCGACCCCGCGAGCGGCGAGCAGGTCTCACGCCGCGAGTCGGTCGCCTCCGACCCGGTCGACGACCGCATCTAGTCGCCACCTGAACGCGAAGAGCGCCCGTCGATGACGGGCGCTCTTCTGCGTGCGGCAGTCTCTCCTGCTCGACGATCGTGATGCGAGCTACTGCTCGACGATCGTGATGCGAGCTACTGCTCGACGATCGTGATCTCGCGCATGACGGTCGCGTCGATCGCCGTGCGCACGCGCTCGAGCAGCTCGTCGGGCACGCGCGAGTCGACAGTGAGCACGCTGAGCGCCTGACCGCCGGCCGTGTGCCGCGCGATCTGCATACCGGCGATGTTGATCGAGGCCTCGCCGAACTCTTTGCCATAGATGGCGACGATGCCGGGGCGGTCGGTGTAGAGCATGACGATGAAGTGCTGGGCCATCGGCACCTCGACGTCGTAGCCGTTGATCTCGACGATCTTCTGCACCTGCTTGGCGCCCACAAGGGTTCCCGAGACGCTCAGCTGCGTGCCATCGCTGAGGGCGCCGCGGATGGTGAGCAGGTTGCGGTACTCCTCGCTCGAGGCGTCGGTGAGCAGGCGCACGGCCACGCCGCGCTGCTCGGCGAGCAGCGGTGCGTTGACGTAGCTCACCTGCTCGCTCGAGATGCGACTGAAGATGCCCTTGAGGGCCGCAAGCTTGAGCACGTTGACGTCGTGCGCCACGATCTCGCCGCGCACCTCGACATCGATGCTCGCGAACGAGGCGTCGGCGAGCGCGGCGAACACCTGGCCCAGCTTCTCCATGAGCGGGATGCCCGGGCGCACGCTCGGGTCGATCACGCCGCCCGCCACGTTGACGGCGTCGGGCACGAGCTCGCCGTCGAGCGCGAGGCGCACCGACTTGGCGACCGAGACACCCGCCTTCTCCTGCGCCTCATCGGTCGAGGCGCCGAGGTGCGGCGTGAGCTGGATGGTGGGCAGCTCGAGAAGCGGTGAGCCGACGGGCGGCTCGTGCACGAACACGTCGAGACCCGCGCCGGCGATGCGGCCGGTCGCGAGGGCGTCGCGGAGGGCATCCTCGTCGATGATGCCGCCGCGGCTCGCATTGACGATGCGCAGGGTGGGCTTGGCGATCGCGAACTGGGCGGCGCCGATGAGGTTCGTCGTCTCGGGAGTCTTCGGGATGTGGATCGTGATGAAGTCGCTGCGCTGCATGAGCTCGTCGAGGGTCACGAGCGTCACGCCCAGCTGCTGCGCGCGCGCCGGCGGCACGTAGGGGTCGTAGGCGATGAGCTCGACGCCGAACGCGGCGAGGCGCTGCGCGACGAGCACGCCGATACGGCCGAGTCCGACGACGCCGACCGTCTTCTCGTAGAGCTCGACGCCCGTGTACTTCGAGCGCTTCCACTCCCCCGCCTTCATCGAGGCGTTGGCATCGGGCACGTGGCGCGCGAGCGAGAGCAGGTGCGCGATCGCGAGCTCGGCGGCGCTGATGACGTTGCTCGTGGGCGCGTTGACGACCATGACGCCCGCGCTCGTCGCGGCGGGAACGTCGACGTTGTCGAGACCCACGCCCGCGCGCGCGATGACCTTGAGGGTCTTCGATGCGGCGATGGCCTCGGCATCCATCTGCGTCGCCGAGCGGATGAGCACCGCGCTCGCGTCGGCCAGTGCGGCGAGCAGCGCGGGCCGGTCGGTGCCGTCGACCTGGCGGATCTCGAAGTCGGGCCCCAGGGCGTCGACGGTGGCGGGCGAGAGTTCTTCGGCGATGAGCACGACCGGCTTGGGCACGGGGTGAGGTCCTTACGCAGAGAGGTACCGACAAGAGACGCGGTGGTATGCGGTGGCCTACGCCAGTGGGGGCGACCGGTGCTCTCAGGGTATCGCAGGGCACGAGGGCAGAATGGCGGCCATGACGATGGTGACGGATGCTGCGCTCGAGCCCATCGACCTGGCCCGCGTCATCACGGCCGTCGTCTTCGTCGCCATCGGCATCACCCACTTCGTGCCGCCGATCGTGCGGGGCATGGCCGCGATGGTGCCCGCGGCCTTCCACGGCCGGCCGCTCTCACCCGTCGCGTGGGTGTGGCTGACCGGTGTCGCCGAGATCGCCGGCGGGCTCGGGCTGCTGTGGGAGCCCACGCGCGCCGCGGCGGGCATCGCGCTCGCGGTGTTCCTCGTCTGCGTCTTCCCGGCCAACGCCTACGCGGCGCGGCACCGCGACCGTTTCGGCGTCGTCGCCGTGCCGTTCTGGCCGCGCCTGGCGATGCAGGTGCTGCTCATCGCGCTCGTGCTGTGGGTGGGGCTGGGCTGAGCGGGCTCAGAGCAGGATCGACCCCGTCGCGAGCGCGATGAGCGAGAGCCGCACGGCCGCCGTCGCCGCGAGGGCCACGATGAGCACGAGCGTGAAGCGCGTGAGCGACTGCCGACGGGCGACGACGATCGCCGCGACGTAGAGCACGACCGGCAGCACGACGCCCGCCCACAGCGCGACCCAGGGCACGCGGGCCGGGTCGACCCCGAGCTGGGCGTAGAGGGCGGGCAGTCCGACGAGCGAGCTCACACCGTCGAACACGAACCAGCCGACGAGCAGCGAGAGCAGGGCGGCGACACCGATATGGGTGCGGGTCACGCTAGCACCCCCAGAACGATGGGCCACGGCAGCAGCACGAGCGTGCCGAGCGCGAGCCAGCCGAACCGGTGGGTGGCACGCCCGTCGCGCGTGAGCGACACGACGGCGGCGAACCACAGCGGGGCCGCGACGATCGCGAGGAACTCGCTGAACTGGTACATGATCTCGATCACGACGGTCGGGCCGCTGAGCGGCACGAGGCCGATCCCGATGATCCAGCCCACGGTGTAGGCGAGGTAGACCACGGCAGCGACCGTCGTGAGCAGCGTCACGAGCGGCGACCGGGCGTCGGATGCTCGCTCGAGGTCGGCAGCGGCATCCACCCTCGCGGCGACCCCGTCTGGGCCCCCCGCCGAATCGTGGCCCGCGTCGTCGTCGCCCTGCTCGGGCGCGAGGGCCGAGAGCGAGGGATCGGAGTAGCTCGGGTCGTCGAACTCGTCCCACCGCAGCGCGGCATCGTCGTCGGGCGCGGGAGGGCGGGGCATGCTCCGAGCCTACCAAGCGCGGCTCGGCGGCTCGTCGCGCACGAAGCGCCGCACGAAGTCGCTCGCGGGGGCGGCCTCGAGCGCGGCGAGCGTGCCGCGCTGCGTGACGCGGCCGCCCTCGAGCACGAGCACCTCGTCGGCGAGCGCCGCGACATCGGCGCGCGCGTGCGAGACGATCACGACGCCGATGCCGAGCTCGCGCACGCACGCGGCGAGCTCGGCCCGAACGGCGTCGTGCACCGCGACGTCGAGCGCCGCGAGGGGCTCGTCGAGCAGCAGCAGCCGGGGGCCGGCGGCGAGCGCGCGCGCGAGCGCCACTCGCTGCGCCTCGCCGCTCGAGAGCGAGCCCGGGCGGCGGTCGGCGACCTCCCCGACGCCGAAGCGCTCGAGCCACGCGCGGGCCTCGCGCAGCGCCGGCGCCCGCCCGAGGCCGTGGGCGCGCGGCCCGACGGCCACGTTCTCGAGTGCGCTGAGGTGGGGGAACAGCAGCGGGACGGGGAACACCATGCCGACGCCGCGCCGCTCGGGCGGCACGGGGGGCGCGGGCGGGGCATCCACCACCCGCCCCTCGATCGCGATGCGGCCGTCGGCGAGCGCGAGGGAGCCGGCGATCGCGAGCAGCAGGCTCGACTTGCCGGCCCCGTTGGGGCCGATGACCGCGAGGGTCTGCCCCGCGGGCACCACGACATCGACGTCGAGCGCGAGCGACCCGCGGGTGACGCGCACGGCCCCCTCGAGCGCCATCGGCCGCGCGCTCACCGCACGACCCCCGGCACCCAGCGGTCGCGCAGGGCGACGAGCACGACGACCGAGACGGCGATGAGCACGAGCGAGAGGGCGATCGCGGCGTCGCGGTCTCCCTCGGCGAGCTGCACGTAGATCGCCATCGGCAGGGTCTGGGTGACGCCGGGGATGCTCGTGGCGAAGGTGACCGTCGCGCCGTACTCCCCCAGCGCGCGCGCGAAGCTGAGGGCGGCGCCCGCCGCGATGCCCGGGGCGATGAGCGGCAGCGTGACGCGCAGCAGGCGCCGGCCGGGGGTCAGCCCGAGCGTCGCGGCGACGAGGTCGAACCGGCGATCGGCGCCCCGCAGCGCGCCCTCGATCGCGAAGACGAGGAACGGCATGGCCACGAAGGTCTGCGCGAGCACGACCGCGCCCGCGCTCGTCGGCGGCGCCGCCCCGAGGAGCGCGGCGATCGGCGCGGAGACGAGGCCGCCCTCCCCCAGCAGCGCGACGAGCGCGACGCCCCCGACGACGGGCGGCAGCACGACGGGCACGGTCACGAGCGATCGGATGACGCGCCGCGCGAGGCCGGGTGGTTCATCGGGGGCGCCCGCGAGCAGGATCGCGAGCGGCACCCCGAGCAGCACGCTCAGGCCCGTGGCCGCGGCGGCCGTGCCGAGCGAGATGCCGAGGGCCTGCAGCGCGCTCTCGCTCGAGAGCAGCTCGAGCACCCGGCCCCACGGCGCCCGCACGACGATCGCGACGAGCGGCGCGACGAGCAGCGCGAGCCCGATCGCGCCGAGCACCATGACCGCGAGCGGCGCACGCGCACGACGGGGTGCTCGCGTCATTGGGGCATCCTCTCGCTCGTGCCTGCGACAATCACACCATGCTCGACACCGCGCGCTACGCCCGCCAGCTCGCCCTGCCCGGCTTCGGGCCGGCCGAGCTCGCGGCGCTCGGCGGCGCGCGCGTTCTCGTCATCGGCGCGGGCGGGCTCGGCAGCGTCGTGCTGCCGCAGCTCGTCGGCTCGGGCGTCGGCGCGGGGGCCGGCGGGTGCATCGGCATCGTCGACGACGATGTCGTCGAGCGCAGCAACCTGCACCGGCAGACCCTGCACGGCGAGGGCGACCTCGGGCGTCGGAAGGTCGACTCGGCCGCCGAGCGCCTGGCCGCCCTCAACGAGGTCACGACGATCGTGCGGCATCCCGAACGGTTCTCGCGCGAGACCGCGCTCGCCCTGCTCGAGGGGTACGACCTGCTCGTCGACGGCAGCGACGGCTTCGCGACGCGGTACCTCGCGGCCGACGCCGCCGTGCTCGCAGGGGTGCCGCTCGTCTGGGGCGCCGTGCTGCAGTACGACGGGCAAGTGGGGGTGAGCCCGGTGGGCGGGCCCGGCTACCGCGACCTCTTCCCCGTGGCCCCCGACCCCGCGAGCGTGCTCGATTGCGCGAGCGGGGGCGTGCTGCCCTCGGTGTGCGGCGTGATCGGCTCGATCATGGCCGCGCAGGTCGTGACGCTGCTCACGGGCATCGGTGAGAGCCTCATCGGCCGCGTCACGACCTACGACGCGCGATCGGGGCGGTTCCGCGAACTGGCGTACCGGCACGACCCGAGCGCCGCGCCCGTCACGGCCCTGCCCGACGACCCGGGCAGCGGAGCCGCCGTCGCCACTCGCGACGAGCTCACCGCCCCGCAGCTCGCGGCGCTCCTCGGCGAGACCGCGCCTCCCCTGCTGCTCGACGTGCGCGAGCCCTGGGAGCACGAGCTCGCCGCGATCGCGGGCTCGCAGCTGCTGCCGCTCGGCCGGCTCGCCGACGGCATCGAGGCCCTGCCGCGCGATCGGCGCATCGTCGCCTACTGCCACCACGGCATCCGCTCGCGGCACGCGCTCGATGCGCTGCAGGCGGCGGGGCTCGACGCGCAGCACCTCATCGGCGGCATCGACGCCTGGTCGGTGCAGGTCGACCCGAGCATCGCGCGGTACTGAACCGTGAGCATCTCGCAGTCGATCACGATCGAGCACCTGCTCGCCTCGCCCACCCACCGCTACGAGGGGCGCCCGAGCGACGGCGCGGCGCCCGCGCACGCCGCCGAGCTGCACGAGCGCATCGAGCTGCGCGAGGGCCTCGGCATCGTCGGCGACCGCTACTTCGGGCACGCCGCGCACCGCGACGCGGCCGTCACGATCATGGCCGCCGAGGCGCTCGAGCACGTCACCGAGGTGCTGCAGCTCGGCGCCGTGCCCGGCTTCGCCGCGACGCGCCGCAACATCCAGGTGCGCGGCCTCGACATCGACGCGATGCGCGGCGCGACCTTCAGCCTCGACAGCGGCGAGGGGCCCGTGCTGCTGCGGGCGACGCGGCCCGCGAACCCCTGCGCATGGATGGATGCCGAGCTCGCGCCCGGCGCCCACCGCGCGCTGCTGCGCCGGGGCGGCATGCGCTGCGCGGTGCTGAGCGACGGCGTGCTCACGCTCGGCGCCGCGGTCGTCGCGGTGCACTGACGGTCATGGTGCACTGACGGCGAGCGCTCAGGCGTCGACCTGCACGACGATGCCGTGATACCCCTCGGCGCCGTCGGGAGCCACAGGCACGTAGGGCTCGGTCTGCGTGCGGCCGGCGAGGTCGGTCGCACGCACCTCGATGACGTGCGTTCCGGGCTCGGCCGACCACTCCAGCACCCACTGGCGCCAGGTGTCGATCGAGATCGCCTCCGCGAGCCGGGCCTGCTGCCAGGCGCCGCCGTCGATGCGCACCTCGACGCGCTCGATGCCAGTGTGCTGGGCCCAGGCGATGCCCGCGATCGCGGTCGTTCCCGCGGCCAGCCGCGTGCGATCGCGCGGCACGTCGATGCGCGAATGCGTCTTGACGGGCCCAAGCGCCGACCAGCCGCGCGGGGTCCAGTAGCCGATGTCGCGGTCGAACCGGGTGACCTTCAGCTCGACGACCCACTTCGTCGCCGAGACGTAGCCGTAGAGGCCCGGCACGACGAGGCGGGCGGGGAACCCGTGCTCGAGCGGCAGCAGCTCGCCGTTCATGCCGATCGCGAGCAGGGCATCCCGCTGCGGGTCCTGCAGCACGTCGAGCGGGGTGCCCGCCGTCCAGCCGTCCTGGCTGCGCGAGAGCACCATGTCGGCCTCGGGCAGCGGTCGGGCGCGCGCCAGGATGTCGCGGATCGGGTAGCCGAGCCAGAGCGCGTTGCCCGTGAGGTCGCCGCCCACCTCGTTCGAGACGCACATGAGCGTGACGTAGGCCTCCTGCAGCGGCAGGGCGGCGAGCTCGTCCCAGCCGATCTCGACCTCCTCCTCGACGAGGCCCGTCACCCGCAGGGTCCACTGCGCCGCGTCGATGCGCGGCACCTGCAGCGCCGTGTCGATGCGGTAGAAGTCGCGGTTGGGCGTCACGAGCGGCGTGATGCCCGCAACGTCGAGCTCGGCACCGAACGGCGGGGCCGCGGCCCGCGTCGTCGCGGCGGGCAGCCGCAGGGCCTCGCGCACGGTCTCGGCCACCGAGCTCGCCGCGTTCGCCGCGCGCGCGGCGATCCCCACGACGACCGCCCCCGCAGCGGTCGCGGCGAACCCGGCGAGGAACGACCGCCGCGCGACGCCCGCCGAGCGCACGGCCGCCGCGCTCGTGCCGCGCGACGCGCTCCAGCGGCCGAGGAGGGCCATGAGGCGGCGCAGCACCACGACACCCACTGCAACCCCGGCCAGGGTCGGGACCGCCCACAGCGGCGTGGCCTCGGCCCGGGTCAGCACGGCGACGAGCGCGACGACGCCGACGACGCCGAGCAGCACCGCGCCCCACGGCCGGCGCCGGTGCTCGAGCACCCCGGCGATGACCGCGAGCACGGCGACGAGCAGGCCCACCATGACGAGCAGCACGATCTTGTCGGCCTCGCCGAACAGCGCGATCGTGAGGTCTTTCAGCCACGGCGGCGCAAGGTCGATCACGAGCGAACCGACGGCGAGCACCGAGCTGCTCGCGGGAGCGATGAGGAGGGCCACGAGCTCGGTCACCGCGACGACGGCAGCTGCCGCCGCGAGGCCGACAGCGGCGGCCCAGAGCGTGACGCGACGCGGTGACATGCCGTCAGCGTAAGCGCCGGCGACGCCCGGTCGCCTGAGCGATACCTTTCAGAAGTCTTACGGTCGCGACCGGTCGATCACCGCCGCGCCCGGGCATGAGGGACGATGGGGGCACCGCGAGGGCGCTCACCTCGAGAGGGAGGCCGCATGACCCCGACACCCGCCGATCACCGCGCGAGCGTCGACGACCACCACGCCCGCGTCGCCGCCCTGCTCGCCGGGCTGGGGCCGACCGAGACGGAGACCGTGGCGCTCGACGCGGCCCTCGGCCGACGGCTCAGTGCGCCCGTGCAGTCCGCCGTCGCCCTGCCCCCGTTCCGCAATGCCCAGATGGACGGCATCGCCGCGCGCGCGACCGACCTCGCCGGCGGCCGCGCCCTGCCCGTCGTCGGCACGATCGCCGCGGCCCCCGGCGCCGTCGCACCCCTCGCGCCCGGCACCGCCGTGCGCATCATGACGGGCGCCCCCGTCCCCGAGGGCGCCGACGCCGTCGTGCCGATCGAGCGGGTCGTGATCAGGGCGACGGATGCCGGTGAGACCGCCGCCGCGGATGCCGTGCAGGCGGGCGCCTTCATCCGCGAGGCCGGAGGAGACCTGCCCGCGGGGGGCGAGGTGCTCGCCGCCGGAACCGTGCTGGCCTCTCGCCACCTCGCCGCGCTCGCCGCCGCCGGTCGCGACCGCGTCGAGGTCGCGCGGCGCATCCGGATCGCCGTCATCAGCACGGGGGCCGAGCTCGCCCCGCCGGGCGCGACGCTCGCGCCCGGGCAGATCTTCGACGCCAACGGCCCCGCGCTCGCCGCTGCCGCGCGCGCCGCGGGGTGCGAGGTCGTGCTGCAGGATCGCACGAGCGACGAGCCGGACGACTTCGCCCGCGTGCTCGCGCAGGCCGCGGCGTCGGCCGACGTCATCGTGACGGCGGGCGGCATCTCGCAGGGCGCGTTCGAGGTCGTGCGCGAGGTGCTCGAACCGCACGGCGCCTGGGTGGGATCGCTCGCGCTGCAGCCCGGCGGCCCGCAGGCGACGGCACGCTTCGCCGGTGTTCCCGTGCTGTGCTTCCCCGGCAACCCGGTGAGCGCGCAGCTGTCGTTCGAGCTCTTCCTCGCCCCCGTGCTGCGCGCGATCGCGGGGCTGCCCGCGCGCACGGTCGAGTCGCGCCGGCTCACCGTCGCCCTCGACTCGGTCGCCGACCGGGTGCAGCTCGTGCGGGCCCGCGCGCAGCCGGAGGGCGGCGTCACGCCGGTCGCGGGCCCGGGCTCGCACCTCGTCGTGGCGATGGCGCATGCCGACCGGGTCATCGTCGTGCCGGCCGATACGACCCACCTCCCCGCAGGCAGCGAGGTGACAGCATGGGTGCTGTGAGCGACGACAGCACCCTCAGCCACCTCGACGCAGACGGCCGCGCCCGCATGGTCGACGTGAGCGGCAAGACCGCCTCGGTGCGCCGCGCCGTCGCGAGCGGCCGGTACCGCACGCGCGCCGACGTCATCGCGCTGCTGCGCGACGACGCCCTGCCGAAGGCCGACGTGCTGACGACTGCGCGCCTCGCCGGAATCGGAGGTGCGAAGCGCACGAGCGAGCTCATCCCGCTCTGCCATCCGCTGCCGCTCGACGCCGTGACGGTCGATCTCGAGCTCGAGGCCGACGCCGTCGTCATCACGGCCACCGCGACGACGACGGGTCGCACGGGCGTCGAGATGGAGGCGCTCACGGCCGTCGCCGTCGCCGGCCTCACCCTGCACGACATGGTCAAGGCCGTCGATCCGGCCGGGGTGCTCGGCGAGATCCGGCTGCTCGAGAAGACGGGCGGGGTGCGCGGCCCGTGGTCGCGCGACCGCGCGGCTGAAGCGGCCGCGGCACCGGGGAGCGACTCGGCACCGAGGAGCACCGCAGCCGAGTCGGCGCACGCTGACCCCGACCGGCCGACCGTGCGGCCCCGCACGGGCATCGTGCTCGTGTCGTCGACGCGGGCCGCGGTCGGCGAGCGGCCGGACGAGACCGGCCCCGTCATCGCGGAATGGCTCGCCGGCCACGGCATCGCCGTCGATGGCGTCGTCGTCGTTGCGGATGCCGGTGTCGCCGATGCCCTGCAGGCCGCGCTCGCGAGCACGCCCGCCGTCGTCATCACGACGGGCGGCACGGGGCCGAGCCCGAGCGACCGCACCCCCGAGGCCGTCGCCGCCGTGCTCGA
>NCEJ01000124.1 GCA_002280615.1 Micrococcales bacterium 32-70-13 | reverse complement strand
CATCCCGCTCGACGATGCGGCCGCCGAGCAGCTCATCGCCTCGGTGCTGCTCGTCGACTACGACCCGATCTACACCGACGCCGAGGGCGCCTACGTCAATGCGTACGGCACGCGCGACGTCGGGCTGATCCAGGCGCAGTACGACGAGTTCTTCTTCCGCAGCTACAGCCCGGAGGGCGTGCCGCTCACGGCGCCGCGCGACTACCTCGGCACGCCCAACGCCCAGTCGTTCCTGCACTTCGGTGCAGCGCCCGACGACATCGCCGGCGAGGTGCGCGAGCAGGGCACGGTCTACACGGAGTCGATCGACGGCACCGAGGCGATGCGCGTCATCTACTCGCTGCCGCAGACGCACCCGTGGACGACGATCTCGAGCACGGCCGTCGGCCACCTGGTCGACTTCTTCGACGAGTCGCTCGGAGCTCCGACCAACCAGCTCTGGCAGCTCAAGGAGTTCTTCACCGCCCTCGGCCTGATCGCCTTCGGAATCCTTCTCGTGACGGTGCCGCGCGCCCTGCTCGGAACGCCCGCGTTCCGCGCGCTCGCGACGCCGGCGGCGCCCGCGACGGCGCTCAGCGGGCGCATCCCCGCCATCTGGTTCTGGGGCGGGATGCTCGTCTCGGTGCTGATCTCGGGCATCAGCTACGTCTGGCTCAGCCAGCAGCTGCCCGTGCTCGGCATCACCTTCAACGCGGTGCCCTCGATCGTTCCGCAGGGTTCGGTGTTCTTCATCGCGGTCTGGGCGGCGATCAACGGCCTCGCGGCGATGATCATCATGGCCGGCGCCTACCTGGCGTTCGCGAAGAAGGGCGGCATGAGCCTGCGCGACTCGGGCGTGCTGCCCGGCTGGCGCGCGTTCTTCCACGGCATCGGGCTCGCGCTGACCACGGTCGTCGCGGTGTACGCCGTCGTGTTCGTGCTCGACTTCCTCTTCAAGACCGACTTCCGCCTCTGGGTCATCGGCGTGAAGTGGTTCTCGGTCGACAAGATCGGGCTCGCCCTCTTCGTGTTGCCGCTGTTCCTGATCTACTTCGTGGCGAACTCGGTGGCGATCAACGCCTTCAACCGGTTCACGATCGCCGGTCGCGAGTGGGTCAACACGGCGGTGCTCGCGGTCGCGAACTCGCTCGCCCCGCTCGTGCTCGTGATCGCCCAGTACTCGGTGTTCGCCGTCTCGGGCGAGCTGATCCCCGGGTTCGGCGGCATCTTCAGCATCTGGCTGTTCCCGGTCATCGTGATCCTCGCGGTCACGGCGATCGTGTCGCGCAAGCTCTACCGCGCGACGGGCAACCCGTACATCGCGGGCTTCCTGAACGCCGCGATCGTGGCGCTGGTCTCGGTGTCGAACTCGCTCGTCATCACGTACTAGCCCGCTCGCAGAACGGCCCCCGCGCACCTCGCGCGGGGGCCGTTCTGCGCACGCCATTCCCAGCCAACGTTCGGGAATACTCCAGGGCCGCGGCGGTTGACTACTCTGACAGCAGTACGTGTTCCGGGGTCGGTGAAAATCCGAGCCGGCGGTGAGAGCCCGCGACCCGTGATCGAGGCGACTCGAGAGCGGTTGAACCGGTGGAATTCCGGTGCCGACGGTGAAAGTCCGGATGGGAGGAACACGCGAGCGGCAGCCTGCCCTTCGCGCGCGACCCCGGATGCGTCCCGATCGACTCGAGGACCCCGGATGACCCGCACCGCCGCACCGCACGCCGACGAGGCTCTCGTCGCGGCGATGCGGCGCGCCCTGAGCCTCGCGACCCACGGCCCCGCCGTCGGCGAGAACCCGCAGGTCGGCTGCGTGCTGCTCGACGCCGCGGGCACGATCGTCGCCGAGGGCTGGCACCGCGGGGCGGGCACCGACCACGCCGAGGTGGATGCTCTCGCGCACGTCGCCGACGCCACGGGCCTCACGGCCGTCGTCACGCTCGAGCCCTGCAACCACACGGGCCGCACGGGTCCCTGCGCGCAGGCTCTCATCGACGCCGGAGTCGCCCGCGTCGTGTACGCGCTCGACGACCCCAACCCGATCGCGGGCGGCGGCGCCGACCGCCTGCGCGCCGCGGGCGTGGAGGTCATCGGCGGCGTTCTCGCCGACGAGGCCGAGGAGCTCCTCCGCCCGTGGCTGACGAGCGTGCGGCTCGGCCGCCCCTTCGTCACGGTCAAGTGGGCCTCGACGCTCGACGGCCGCGCTGCCGCCGCGGATGGCACGAGCCAGTGGATCACCGGCACGGCCGCCCGCCAGCGCGTGCACGAGCAACGTGCCGCCCACGACGCGATCGCGGTCGGCACGGGCACGGTGCTCGCCGACGACCCTTCGCTCACCGCGCGCGGCGACGGCGGCGAGCTGCTGCCGCACCAGCCGATCCCCGTCGTGTTCGGCGGCACCCCGGTTCCGGGCGATGCCCGGCTGCGCGAGCACCCGGCCGGCCTCATCGAGATCGGCCACCGCGACCTCGCCGCGGCGCTGCACGAGCTGCACGAGCGCGGCATCCGCCGGCTCTACGTCGAGGGCGGCCCGACGCTCGCGAGCGCCTTCCTGCGGGCCGGGCTCGCCGACGAGGTGCTCGTGTACCTCGCACCCCTGCTGCTCGGCGGGCCGAAGACGGCCCTCGACGACCTCGGGGTGACGACGATGAGCGAGGCGCTCGCGCTGCACATCCACCGCATCGAATCGCTCGGCGACGACCTGCTCGTCGTCGCCCGCCCCCGTGACTCCCACTCCACGACGAAGGACTAGACGATGTTCACCGGACTGATCGAAGAGCTCGGCGCCATTGTGCGCTGGGAAGCCGTCGGCGATGCCGGCCGGCTGACCGTGCGCGGGCCGCTCGTCGTGAGCGACGCCGCGCACGGCGACTCCATCTCGGTCAACGGCGTGTGCCTCACCGTCGTCGACCAGGGCGACGACTGGTTCACCGCCGACGTCATGGGCCAGACGCTCGCGATGAGCACGATCGGCCGCTGGGCCGAGGGCGAGCCGGTCAACCTCGAGCGCGCGGCCGCGGTCGGCGATCGCCTCGGCGGGCACATCGTGCAGGGCCACATCGACGGCACGACGACCGTGCTCGACGTGCGCCAGAACGACGCGTGGCGCGTGCTGCGCTTCTCGCTCGACCCCGCCCACGCTCCCCTCGTCGTCGACAAGGGCTCGATCGCCGTCGACGGCGTGAGCCTCACGGTGAGCGCGGCGGGCGACGACTGGTTCGAGGTCTCGCTCATCCCCGAGACCCTCGCCGTGACCACCCTCGGCCGCAAGCAGGTCGGCGACACCGCCAACCTCGAGACCGACATCCTCGCTCGACACGTAGCACGGCTGGCGCGCTTCGGCGCCACCGCTGACGGAAGGACCCTGTCATGAGCATCGGAACGATCCCCCAGGCCCTCGCCGCCCTGCGCGAAGGGCGCCCCGTGCTCGTCGCCGACGACGAGAGCCGCGAGAACGAGGGCGACGTCATCCTCTCGGCCGAGCTCGCGACGCCCGCATGGATCGCGTGGACGATCCGCCACACGAGCGGCTTCCTCTGCGCGCCCATGACGAACGAGATCGCCGACGAGCTGCAGCTGCCGCTCATGGTGACCGATAACCAGGACCCGCGCCGCACGGCCTACACGGTCACGGTCGACGCCGCCGACCGCATCACGACGGGCATCAGCGCGGGCGACCGCGCGCACACGCTGCGCACGCTCGCCGACCCCGCCTCGACGCCGACGAGCCTCATCCGCCCCGGCCACATCCTGCCGCTGCGCGCCGTCGACGGCGGCGTGCGCGAGCGCGCGGGGCACACCGAGGCCGCGGTCGAGCTCATGCGCCTCGCCGGCCTGCGGCCC
>NCEJ01000123.1 GCA_002280615.1 Micrococcales bacterium 32-70-13 | reverse complement strand
CTCGAGGTCGCCCCCGCTGCCGGCGCGGCCCCCGCGCCGCGCGCGCCGCCGCCGTACGATCGCCTCCCAGAGCGGGCCGACCGCGATGCCCTCCTCCTCGTGCAGCCGCCGCCGCGTGCTCCGGCGCGCGACGAGGAGGAGCGCCACGACGATCCCGACGATGGGAGCCTGGGCGGCGAGCGCGAGCCGCCAGTGCTCCCAGGCGTAGAGCTGCTCGGGCACCGCCCCGGGGCTCTGCGCATCGAGCAGCAGACCGATGACGAGGATCATAACGACCGTCACGGTGAAGCCGCCCAGGTTGACGAACCCCGAGGCCGCGCCGTGGCGCACGGGCGGGTTGTAGGTGCGGGCGAAGTCGAAGCCGATGAGCGATCCTGGTCCTCCCGCGGCGACGACGGCCAGCAGCAGCGCGACGACCCCGAAGGGCGGGATGCCCGGCCACAGCAGCACGACCGCCCAGACCACGGCCATCGCCCCGACGATGCCGAGCACGAGGCTCGAGCGGCGGAAGGGGAACCGCGCAGACAGCAGCCCGATGATCGGCCCCGAGACCGCCGCCACGACGACCATGCCCGCGAGCAGCCCGGCGGCCGCGGCGGGGCCGTAGCCGAGCCCGATCGAGAGCATCGGGAACCCCCACAGCAGGCTCAGCATCGCCCCGCTCGACTGCGTCGCCGCGTGCGCCCAGAAGCCGAGGCGCGTGCCGGGGTGCCGCATGCTCTCGCGCAAGCTGCCGAGCGCCGCGCCGAGCGAGGTCGAGCGGCTCGAGAGCGAACCGGCAGGAGCATCCCGCACCGCCACCAGCACCGCGAGGGCGGCGATCACCGAGACCGAAGCGGCGGAGGCGAAGGCGGTCGTCCAGCCGCTCAGCTGCAGCACCGCGGCGAAGGGGATGGCCGAGAGCAGCTGCCCGCTCTGGCCGAGCGTGCCGACCCACTGCGAGAGCTGCGGCAGCCGCCGCGGCGAGAACCACGACCCGAGCAGCCGCAGCACCGAGATGAAGGTCATGGCGTCGCCCGCCCCGACGAGGATGCGCCCGATCACCGCGATCGGGAGGTCGTCGGCGACGGCCACGAGCAGCTGGCCCGCGCCCATCGTGATGGCTCCCGTGACGATGAGCACGCGGGGACCGAAGCGGTCGACGAGCACCCCGACGGGGATCTGCAGGAGGGCGTAGACCAGCAGCTGCAGCACGCCGAGGCTCGACAGGGCCGTCGCGTCGATCGAGAAGCGCTCGGTCGCCGCGACGCCCGCGACGCCCATGCTCGAGCGCTGCAGCACCCCGACCACGTAGGCGAGCGTCGCGACGATGAGCACCGCCCAGGCGCGTCGGGAATCCACCCGCTCAGCCTAGGTCGGGCGCAGAGAGCTAGAGCGTCTCGTCGTCGTCGGTCGCCTGGCGGAACGCGAGGAACTTCTCGAGCTCGGCCGCGATCGAGTCGGCGCTGGGCAGCTCGCCGTCTTCATCGGTCAGCGGCGACCGCAGCGGGTTGTCCTCCATGTAGCTGTCGTGGCGCTCCTCGAGCGTGCCGACGAGGCGGGCGAGCTCGCTGTTGCCCTCGACCTGGCCCTCGATCTTCGCGAGGAACTCGCGGCCCTCCGAGCGCAGCCGATCGGTCGGGAAGAGCAGCCCGGTGGCCGCCGTGATGCTCTCGAGCGCGGTGACCGCGGCGGAGGGGAACTCGGTGTCGGCGAGGTAGTGCGGCACGAGCAGCACGAAGCCCGCGATCGGGTGCCCCGACTCGGTCAGGCGGTGCTCGAGCAGGTGCAGCACGTTGCCGGGCACCTGCGTGCTGGGTCGCCACACCGAGAGCGCCTCGATGAGCTCATCGCGCGTACCGCTCACCGTCACGCCGATCGGCCGCGTGTGCGGCACGGGCATGGGGATCGCGTGCACCCAGGTGGTCGTGGCGACGCCGTAGCGCGCGATGATGCCGATCACAGCCTCGACGAAGCGCTCCCACTGGAAGTCGGGCTCGTAGCCCGTGAGCAGCAGGAAGGGCATGCCGAGCTCGTCGTGCGCGAGGCGCACCGCGAGCTGCGGGCGACGGAACTCGGTGATGCGGGTCTCTTCGAAGACCATGATCGGACGGCGCGCGCGGTAGTCGAGCAGCTCGTCGTTGTCGAAGACCAGCACGTCGCGATGGTCGAGCTCGTCGAGCAGGTACTCGGAGACCTGGGCGACCGCGCCACCGGAATCGAGGAAACCGGTGAGACCGATCACGAGCGGCAGATCGCGCGGCACCTCGTGCTCCGCCAGCACGACGGAGTAGAGATCAGCCGGATTCCGCATACCTCCATGGTAGGTCGCGCCACCGGCCCGACCCGGCCTCGGGGCGCGTGCCCAGAGCGAACAGCGGCCGCGGTCGAGCCGTGCCCCGCGTGCAGGAGCGGCCTCGCGCCGCGGCTAGCCTGGAACCCATGGCCTCCCCCGTACTCTCCGTCTCGACCCGTCCGCCCGCCGAGCTCGAGGGCGACGCCCTCATCGTGGGCATCGCCCCTGCGGCGGCCGGTGACGAGGCGGTGCAGCTCGTCGGTACCGGGGAGGGACCGCTCGGCGCGGTTGCCGCGGGGCTCCGGATGCTCGGCCTCACGGGCGCCGTCGACGAGACCGCCCGCATCCCCGCGCCCGCGGGCGTTGCGGCTGCGAGCATCCTCGTCGTCGGCCTCGGCCGCGCCCCCCTCACGCCCGAGGCCCTGCGCACCGCCGCGGGCACCGCCGCCCGCGCGCTCGGCACGGCCGTCCGTGTCGCGGTGGCGCTGCCGACCAGCACCCCGGCCGACGTGCAGGCCGTGCTCGAGGGCGCGGCGATGGGCGCGTACCGCTTCACCGAGTACCGCTCGGGAGACTCGACCCCCGGCACGGCGTCGATCGAGCTCGCGACCACCGTGGAGGGCGCCGAGCATGCGGCGGACGCCGCGAGCGCGACCGCCGCGGCCGTGGCGCTCGTGCGCGACCTCGTCAACACCCCTCCGAACGACCTCTACCCGGCGAGCTTCGTCGAGCGTGCTCGTGCGGCGGCCGCCGGCCTGCCTCTCGAGTTCGAGGAGTGGGGCCCCGATGAGCTCGCCGCGGGCGGCTTCGGCGGCATCCTCGGAGTCGGTCAGGGCTCGTCCCGTCCCCCTCGCCTGCTCGCCGTTCGCTACCGCCGTGACAGCGGGGATGCGCACCTCGCCCTCGTCGGCAAAGGCATCACCTTCGACTCGGGCGGGCTCTCCCTCAAGCCCGCGGCAGGCATGGTCGGCATGAAGTACGACATGACCGGGGCCGCGACCGCGCTCGCGGCCGTCATCGCCGCGGCGCGCCTCGACCTGCCGGTGCGCCTGACCGCCTGGCTGTGCCTCGCCGAGAACATGCCGTCGTCGACCGCCATGCGCCCCAACGACGTGCTGACGATC
>NCEJ01000122.1 GCA_002280615.1 Micrococcales bacterium 32-70-13 | reverse complement strand
CAGGGCGTCGACGCCGCCTTCGAGTCGCGCGAGGGCGCGAGCACCGACGCGGGCGACGTGCAGGGCGCGGGCGACCAGGGCATCATGTTCGGCTACGCGACGACCGAGACGCCCCAGCTCATGCCGCTGCCGATCTGGCTCGCGCACCGCCTCGCCGAACGCCTCGCCGAGGTGCGCAAGCAGGGCGTGCTCGACTACCTCGCGCCCGACGGCAAGACCCAGGTCACCATCGGCTACGAGGGTGCCGTGCCGCGCACGGTCGAGACCGTCGTGCTCTCGACTCAGCATCTGCCCTCCGTCTCGACCGAGCAGTTGCGGGAGGAGGTGCGGCGCACCGTCATCGCTCCCGTGCTCGAGGCCGCGGGCTTCGATCCCGAAGCGCCGCGTGTGCTCATCAACCCCACCGGTCGTTTCGAGATCGGTGGGCCGCAGGGCGACGCCGGGCTCACGGGCCGCAAGATCATCGTTGACACCTACGGGGGTGCCTCGCGGCACGGCGGGGGCGCCTTCAGCGGCAAAGACCCCTCGAAGGTCGACCGCTCGGCCGCGTACGCCATGCGCTGGGTGGCGAAGAACGCCGTCGCGGCCGGGCTCGCCGACCGGCTCGAGGTGCAGGTCGCGTATGCGATCGGTACCGCCGCCCCTGTCGGCCTCTACGTCGAGACCTTCGGCACGGCGCACGTCGACGAGCAGCGCATCATCGAGGCGATCCGCACGGTCTTCGACCTCCGACCGGGGGCGATCATCCGCGACCTCGACCTGCTGCGGCCGATCTACGCCCAGACGAGCACGTACGGGCACTTCGGCCGCGAGCTGCCCGACTTCACGTGGGAGCGACTCGACCGGGTCGAGGCGCTGCGCGCGGAGGCCGGTCTCTAGCGTGCCCCCGGCAGCCATCGCCCGGGTGCTGCTCGACTCGCCGCTGCCTCAGCTCGACCGGCTGTTCGACTATCGCATTCCCGAGCGCTGGCGCGAGCAGGCTCTGCCGGGGGTGCGCGTGCTCGTGCCGCTGCGCTCGGCGGGCCGGCAGGCCAAGGGTTTCATCGTCGAGGTGGTCGACGAGGTCGGCTACGAGGGGGTGCTGAGCGAGCTCGACGAGGTCGTCTCGCCCGCCCCGGTGCTCGATGCCGCCGTCTGGAGGGTCGTGCGCCGCGCGGCCGACCGGGCGGCGGGCGTCGCGAGCGACCTCGTGCGGCTCGCCGTGCCGCCGCGCCAGGTGCGGGTCGAGAAGGCGTGGCTCGCCCGGCGGGCCGAGTCGCCCGCGGCGGCCTCCGCTCGCGAGGCCGAGCGCCCCAGCACCCCCGCCATCACCGGCTACGCGCCCGAGGCCCTCGCCGCCGCGCTGCACGCTGGGGGCGACGTGCTCGACACCGGTCCCGAGGAAGGGGCAGGACGGCGAGTGGCGCTCACGGCTATTCCGGCGCCCGTCGAGGTCGCGCCGGGCGTGTGGGTGCCGGCCGCGCTGCGCACGCTCGCCGAGCTCGCGGTCGCGACCCTCGCGGCGGGCCGCAGCGCGCTCGTGAGCGTTCCCGACTACCGCGACCTCGATCATCTCGCGGCGTGCCTCGCCCCGCTCGTCGCGACCGACGACATCGCGCGCATCGACGCCACGCAGCCGGCCGGTGAGCGCTATCGCTCCTTTCTCCGCACCCTCGAACCGCGGCCCGTGATCGTCATCGGCAACCTGGCTCACCGCGGTCGAGCCCCTCGGTCGCTGGCGCCGCCGCATCACGCCGACGGCCCAGCAGACCGCGACCGACGCGGGGGCGATGCGCGCGCGCATCCCCTCGACCGCGTGGCGGGCGGTCTCCGAGGCGCTGCAGCACGGTCCCGTGCTCGTGCAGGTCGCCCGGCCCGGCTACGCTCCGCGCCTCGCGTGCGTCGACTGCGGCGAGACGGCGCGATGCACCGCGTGCCGCGGCCCGCTCGGGGTCGCGCGCGCCGGGGCCGCGGCCTCGTGCCGCTGGTGCGGCGCCCTCGCGGTCCGCTGGCGATGCTCGACCTGTGAGGGCGAGCGCTGGCGCACGGTGGGGCGCGGCTCGGCGCGCACGGCCGACGAGCTCGGCCGCGCGTTCCCCGGCGCCCGCGTCGTGGTCTCCGACGGCGCCACCCCGCTGCAGTCCGCACCGGGCGGTCGCACGCTCGTCGTGGCGACGCGCGGCGCCGAACCCGTCGTCGCGGGCGGCTACCGCGCCGTGCTGCTGCTCGACGGCGAGAGCATGCTCGCGCGCGAGAGCCTACGGGTGGTCGAGGACTGCGTGCGCTGGTGGTGCAACGCGGCGGCCCTCGCCGCGCCGGAGGCGCCCGTGCTGCTCGTGGGGGTCGGCGGCGCGGTCGCGACCGCACTCGCCACGGGGCACCCGGAGCGCGTCGCGGCTGCTGAGCTCGCCGACCGACGGCTGCTGCGCTTCCCGCCCGCGGTGCGCGTCGCGGCCCTCGCCGGCACCCCCGAGGCGGTCGCTCGAGCGACGACCGCGCTCGACGACCTCGAGGGCGTCGACGTGCTCGGGCCCATCGAGCTCGACGAGGGTCGCGTGCGCGCGATCGTGCGGCTCGACTACGCGCGCGGCGCCGAGGTCGCGGCCCGGCTCAAGGCCGAGCTCGTGCGCGGTGCGACGGCGCGCGTGCCGCGCGTGCCCGGAGCCCCGCCGCGGCGTCGCGTGCCAGCCCTGCGCGTGCGCTTCGACGACAGCGAGCCCTTCGACGACCCCGGGCAGCGGCCGGTCGGCTAGCGGGGCGCGGTCGGGCGCGGGCCGGGCATCCGGTTGAATGGGGGCATGCCCGCTCTGCGTCTCGTCGTCGCCGGCAGCCCCGCGGCGGCCGTGCCCACTCTGTCGACGCTCGCGGCGAGCGAGCACGAGATCGTGCGGGTCATCACCCGCCCGCCGACGCCCCAGGGGCGCAAGCGCGTGCTTACGCCGACGCCCGTCGCGCTCGAGGCCGACCGCCTCGGCCTGCCCGTGCTCGAGGCGACGAGGCTCGGCCAGATCGAGGGGGAGCTGCTGCCGCTCGCCGTCGACCTCGGCGTGATCGTGGCGTACGGAGCGCTCGTGCGCGAGCCGCTGCTCTCGTGGCCGCGGCTCGGCTGGATTAACCTGCACTTTTCGCTGCTGCCGCGCTGGCGCGGCGCGGCCCCCGTGCAGCACGCGGTGATCGCGGGCGATGCGCAGACGGGTGCGACGGTCTTCCAGCTCACCGAGGGCCTCGACGAGGGCGACTGGTACGCGCGGCTGACGACGCCCATCGGCGCCCAGCGCACGGCCGGCTCGCTGCTCGACGAGCTCAGCGCGACGGGGGCCGCGCTCGTTCGGCAGGTCGTCGACGAGCTCGCCGCGGGCACCGCGGTCGCGCGGCCCCAGGAGGGCGAGGTGACGCTCGCGCCGAAGCTCGGGCGCGACCACGCCGCCCTGCACTGGGCCGAGCCTGCGGAGGCCGTGCACGCGCGGCTGCGCGGTGTCACCCCCGAGCCCGGGGCCTTCACGCTGTGGGGCGACCAGGCGATCAAGGTGCTCGAGGCGGCGATCGCGCGGGATGCCGCCCCGCTGCCCGCGGGAACGGTGCGTCGCGCAGGCGGCCGAGTGCTCGTCGGCACGGCAACTGTGCCGCTCGAGCTGCTGCGCGTGCAGCCCGCCGGCAAGCAGGCGATGAGCGCGGCCGACTGGGCGCGAGGGCTGCCCGGCGATCGCGATCCGGTGTTCTCGTGACGGGTAATCCGCAGTCGGAGGGGTCGCGGCAGCGGGCCCGCACGACGGCGACGCCGCGCCAGGTGGCGTTCGACGTGCTGCGCGCCGTCGCCGACGACGACGCCTACGCCAATCTCCTGCTGCCGACGCGCCTGCGTCGGGCGCGGTTGAGCGGTGCCGACGCGGCCTTCGCGACCGAGCTCACCTACGGCACGCTGCGCCGGCGGGGGCACTACGACGCCGTGATCGCGCTCGCGGCCGGTCGCTCGATCGAGGCGATCGACCCCGTCGCGCTCGACGTGCTGCGCCTCGGGGCGCACCAGCTGCTCGGCATGAGCACGCCGGCGCATGCCGCGGTCGGCGAGACCGTCGAGCTCACCCGTCGCGCGCGCGCTGCCCGCACGACCGGCTTCGTCAACGCCGTTCTCCGCACGATCTCGCGCGACGTCGACGCGGCCTGGACAGCGCGCCTGCTCGAGGGGGTCACCGACCCCGATGCTCGGGCGGGCATCCTGCACGCGCATCCGACGTGGCTCGTGACGGCCCTGAGCGGCGCGCTCACCCGGGAGGGGCGCGAGACCGAGCTCGAGGCGCTGCTCGCCGCCGACAACCTTCCCCCGCGCGTCACGCTCGCCGCGCTCCCCGGCCTCAGCGAGCCCGAGGGCCTCGGCGACCGCACGCCCTACTCGCCCGTCGGGGCGCGCTCCGCCGCGGGCGCCCCGGGGGCGCACCCCTCCGTCGCGAGCGGGGCCGCGCGCGTGCAGGACGAGGGCTCGCAGCTTGCGGCCCTCACGCTGTCGCGCGCCCGGCCGGTGGTCGCGGGCGAGCGCTGGCTCGATCTGTGCGCGGGCCCGGGCGGTAAGGCCGCGCTCCTCGCGGCTGAAGCGCGGGGTTCGGGCGCCGTGCTCACGGCGAACGAGGTCGTGCCCGCGCGCGCCGAGCTCGTACGGAAGGCCCTGCACGCGGTGGACCTGGCCGTCGAGGTTCGCGTCGGCGACGGCCGCGCGATCGGCGCACTCGAGCCCGGCTCCTACGACCGCATCCTGCTCGACGCGCCGTGCACGGGGCTCGGCGCCCTGCGGCGTCGCCCCGAGGCCCGCTGGCGCAAGACCGCGGCCGACGTCGCCCCCCTCGCCGCGCTGCAGGGCGAGCTGCTGCGCAGCGCGCTCCGGGCGCTGCGGCCCGGGGGAGTGCTCGCCTACGTCACGTGCTCGCCGCACCCCGACGAGACCACCGCGGTCGTGGATGCCCTCCTCGCCGAGCACCCCGCCGAGGCCGCCCCGCTCGACGCCCGGGCCGTGCTCGCCGGCATCACCCGCACCCCCCTCGACCTCGGCGAGCTCGCCCACGGGGCCGCGCAGCTCTGGCCGCACCGGCACGGAACCGATGCGATGTTCATCCAGCTCCTGACCCGCCGCTGAGCGCCGGGC
>NCEJ01000013.1 GCA_002280615.1 Micrococcales bacterium 32-70-13 | reverse complement strand
GCGGCCTTGAGGGCCTTGGCCTTGGCGTCGACCTTGAGGGTCGCGGATTCGCTGATGGCGGCGATGCGGCGGGCGATGCGGGAGGAGTCGGCGGTCACGGCGCCGATTCTACGCGGGGCACAGCATCCGAAAACCGGATGCCCGGCGCTCGTCGGCGCAGGGCCCGGCTTGGTGCTCTCCGCGTCGTCGCCTACACTGGGCCGAGGTAGTTGATCTCTGCCATGCTTTCGCGTGCCCGAAGATCAGCGATCCGCCGCAGAGGGCGGTGGCTCAATTGGTAGAGCAGCGGTCTCCAAAACCGCAGGTTGCAGGTTCGAGTCCTGTCCGCCCTGCAGAGTCGTCGGCCCGGGGGTTCCGGAGGGATCCCCCGGGTACGGCGGTGGCCCGCGTGCGAGAGCGCGCGGGGAAGCACCAGACCCAGTCACAACGACGATGAGTCGTGAGGAGAGCATCACGTGAGCAATGTGATCGACGAGCCCGGCGAGGACGTCGTCGCGAACGCCAAGAAGGAGCGCGCCGAGAAGCGCGGTCCGTTCGGGCGCTTCGCGCTGTTCATCCGCCAGGTGCTCAACGAGCTCAGCAAGGTGGTCACCCCCACCCGGCGCGAGCTCATCACCTACACGATCGTCGTGCTCGTCTTCGTGATCATCATGATGGCGATCGTGTCGGGCCTCGACATCGTGTTCCTGTGGCTCGTGCGCTTCGTGAGCAGTCGTCGGAGGAGGACGAGGCCCAGGAGGGCAACACCCTCGACGCCGACCTGCACGCGGTCGACGCCGTCGAGCACTCGGCGATGCACCTCGTCGACGAGAGCGACGAGCCCGACCTCGACGGCCTGCTCGACGCGCTCGAGGCCGCCGCCGACCCCGAGGCCGACGCGATCGTCGACGACGCCCTCGACATCGATTCTGCCGACGAGGCCGAGGCCGCCGCGGAGGCGACCCACGACGAGGCCGACGAGCCCGAGGCCGACGCCGAGCCCGCCGAGGTCGACCCCTACGACGAGTTCAAGCTCGAGCTGCGCATGAAGCCGGGCAAGTGGTACGTCGTGCACTCCTACGCGGGCTTCGAGAAGCGCGTGAAGCAGAACATCGAGAACCGCAAGATCTCGATGAACATGGAGGAGAGCATCTACGAGGTGCAGGTCCCCATGGAGGACGTCGTCGAGATCAAGAACGGCCAGCGCAAGCTCGTCACGCGCGTGCGCATCCCCAGCTACGTGCTCGTGCGCATGGACTTGAACGAAGACAGCTGGTCGGTCGTTCGGCACACCCCGGGCGTCACGGGCTTCGTGGGCAACGCCCACAACCCCACGCCGCTGCGGTTCGACGAGGCGTTCCAGATGCTCAAGTCGACCGTGCAGGTCGCCGAGGCCCCGGCCAAGGCCGGCGGCGCGAAGGGCGGCGGCCTCGCCGCGCGCGTCATACCCGCCGAGATCGACTTCGAGGTCGGCGAGACCATCACCATCAAGGAGGGCTCGTTCGCCGGGCTCCCCGGCACGATCAACGAGATCAAGCCCGAGAGCGGCAAGCTCATCGTGCTCGTCTCGCTGTTCGAGCGCGAGACCCCGGTCGAGCTGTCGTTCGACCAGGTCACCAAGCTCTAGTCACTGACCACCGCGGCGTGCACAGGGCACGCAGGCGGGAGCGCGGCATCCACCCGGATGCCGCTCGACACGAAGGAAGAGAACATGGCACCGAAGAAGAAGGTCACGGGTCTGATCAAGCTGCAGATCCAGGCCGGCGCCGCCAACCCCGCCCCGCCCATCGGCCCGGCGCTCGGTCAGCACGGCGTCAACATCATGGAGTTCTGCAAGGCCTACAACGCGGCGACCGAGGCCCAGCGCGGCAACGTCATCCCGGTCGAGATCACCGTGTACGAAGACCGTTCGTTCACGTTCATCCTCAAGACCCCGCCGGCCGCCGAGCTCATCAAGAAGGCCGCGGGCGTGCAGAAGGGGTCGTCGACCCCGCACACCGTCAAGGTGGCCAAGCTCACCAAGGAGCAGGTGCGCCAGATCGCCGAGCAGAAGCAGGTCGACCTCAACGCCAACGACATCGAGGCGGCCGAGAAGATCATCGCCGGCACTGCTCGCAGCATGGGCATCACTGTCGAATAGCGACGAGTCGCTATTCGACCAGTGATGGCGTGACAGCAACTCGTCACGACTGGTCGATAGCGCCGAGGTGCATCGTCACCTTCCACCAGCTCAACACACCAGCGGGAGAGCCAGCCAGGCTCGTCAACCGCGAACTCACCTCTAGGAGACACAACATGGCACAGAAGTCGAAGGCCTACCGGGCCGCGGCCGAGAAGATCGAAGACGGCAAGTTCTACTCGACGGCCGAGGCCGTCGCCGTCGCTCGACAGACCGGCTCGAAGAACACCAACTCGACCGTCGAGGTCGCCCTCAAGCTCGGCGTCGACCCCCGCAAGGCCGACCAGATGGTGCGCGGCACCGTCAACCTGCCCCACGGCACGGGCAAGACCGCCCGCGTCATCGTGTTCGCGACCGGCCCCGCGGCCGAGGCCGCGATCGCGGCCGGCGCCGACGAGGTCGGCGGCGTCGAGCTCATCGAGAAGGTCGCGGGCGGTTACACCGCTTTCGACTCGGCGGTCTCGACCCCCGAGCTCATGGGCCAGGTCGGCCGACTCGGCAAGGTGCTCGGCCCCCGCGGCCTCATGCCCAACCCGAAGACCGGCACCGTCACCCCCGATGTGGCCAAGGCCGTCACCGACATCAAGGGCGGCAAGATCGAGTTCCGCGTCGACAAGCACGCCAACGTGCACTTCATCATCGGCAAGACCGCCTTCACCGAGGAGCAGCTGCACGAGAACCTGAAGGCGGCGCTCGACGAGGTCATGCGCCTCAAGCCGTCGAGCTCGAAGGGGCGCTACCTGCAGAAGGGCTCGCTCTCGACGACCTTCGGCCCGGGCATCCCGCTCGACGTCAACGCCGTTTAGCGTTTTCTGTCGCGCCGCCGCTGCTGCGGCCCGGCGTACGAATGGCCCCGCTTCGGCGGGGCCATTCGTGTCTCCGGCTCGGCCAGAACGGCGTCTCGCCGCGTGCGTGTTCGCAACTCAGGCTGAGCAGGCGAATGTGCGCGATTCGTGCGGCACATCCGGCCCTCCAGCCTGAGTTGCGAACGCGGCCGGGGCAGAATGAGGGGATGCTCGACAGCGGTGTGCGCGTGCGCGAGGCCCGCCGCGACGAAGTGGAGGCGCTGCACCTGCTCGCGGCCCTCACCTTCCCGCTCGCGTGCCCGCCGTCGACGACCGTGGCGGCGAAGGCCGCATTCATCGAGCAGCACTTGAGCCGCGCCTCGTTCGAGTTCTCCCTCGCCGACCCGCACCGGCTCGTGCTCGTGGCCGAGCGTGGCGGGCAGCTCGGCGGCTACGCCATGCTCGTGCACGGCGAGCCGCACGACCCCGACGTCGCGGCCGCGGTGCGGCATCGCCCCACGGCTGAGCTGAGCAGGCTGTACGTGCATCCCGACCAGCACGGCGGCGGGGTGGCGTCGGCGCTCGTCGAGCGCGCGCTGCACGCGGCGGTCGATGAGGGTGCGGTGAGCGTGTGGCTCGGGGTGAACGTCCACAACGCCCGAGCGAACCGGTTCTCCGAGAAGTCGGGGTTCGCGATCGTGGGCACGAAGGGCTTTCTCGTCGGCGAGACGGTCGAAGACGACTACGTGCGCGAGCGCCAGCTGGTCTGGACGGGCGTCACGGTCGGGATACCTCGATAGCGATCTTGCCGCGGGTGCGGCCCGACTCGACGAGCCGGTGCGCCTCGGCGAGCTGCTCGAGCGGCAGCACGCGGTCGACGTGCACGCGCAGGTCGCCCGCTTCGATCATGCGGCTGATGACGGCGAGGGTCGCGCCGCTCGGTGAGACCTTGTAGTCGGTCGCGCGCACGCCCGCGGCCGCGGCGTCGTCGATCATGCTCGGCCAGCTGCCGGAGGGTGCGTTGACGAGCAGGCCGCCCGGTCGCAGGGTGCCGAGCGAGCGCGTGCCCGTGTCGTCGTGCACATTGCCGATGAGGTCGATGACAACATCGTGATCGTGCACCTCGTGCTCGAAGCGGGTCGCCGTGTAGTCGACGACGCGCGCGGCACCGAGCTCGCGCACGAAGGAGACGTTCGCGGTCGAGCACGTGGCAGTGACCGTCGCGCCGAAGTAGGCCGCCAACTGCACCGCGAAGTGGCCGACGCCGCCGGCGCCGGCGTGGATGAGCATCCGCTGCCCCTCGTGGGCGCGCGCGACGTCGACGACCATGCCCCAGGCGGTGAGCGCCGCGAGCGGCACGGCCGCCGCCTCGGTCATCGAGAGCACGGTCGGCTTGGGGGTCAGGAACAGCTCGGGAACCGCCGCGTACTCGGCATTGCCGCCGTCGATCCGGGGCACGAGCGTCATGCCGTAGACCTCGCGACCTGGGCCGAGCGGGTGCGACTCGTAGGGCGATTCGACCACGACGCCCGCGATGTCGTAGCCGAGCACGACGGGGTAGTGGCTGATCGCCGGTGCCGCCCCGCGGCCCGCCCGCGTCTTCACGTCGATGGGGTTGACGCTCGTCGCGTGCACCCGCACAAGCACCTCGGCCCCCGCCCGCACGGGCATCGGCAGCTCGGTGCTCTCGAGCACCTCGGGGCCGCCGACCCCCGTCATGACCATCGCGCGCATCATCGCCATCGCTTCTCGCCCTCCCCCTGCTGACCCCAGTGAACACGATGCGCGTCTCGCGCGTGTTAACTCCCTGTCACAACCCGGAGACGAGAGACCCTCGGGCCACGTAGCATGAGCGCAGACCCTGCACCAGATGTCGAAAGGCCCGAAGTCGTGACCGCTCTCTTCCTCGTGCTGCGGGTCGCCGCGGCCCTCGCGATCGGCGCCGCCGTGGTCGGCCAGATCGTCACCTCTCTCGCGTTCTGGCAGTCGCAGGGTCTCACCGACATCCCGTTCCGACTCGTCAACTTCTTCAGCTTCTTCACGATCGAGTCGAACGTGCTCGCCACGGTGGTGCTGGTCATGGGCGTCGGGCTCACGCTGCTGAAGAAGAGCCCGCACTGGTTCAGCGTGCTCCGCGCCGTCGCGACGACCTTCATGGTCACGACGGGCATCGTCTACAACCTGCTGCTGCGCGGCATCGAGCTGCCGCAGGGCGCAACGCTCGACTGGTCGAACGAGATCCTGCACCTGTGGGGGCCGCTCTACCTCCTGGTCGACTGGTTGTTCGCGCCGGGTCGCCACCGCCTCGACTGGAAGCACATCGGCACGATCGTGGCCTTCCCGATCCTCTGGGCCGTCTACACGCTCGTGCGCGGGCCGCTCACCTATGACGTCGTCACCGACGGCCCCTGGTATCCCTACCCCTTCCTGAACCCCGTGACCTCGGCGAACGGCTACCTCTCGGTGGCGTTCTACGTCATCCTCATCGCCGCCGTCATCGGGCTCGTCGGCGCCGGTGTGATCCGCATCTCCCGTCTGCGCAGAGGGCCGGGGGCCGCGTACGCGATCGACGAGACCGCCGCACCGGCGACCGCCGCCTGACCCGCCTTCCGTGGTCGACAGCCCTCAGCGGCATCGGGATGCCGCGCTCGCCGTCATCGGCGCCCTCCTCGTGGCGGCCGCTCTCGTGCTGATCTGGCTGGCTCGCGTGAGCGTGCCGCGCGAGCTCTACGTCAGCGAGCTCGGGGCACTAGGTGAACCGACGGCCGAGCAGTTCCGGTTCGCGCTGCTGCTGCTCGTCGCGGGCGGCCTGCTCGTCGCCTGGTCGATGCGCGATCTGCGCAGCCGACCGGCGCTGCTGCGACGCGGCACGCCGGCGCTCACGCTCGTGCTCGCCTGCTCGGCCTTCTTCGTGGCGGCGCAGGTGCCGTGCACGCCGGCGTGCCCCCTGCCGCTCGGCGACACCTTCACGGTGCAGGATCTCGTGCACACCCTCGCCGCCGTCATCGCGTTCGGCGCCGCTTGCTGGGCGATGCTGCAGGTCGCGTTCGCGCCGGGGCACCGCGCTCTGAGTGGAATCACCCTGCTCATGGCGCTCGCCGTGGGCGTCGTCGCGGCGATGGGCGGCCTGCTGTCGCTCGCCCGCTGGAACGCCGTGTTCGGTAGCCGGCTCGAGCTCGTGGCCACGACGATCGGTATCGGCTGGCTCGTGGTGTTCGGCATCGTGCGAGCGGCGCGCCTGCTGACGCGGCCGGCGCTCACGGCCGCCGCCGCCCCCGACGCGGCCTAGGCGGCGCGCGCGAAAAGTGAACGAGCCGGTCCCCCATTCTGGGGACCGACCTGCCCCCCAACGGGGGAGTGTGAAGCACGTTCGTTAAGCGCACACTCGTTGTGGGGGACGAACCGAGTCCCCCACAGAGAGGACTCGCCGGACCCGAACCGGCGGGACCTCCTGGCACTCAGATCCCGAACGCGAGGCACCCCATGATCACTCTCCCCCTCATCGTCACCGCCTCGGTCATCGGCTTCTTCGGCCTCATCGCCGGGGTCGCCGGCACCGGCCGCCGCAGCCGCGGAGCGCACCGCGCCTGAGCACCCCCGATTCCTTCCCCCCAGAGCCCCGGCCCCGCATCCCCTCGCAGCCGGGGCACTTCTCTGCCCGCGGTACGACCGCGGCGTGTAGTGGATGCTCAAAGGAGGCTCATAGGAAACTGCGGCTTACTGGGGGGCATGGCCGATGACGAGCTCCCCGACTCCCCCCGCCTCACCCGCCCCGACGGCTCGCCCGTGCGCGCGCTCGTCGTCGACGACGAGCCCTCGCTCGCCGACCTGGTCTCGATGGCCCTGAAGTACGAGGGGTGGGATGTCCGCACCGCGCTGACCGGGCAGCAGGCCCTGCAGCACGGCCGCGAGTTCAAGCCCGACATCGTCGTGCTCGACATCATGCTGCCCGACCTCGACGGCCTCGAGGTGCTGCGCCGGCTGCGCGCCGACGGCACCGACGTACCCGTGCTCTTCCTCACCGCGAAGGACTCGGTCGACGACCGTGTCGTGGGCCTCACCGCCGGCGGCGACGACTACGTCACCAAGCCCTTCAGCCTCGAAGAGCTCGTTGCGCGCCTGCGCGGGCTCATCCGCCGCAGCACGCTCGTCGTGAGCGAGCGCGCCGACCCCGAGATCCGCGTCGGCGACCTCGTGCTCAACGAGGAGAGCTACGAGGTGCGCCGCGGCGACACCGAGGTAGAGCTCACCGCGACCGAGTTCGAGCTGCTGCGCTACCTCATGCGCAACCCCAAGCGCGTGCTGAGCAAGGCGCAGATCCTCGACCGGGTCTGGAGCTACGACTTCGGCGGCCGCTCGAGCATCGTCGAGATCTACATCTCGTACCTGCGCAAGAAGATCGACACGCTCGGCCCCGCCATGATCCACACCGTGCGCGGCGTCGGCTACATGATCAAGCCGGTCACCTGATGCAGGGAGGGTGGTCGCTGCGCAAGCGGCTCGTAGCGGGCATCCTCGTGCTGCTCATGATGGCGACCCTCGCGATCGGCGTGTTGAGCGTGTACTTCCTGCGCGCCAACCTCGTCGCCCAGCTCGACGACGAGCTGCGCGTGATCGCGCAGCGCATCTCGACGATCGCGGCGCCCGGGCGCGGGCCCGCGCAGAGCCTCGACCGGCCCGGCCTGCCGACGGGCTCGCTCATCGGGCTCGTGCAGGCCGACGGCTCGGCCGTCGCCGCCTACCTCGATAACGACGCAACCGTGCGCGAGCTCAGCTCGATGCAGTTGCGCGTCATCGCGGCGCGGGCGCTCGGCGACCCCGCGACCGTGCGGCTGCCGGGCGGGCTCGGCGAGTTCCGCGTGCTCGCGACCGCGACTGAGGGCGGCTCGGTGCTCATCGTCGGGCTGCCGACGGCCGAGGTGACGACGACGACCGCCCGCCTCGCGGCCGTCATCGCCGCGGTGCTCGGCGGCATCCTCATCGTCGCCGCCGTGCTCGGGCGCGAGGTCGTGCGCCTGGGGCTGCGCCCGCTCACGCGCGTGCGCGAAGCGGCCACGGCCGTCACGACGCTGCCGCTCCACCGTGGCGCCGTGGCCCTCGCCGATCGGCTGCCCGTGCTCGACACCGACCCGAGCACCGAGGTCGGCCAGCTCGGTGCGGCCTTCACGCGCATGCTCGAGCACGTGCAGAGCGCCTTCGACGCTCGCCAGGCGAGCGAGCAGAAGGTGCGCCAGTTCGTCGCCGACGCGAGCCACGAGCTGCGCACTCCCCTCGCCGCCATCCGCGGCTACAGCGAGCTCACGCGCCGCAGCGGGCACGAGCTGCCCGACGACATCCGCCACGCGCTCTCGCGCATCGAGTCGGAGTCGGTGCGCATGTCGGGGCTCGTCGACGACCTGCTGCTGCTCGCCCGTCTCGATGAGGGGCGCGAGCTGCGGCGCGACGCCGTCGACCTCGCGGCCCTCGTGACGGATGCCCTCGCCGACGCCCGCGCCACCTCACCCGCGCACGACTGGGTCGTGCGGGTGCCCGACCACCCGGTCATCGTCGCGGGCGATCAGCACCGCCTGCACCAGGTCGTCGCCAACCTGCTCGCCAACGCGCGCGTGCACACGCCCGAGGGCACGCGCGTCACGGCCGCGCTCGGCACGCTCGAGGGCCGCGCGATCGTCACCGTGACCGATACCGGGCCGGGAATCCCGCCCGAGGTGCAGCCCGTGCTGTTCGAGCGCTTCGCGCGCGCCGACACCTCGCGCTCGCGCGCCACGGGCTCGACGGGCCTCGGGCTCGCGATCGTGGCGGCGGTCGTGCAGGCCCACGGCGGCGAGGTCGCCGCATCGTCGCGCCCGGGCGAGACGGTCTTCCGGGTGAGCCTGCCGCTCGCGCCGAGCGCCGCCGCCGTCACGGCCTAGGCTCGAGGCATGCGCATCGCCGTCACCGGCTCGGCCGGCAAGCTCGGGCAGGCCGTCGTCGACCACCTGGTCGAGACCGGGCACTCCGTGACCGGCCTCGACGCCGTCGGCGCCCCGGGTGAGGGCTTCGTGCGCGTCGACCTCACCGACACCGGGCAGGTGCTCGACGCCCTCGCGGGGGTCGAGGAGCGCTACGACGGCCTGGACGCCGTCGTGCACCTGGCGGCGAGCCCCGCGCCGGGCATCCGCCCCGATACGGTGCTGCTGCAGGACAACCTCGCCATGACGATCGCGGTCTTCCAGGCCGCCCGCCGCGTCGGCATCGCGCGCATCGTGCACGCCTCGAGCGAGACGCTGCTCGGCCTGCCGCTCGCGGAGGACCCGCCCGCCATCCCGATCGACGAGGCCCAGCCGACGCGGCCGAACTTCATGTACGCGATCGGCAAGCACCTCGAGGAGGAGCTCGGCCGGAAGCTCTGCCGCCTCGACCCGGCGCTGTCGATCACGGGCCTGCGGTTCAGCAACGTCATGGCCCCCGACGACTACGCCGCGTTCGAGTCGTGGCAGCACGACCCCGCCGTGCGCCGGTGGAACCTCTGGGGCTACATCGACCGCCGCGACGGCGCGCACGCCGTCGAGCGCGCGCTCGCCACGCGCGGCCCCGGCTACGAGACGTACATCATCGCGGCCGCCGACACCGTCATGCGGCAGGATTCCGCCGCGCTCGTGGCTGCCGAGTTCCCGGATGCCCCGCTCGCGCGACCGCTCCTCGGCCGCGAGACCCTGCTCTCGATCGACGCCGCGCGGCGCGAGCTCGGCTACGCGTCGAGCCACTCGTGGCTCGACGAGGTCTAGCGAGGGCGGCCGTTTTGCGGTGACCGCCCTCGGGCACGTATGCTGGCTTCTTGCCATAGACCGCTGGTTGTCAGCGTGCTCGCCTGCAGACCCCGTCTGCGAGTGCAGCACGACGACCGAAGGCTCGCACGCTCCTCGCGGAGCGGACGACGGCCCGCGCAGGTGTACCGAACTGATACCGCCCCCCCTCGATCTGATGAGAGGGAGCGAAGAGGCTCGTGCGCGTGCGCATGGGCCTTTCGTCATGTGTGCCGGGTTCTCCACCCCGCCGGTGGTCGAGGCGAGACCAACGACAAACATTGAGGAGCACCATGGCGAACAAGGAAGCAACGGTCGCCGAGCTGACGGAGCTTTTCCGCAGCTCGACCGCCGTCCTGCTCACCGAGTACCGCGGCCTCACGGTGGCGCAGCTGAAGACGCTGCGCGGCAACATCCGTGCTGACGCGTCGTACGCCGTGGTGAAGAACACGCTCACCAAGATCGCGGCCAACGCGGCTGGCATCGACTCGCTCGATGACATGCTCGCCGGCCCGTCCGCCCTCGCCTTCGTTCACGGTGACCCCGTGACCGTGGCGAAGGCGCTGCGTGACTTCGCCAAGGCGAACCCCAACCTCGTGGTGAAGGGCGGCTACTTCGACGGTAAGCCGCTCGACGCCTCCGAGGTCATGAAGCTCGCCGAGCTCGAGAGCCGTGAGGTGGTGCTGGCCAAGCTGGCCGGCGCCGTCAAGGCCTCGCTGTTCGGTGCCGCGTACATGTTCAACGCGCCGCTGGCGCAGGCCGCTCGCGCTGTTGACGCGCTGCGGCAGAAGCAGGAGTCCGGCAACTGATCCTCGGTTGACCGGTTCACGACATCACCCCACTAGAAGGAGAAATCATGGCCAAGCTCACGACTGACCAGCTCATCGAGGCGTTCAAGGAGCTCTCGCTCATCGAGCTCAGCGAGTTCGTCAAGAAGTTCGAAGAGGTCTTCGAGGTCACCGCCGCCGCGCCCGTCGCGGTCGCCGCCGCCGCCGGCCCCGCCGCCGCCGCCGAGGAGGTCGAGGAGAAGTCGTCGTTCGACGTCGTTCTCGAGGCCGCCGGCGACAAGAAGATCCAGGTCATCAAGGAGGTCCGCGCGCTCACGAGCCTCGGCCTCGGCGAGGCGAAGGCCGTCGTCGACGGCGCCCCCGGCGTCGTCCTCGAGGGTGTCAACAAGGAGACCGCCGACAAGGCGAAGGCCCAGCTCGAAGAGGCCGGCGCCACCGTCACCCTCAAGTAGTCACCCCGCTTCACCCCGAGAGCCCCGCCCGACGCGAGTCGGTGCGGGGCTCTCGTGCGTTCGCGGCGGTTCCGTCAGATCCGTGACGGCCAGGGCCGCTCCGGCCGTCGCCGCGTGCGGCTCAGGCGCTCTGCTCGCGCCGCGCGGCCGTGCTCGCCCGAACGGTGAGCGCCGTCGGCAGCAGCAGGTGCTCGTCGGGCGGCGCGGCCTCGGCGTGCTCGAGCTGGCTCAGCAGCAGCTCGACCGCGCGCGCTCCCTGCGCACCCGGCTGCTGCGCGAGGGTGGTGAGCCCGAACATCTCCGAGAGCGGGTGGCCGTCGACCCCGATGATCGAGAGCTCGCTCGGGATGCTGATGCCGAGCTGGCGCGCGGCGACCATGATGCCGATGGCGATCTCGTCGCACCCGGCGAAGATCGCCGTCGGCCGCGTCCGCGGGTCTCCGAGCACAGCGAGTCCGATCGCGTAGCCGCCCTCGATCGAGAAGTCGGCTTCGCGGAAGTCGTCGTCGACGATCACCCCCGCGTCGCGCAGCGCCTGCGCGAAGCCCGTGTAGCGCTGCGAGTGCACGCGGAAGTCCATCTGCTCGTTCTGGTCGCCGCCGACGTGCATGATGCGGCGGTGGCCGAGGCTCAGCAGGTGCTCGGTCGCCAGGCGCGCGGTCTCGACGTCGTCGATCGAGAGCGAGGGGATGCCGTCGATGCGCCCGCCGATGCCCACGAGGGGCTTGCCGAGAGACTGCAGCATCTGCACCTCGTGGGGGCTGAGATCGATCGCGACCGAGATGACCGCGTCGACCCTCTTGCGCACGAGGAAGTAGTCGAAGACCCGACGGCGCAGGTCGCGGTCGGTGCTGAGCCGGTACAGCGTGAGGTCGTACCCAGCGCGGATGAGCGCCGACTCGATGCCCTCGAGCACCTCGGCGAAGTACCAGCGGTTGATGTACGGGATGACCACGCCGACGTTGCGGGTGCGCCCGGTCACGAGGCTCGCGGCGGTGGAGGAGACCACGTAGCCGAGCTCGGCAGCGGCATCCTCGACCCGGCGGCGGGTGTCGTCGGAGACGTAGCCGCGCCCACTCAGCGCCCGCGAGGCGGTCGACTTCGAGACGCCCGCGATGCGGGCGACATCGGCGAGGATGCTCATGGCCTCGTGCCCTCCGTTGGACGTTGGCGGTGGATGCGCGGCCGGCGCCGATCGTGTCGACCGGGCCCGGCGGGGTGCGTCGTGGCGTCAGTGTAGCCCGAATCGCGGGAGTGTGGAACCGATGCCATGTGAGAGCGGTTGCCGAGTCGCGTCGCCGCGCAGCGCGCGCCTGGGTGCGGCCGGCGAATTCGACAACGGATCGGTAACGTCCGGGGATGAGTGGGTTGCGGCCCATCGGATCGTGACGTACGGTGACACCTGGAACCGGTTCCCGACGAAGTGTCCAACGGCCCTTCTGACGCCGAATTCCACCTCTTGCACCACCACAACCACGCGCGTCGATCGGCGCGCTGACCGACCTCAACGAGGAGGAAACACATGAGTTCCACTCTCCGACGCAGGCTCATTGCGCCTGCCGCGGCTATCGGAGCCCTGAGCCTCGTGCTCGCGGGCTGCGCCGCTGCCGAGACCGACCCGGGCGCTGGCGGCGACGCCGACTGCGCGGCCTACGAGGCCTACGGCACCTTCGAGGGCGAGAGCGTCGAGCTCTACGCGACCATCATCGACACCGAGGCTGACGCCCTGGTCGAGAGCATGGCCGACTTCGAGGCCTGCACGGGCATCACGGTCGAGTACAACGGCACGCAGGAGGCGGAGACGCAGATCAACGTGCGCGCCGCTGCCGGCGACGCCCCCGACCTGATGATCATCCCGCAGCCCGGTCTGCTGCAGCGCCTCATCGCTGACGGCTACGTCGTGCCGGCCCCCGAGGCCGTCGAGGCCAACGTGGACGAGTTCTGGAGCGAGTCGTGGAAGGGCTACGGCACTGTCGACGGCACCTTCTACGCCGCGCCGCTGCTCGCGAGCGTCAAGGGCTACGTCTGGTACTCGCCGGCCGACTTCGAGGAGAACGGCTACGAGATCCCGACGACCTACCAGGGCCTGCTCGACCTCTCGCAGCAGATGACCGAGCGCAACGACGGACCGTACCGTCCGTGGTGCGTGGGCTTCGGCTCGGGTGACGCGACCGGCTGGGTCGGCACCGACTGGGTCGAGGACCTGGTGCTCCGCACCGCTGGCCCCGAGGCCTACGACGCGTGGGTCGCTGGCGAGCTGAAGTTCGACTCGCCCGAGATCACCGAGGCGTTCGACCTCGTCGGCGAGGTCCTCCTCAACGACCAGTTCGTCAACGGCGGCTTCGGCGGCGTGCAGTCGATCGTAACCACCACCTTCCAGGATGGCGGCCTCTCGATCCTCGACGGCACCTGCTCGCTGCACCACCAGGCGTCGTTCTACGAGGCGCAGTGGGGCGAGGGCGTGACGGTTGCTCCTGACGGCGACGTCTGGGCCTTCATCACCCCGCCGATCGCCGAGGGCGACCCCAACGCCGTCACCGGTGGTGGCGAGTTCGTGGCCGCGTTCAACGACAACGAGGCGACCGCTGCTCTCCAGGCGTACCTCTCGAGCGACACCTTCGCCAACGAGCGCGTCTCGCGCGGCGGTGTCATCTCGGCGAACAAGGGTCTCGACCCCTCGCTCGCCGGTTCCGACCTCGCCCGCCAGTCGGTCGAGATCCTGCAGGGCGACGACACGATCTTCCGTTTCGACGCCTCTGACCTGATGCCCGCCGCCGTCGGAACCAGCTCGTTCTGGACCGGCATGGTCGACTGGGTGAACGGCACGCCGACGGTGGATGTCCTCCGCTCGATCGACGCCACGTTCCCGCAGTAATCAGCGTCGGCGAATAACCGCATGACACACCGGCCCATCGGACTCTCGCAGTCCGGTGGGCCGGTCTGTCGGGTAACGTGGCCCACATCCACGCCAAACCAATGGAGGTTTGATAGGGCATGAGTGCTTTCTGGTCTGATCTCGTCTCGAAGTTCGGGATCATGGTCCTGGGGCTGGCGGTCTTCGCCGCCGTCGTGGGCCTCGTCCTGTTCCTCGCCGATCGAGCTCCCAAACGGGGCCGCGACTACTGGCAGCTCGCCGCCTTCGTCGGCCCGTCGATCGTGCTCCTCGCGGTCGGCCTCGTCTACCCGGCGATCCGCACCACCGTGCTGGCGTTCTTCAGCCGCCAGACGGCCAACGGCTCCGACTTCGTCGGCCTCGACAACTTCGTGTGGATGTTCACGCAGCCCGAGATCGTCATCGTGCTCGTCAACACCCTCATCTGGGTGGCCCTCGTGCCGACCCTCTCGACGATCTTCGGCCTCGCCTACGCGGTCTTCATCGACAAGTCGCACGGCGAGAAGGTGCTGAAGTCGCTCGTCTTCATGCCCATGGCGATCTCGTTCGTCGGCGCCGGCATCATCTGGCGCTTCATGTACGAGTACCGCGAGGTCGGCTTCAGCGAGCAGATCGGCCTGCTCAACCAGATCCTCGTCTGGATCGGGCAGGACCCGCAGCCCTTCCTCGTCAACTCGCCGTGGAACACCATCTTCCTCATCAACGTCATGGTCTGGATCCAGACCGGTTTCGCGATGGTGCTGCTCTCGGCGGCCATCAAGGGCGTGCCGGTCGAGATCATCGAGGCCGCCCGCCTCGACGGCGCGAACGCCTGGCAGTCGTTCTGGAACGTCACCGTGCCGGGCATCCGGGGCACGCTCGTGGTGGTCATCACGACCATCTCGATCGCGACCCTCAAGGTCTTCGACATCGTGCGCGCCATGACCGGCGGCAACTTCGACACCTCGGTCGTCGCCAACGAGATGTACACGCAGGCCTTCAACCGCGGAGAGACGGGCTACGGCTCCGCCCTCGCCGTCGTGCTGTTCTTCATGGTCCTGCCGATCGTCGTCTACAACGTGCGCGTCATGCGCAAGCAGAAGGAGATCCGATGAGCACCGACGTCACCGCCGCTGCTGACGCTCCCGAGCAGCCCACCACCCGCGCCATCGCGACCGCTGCGGGCGGCGGCAAGGCCCGCCGGGTGAAAGACCGCCTCACCTCGCCGTGGGCGACCTTCGCCGCGATCCTCATCGCCACGCTGTGGACGATCCCGACGTTCGGCCTGCTCGTCTCGTCGTTCCGCACGCCGGAGGAGATCCGCTCCAACGGCTGGTGGAACATCTTCGTGAGCCCGAGCTTCACGCTCGAGAACTATCTCGACGTGCTCACGGTGCAGGGTGCGTCGTCGGCCAACCTCGGCTCGTACTTCGTGAACTCGCTCGTGATCGCCATCCCGGCCGCGCTCTTCCCGATCATCATCGCGACGATGGCCGCGTACGCCTTCGCGTGGATCAAGTTCCGCGGCTCGGGCGCGATCTTCGTGCTCATCTTCGCGCTGCAGATCGTGCCCCTGCAGATGGCGCTCATCCCGCTGCTGCAGATCTTCAGCGAGGTGCTCGGCATCAGCGGCACCTTCCCGGCCGTGTGGATCGCCCACACGATCTTCGGTCTGCCGCTGTGCATCTTCCTGCTGCACAACTTCATCAGCGAGATCCCGGGCGAGGTGATCGAGGCGGCGCGCGTCGACGGTGCCAACCACACCCAGATCTTCTTCCGCATCGTCATCCCGCTCTCGCTGCCGGCCCTCGCCTCGATCGGCATCTTCCAGTTCCTCTGGGTCTGGAACGACCTGCTCGTGGCGCTCGTCTTCTCGGGCGGCACGGCCGACGTCGCACCGCTCACCCAGCGACTGGCCGAGCTCGTGGGCAACTTCGGGCGCAACCAGGAGCGCCTGCCCGCCGCGGCGTTCATCTCGCTCATCGTGCCGCTCATCGTGTTCTTCAGCCTGCAGCGCTACTTCGTGCGCGGCCTGCTGGCGGGCTCGACGAAGGGCTGACCTTCTCGGCACATCGCTTCACACCGGGATCCCCGGTGGTCGCGCCTAGGCTCGCGCTATGAGCATGGGAGGCGGCCGCCGGGGATCACGCGTGTCGGGCGGCGATATCGCCGCGCAGCGGGCGGCCAACGCCGAGGCGCCGCGCATCCCGAACCTGCTGCCCCGCATCGCCGAGCTCTTCCGGCCGCACCGCAGACCGCTCGCGATCACGATCGCGCTCGTGCTCGTCTCGGCGGCGCTCAGCGTCATCCCTCCGCTGCTGACGCAGCAGGCCTTCGACCGCGGCCTCTTCCCGCCCGAGGGCACCCCGAACGTGCCCGTGCTGCTGCAGCTCGTCACGGGCATGCTCGTGCTCTGGCTCGTCTCGGCGGGCATCGGCATCGGCCAGACCTACCTCACCGCCACGGTCGGCAACAGCGTCATGGCGCAGCTGCGCGTGCGGCTCTTCGCCCACCTGCAGTCGATGGAGCTCGGCTTCTTCACGCGCACGAAGACGGGCATCATCCAGTCGCGCCTGCAGAACGACGTCGGCGGCGTCGCCGGCGTGCTGAGCAATACCGTCTCGAGCGTCATCGGCAACACCGTCACGGTCATCGCGGCCTTCATCGCGATGCTCATCCTCAGCTGGCAGCTCACGGTCGTCGCGGTCGTGCTGCTGCCGCTGCTCGTCGTCGCACAGCGGCGCGTGGGCCAGGTGCGGGCGCGCATCGCCACGAAGACGCAGGAGTCGCTGAGCGACATGACCGCGATCACGCAGGAGGCCCTGAGCGTCTCGGGCATCCTGCTCGCCAAGAGCTTCTACCGCCAGCAGAGCGAGGTCGAGCGATACGAGCGCGAGAACGACACGCAGCGCGGTCTGCAAGTGCAGCTCTCGATGAGCGGCCAGTGGTTCTTCGCGACCGTCAACGTCTTCCTCTCGGTCATCCCCGCCGTCGTGTATCTCGTCGCGGCCTGGCTGATCCAGATGGATGTCGCGGTCACGGCGGGCACGATCGTCGCCTTCACGACGGTGCAGGCCCGCCTGACCTACCCGCTCATGGGACTCATGCGGGTGGCGCTCGACCTGCAGACGAGCGGCGCGCTCTTCGCGCGCATCTTCGAGTACCTCGACCTCGTACCGAGCATCACCGAGCACGCCGACGCGCGCGATCCCGAGCCCGCGCACCGCGGTCGCATCCGCTTCGACGACGTCGTCTTCCGCTACCCGGATGCGCCGGCCGACAGTGCGCCGACCCTCGACCGCGTGTCGTTCGAGGTGCACCCGGGGCAGTTCGTGGCCTTCGTGGGGCCCTCGGGCGCGGGCAAGACGACCATCTCGTACCTCGTTCCACGGCTGCACGAGGTGACGAGTGGCACGGTCGAGGTCGGCGGCGTCGACGTGCGACAGCTGCGCCAGCAGAGCCTCATCGAGAGCATCGGCGTCGTAAGCCAGGAGACCTACCTCTTTCACGCCACGATCGCCGAGAACCTGCGGTACGCCAAGCCCGGTGCGACGGATGCCGAGCTCGAAGCGGCCTGCCGTGCGGCGAGCATCCACGACACCATCGCGGGCTTCCCCGACCGCTACGACACCGTCGTGGGCGAGCGCGGCTACCGGCTCTCAGGCGGCGAGAAGCAGCGCGTCGCGATCGCGCGCGTGCTGCTGAAAGACCCGCCCGTGCTCATTCTCGACGAGGCGACGAGCGCGCTCGACTCGGTCTCCGAGCGCGTCGTGCAAGCGGCCCTCGACACCGCGAGCCGCGGCCGCACGACCATCGCGATC
>NCEJ01000121.1 GCA_002280615.1 Micrococcales bacterium 32-70-13 | reverse complement strand
CCCAGATCTGCTCGCTCGTCACCTCGCCGCCCTCGGCGTCGGTCTTCGCCTGCACGACGCCGCTGAACTCGATCTGCAGCTTGCGGGGCAGGTCGAGCGCGTGGTCGGTCTTGAGCAGGTAAGCGACGCCGCCCTTGCCCGACTGCGAGTTCACGCGGATGACGGCCTCGTAGGTGCGGCCGAGGTCTTTCGGATCGACGGGCAGGTACGGAACCCCCCAGACGAGGTCGTCGACGCTCTTGCCCTCGGCCTGGGCCCGGGCATCCATCGCCTCGAAGCCCTTCTTGATGGCGTCCTGGTGGCTGCCGCTGAAGGCCGTGTAGACGAGGTCGCCGGCCCAGGGGCTGCGCTCGTGCACCTTGAGCTGGTTGCAGTACTCGGCGGTGCGCTTGATCTCGTCGAGGTCGCTGAAGTCGAGGTGCGGGTCGATGCCCTGCGTGAATAGGTTGATGCCGAGGGCGACGAGGTCGACGTTGCCGGTGCGCTCGCCGTTGCCGAAGAGGCAGCCCTCGATGCGGTCGGCACCCGCCATGTAGCCGAGCTCGGCCGCCGCGACGGCCGTGCCGCGGTCGTTGTGCGGGTGCAGGCTCAGGATGACCGAGTCGCGTCGGGCGAGATGGCGGTGCATCCACTCGATCGAGTCGGCGTAAACGTTCGGCGAGGCCATCTCGACCGTCGCCGGCAGGTTGATGATGATCTTGCGGTCGGGCGTCGGCGCGATCTGCTCGATGACGGCGTTGCAGATGTCGAGCGCGGTCTCGAGCTCGGTGCCCGTGTAGCTCTCGGGGCTGTACTCGTAGAAGATCTCGGTCTCAGGCACGGTCGCCTCGTACTGCTGGCACCAGCGCGCGCCCTGCAGCGCAATCTCCTTCACGCCCTCGACGTCGGTGCGGAACACGACCTCGCGCTGCAGCACGCTCGTCGAGTTGTAGAAGTGCACGATGGCGCGCTTGGCGCCCTTGATCGACTCGTAGGTGCGGGCGATGAGGTGCTCGCGCGCCTGCGTCAGCACCTGGATCGTCACGTCGTCGGGAATGAGGTCTTGCTCGATGAGGCTCCGTACGAAGTCGAAGTCGGTCTGACTCGCCGACGGGAACCCGACCTCGATCTCCTTGAAGCCCATGCGCACGAGCAGGTCGAACATGATGCGCTTGCGCTCGGGGCTCATCGGGTCGATGAGCGCCTGGTTGCCGTCGCGCAGGTCGACCGCGCACCAGCGGGGCGCCTGCGTGATGCGCTGCGCGGGCCAGGTGCGGTCGGGCAGATCGATCGCGAGCTGCTCGTGGTACGGCTGGTACTTGTGAATCGGCATGCCCGAGGGCTGCTGACGGTTCTGCATGAGGTGCTCCTGCTGTCTGGTTCGAAGGGTTTCAGCCGACGACGAACTCCGCGACGAGGGAGGCTAAGGGTCTAAGCCTCGTCGCGGCAGCGAAGAAGGAGCTGGCCGAACACCCTCCCAGGGTACACCCGCTCCCGGCGCGGTGCACGTGCGCCCGCACCGTCCTGCTTCGTGCCAGATCTCGCGCAAACGGGCGCATGAGCAGGCGCGCTACGCCGGTTTGAGGCGAATCTGGCGACGTTCGTGCGGTTCGGGATGCTCTGCCGTCAGCCTTTCGGATGAAAAGGGTCATCCGCTCGGGTGAGCCGCGCGAGTTTCGCTCGGGTGCGGGCCGCGCGCGCCGTACCGTGGCGGACATGTTCGATCGACTCATCACGTGGTTCACGCCCGAGCGCCGTGCGCGCATCGCCTTCCCGCTGGAGATCGTTTTCGGCGCGTGGTTTGCGCTTGCATCCCTCCTCAACCAGCAGTGGGGCGGCGGCGGCACCAACCTGGTGCTGGCGCTCGCATCGATCGGTATCGGCGCTGCAGTGGCCGTACACCGAGTACGACCGACTCTCGCTCTCGTCGGCCTGGCCCTTGCTTTCTGGTCCTTCCTGCTCACCCTCCTGTTCGGCATTACCTTCAACGGATTCCACGCGGTGGCCGCGGCCATCCTCGTCTTCGGTGCCGTCGCCTACGGCTCGAGTGTCGTTCGATGGATTGGCGCCGGTGCGACGTGGCTAGTGGCAGTGAGCATCTTCATCTCGATCGTGCGCGACTCGGGCATCTACTTCGGGGTAGGAATCGGCTTCATCGTCGGCCAGTGGTTGAGCTTCCTCATCTGGCCGATCATCGCGCTGCTGCCGTGGGTGCTCGGCGAGCTCGTGCGCAGCATCCGGAACCGCCGCCAGCTCAGCGCGACCGTCGCGACCGTCAGCACGCAGCGCGATGCCGCCCTCACGCGCGCCGACCTCGAGGCCGAGCGCACGCGGGTCGCGCGCGACGTGCACGACATCGTCGCCCACTCGCTCACCGTCGTGATCGCGCAGGCCGATGGGGCGCGGTACGCGACGGCGGGCGACTCCCCCGCGGCGGCCGACGCCTTCGAGACGATCGCGCAGACCGCGCGGGATGCCCTCGCCGACGTTCGCGTGCTGCTCACCGAGCTGCGGCACACGCAGGAGGCCGGGCCGCAGCCGGGGCTCGCCGACCTCGACGCGCTGCTCGACTCGATGCGCGATTCGGGGCTCACCCTCGAGGTGCGGGAGTTCGGCGATCGCGGGCGTCTGACCGAGGCGCGCGAGCTCGCGCTCTACCGCATCGTGCAGGAGTCGCTCACGAACGCACTGCGGCACGGCGACGGTGCCGCGACGCTCGAACTCGAGTGGGGCGAACAGGCCGTCGACCTCGTGGTGACGAACGGTGCTTCTGCGGAGACTCCCGAATCGAAGGACCGCGGGCACGGCATCGACGGGATGCGCGAGCGGGCATCCCTCGCCGGTGGCGAGCTGAGCGTGCACGAGGGCGCAGTGTTCCGCGTGCGGGCGCGCCTGCCCCTCGAGGAGCGCGCGGCCGAGCCGGCCGAGCCCGCCGACGAACTCGTGACCGCGGGAGCACCGGCGTGACGACGCCCGCCGCTCCCCCGCCGCTCGTCGTGCTCGTGAGCCTCGTCACGGTGCCGCGCCGGCCGCTCGACCCGGCCGCCCTGCCGTGGGAGGCGCGATGAGCGCGATCCGCGTGCTGCTCGTCGACGACCAGCCGCTGTTCCGGCGCGGGGTGCGCATGCTCATCGACTCGCAACCCGATCTGACCGTGGTCGGCGAGGCCGGCGACGGCGGCGAGGCCGTGGTCGTCGCCGACGAGGCGCTGCCCGACGTGGTGCTCATGGACATCCGGATGCCGCACGCCGACGGCATTGCGGGCACGGCGGGCATCCTGAGGTCGGCAATGGAGGCGGGCCGCACGCCGCCGCGCGTCATCGTGCTGACGACGTTCGACCTCGACGATGCCGCGTTGCGCGCGATCCGTGCGGGTGCGAGCGGCTTCCTGCTGAAGGATGCCGAGCCCGAGTTCCTGCTCGCCGCCATCCGCGCGGTGCACGGCGGCCACGCGGTCGTCGCGCCCGGCGCGATC
>NCEJ01000012.1 GCA_002280615.1 Micrococcales bacterium 32-70-13 | reverse complement strand
CAGGCCGGCCTCGTAGCTCGGGATGTCGCCGACCTTCGAGAGGTCGGCACCCGCGGCGAGGATGAACGGCTTGCCCGTGATCGCGAGCGCGCGGATCTCACCGGCGGCGGCGCGAGCCTTCTGGGCGTCGAGCACCCCGGCGAGTTCCATGAGGCCCTCGGGGCCGAGGGTGCTCGGCCTCGTGTGGTCGCGGCCGTTGTCGAGGGTGACGAGAGCGAGCATCCCGCCGCTCGGCAGCGGGATGTCGCGCACGTAGCTGTGCGTGACGACCTCGTCATCGCTCAGCGCGCGCAGCTCGGCGAACTGGTCGGGGGAGTACTGCGCGGTTGCGCTCGTGGTCGCCACGGTCACGCCTTCTTTCCGGTGTAGTGCGGGTTCTCCCAGATGACGCTGCCGCCCTGGCCGAGGCCCACGCACATGGCGGTGAGGCCGTAGCGCACGTCGGGCCGCTCTTCGAACTGGCGGGCGAGCTGGATCATGAGGCGCACGCCCGAGCTCGCGAGCGGGTGGCCGAGCGCGATCGCGCCGCCCCAGGGGTTGACGCGCGGGTCGTCGTCGTCGATGCCGAAGTGGTCGAGCAGGCTCAGCACCTGCACGGCGAAGGCCTCATTGAGCTCGAACAGACCGATGTCATCGATCGTGAGCCCGGCCTTCTTCAGAGCCTTCTCGGTCGAGGGGATGGGGCCGATGCCCATGACCTCGGGGGCGACGCCGGCGTAGGCGAAGCTCACGAGGCGCATCTTCGTCGTGAGGCCGAGCTCCTTCGCGGCGTCCGCGCTCGCGAGCAGGCTCACGGTGGCGCCGTCGGTGAGCGGGGAAGCGTTGCCGGCGGTCACCCGACCGTGCGGGCGGAAGGGGGTCTTGAGTCCTGCGAGACCCTCCATCGTGGTGTCGGGGCGCAAGCCCTCGTCGGCCGTCGCGAGGCCGTATCCGCTCTCGCTGCGCAGGGCGACGGGCACGAGGTCGGGCTGGATCTTGCCGGCCGCGTAGGCCGCGGCGACTTTCTGCTGGCTGCGCATACCGAAGCGGTCGGCGCGCTCCTTCGTGAGCGCGGGGAATCGGTCGTGCAGCCGCTCGGCGGTGAGGCCCATGTTGAGGGCGTCGCCGCTCACGAGCTTCTCCGCGACGAACCGCGGGTTCGGGTCGGCGCCGAAGCCCATCGGGTGGCGCCCCATGTGCTCGACTCCGCCGGCGATGGCGATGTCGTAGGCGCCGAAGGCGATGCCGCCCGCGGTCGTCGTGACCGAGGTCATGGCACCCGCGCACATGCGGTCGATCGCGTAGCCGGGCACGCTCAGCGGCAGTCCGGCGAGGATCGCGGCGGTGCGGCCGAGCGTGAGGCCCTGGTCGCCGACCTGGGTGGTGGCGGCGATCGCGACCTCGTCGACGCGGTCCTTCGGCAGCGAGGGATTGCGCTCGAGCAGCCCGATCATCGCCTTGACGATGAGGTCGTCGGCGCGGGTGTTCCAGTACATTCCCTTCTCGCCCGCGCGCCCGAACGGGGTCCGGACCCCGTCCACGAATACGACGTCGGCTCGTTCAGCCACGATGATGCCTCCCAGGGGTTGATGGTCTGGCGCTCAGCCTAGGGAGGCCGCTGCGAGGGGGTGCGAACCCCTGCGTGTTCCTACGAACCGGCCTCGGGGGCCTCGTCGGGCTCTTGGAGCGCTTCCACAAAGGCATCGGCGATCGCCTGTGCGGTTGCGTCAATCTGCCACCGGCGTGCCCCGATCGCGGCGAGAGCGTCGGCGATGCTCTCGGGCGTCGTCTCGGCGGGGGGCGCCCAGGCGAGCCGTCGCACGTGTTCGGGCGTCAGCAGGTTCTCGACGGGCAGCTCGAGCTCGTCGGCGATCTGCTGCAGCCGGGGGCGCACGGCACGGTAGCGCCGATCGGCCTCCGGGCTGCGATCGGCCCACGACCGCGGCGGCGGGATGCTCTCCTCCGAGCTGCGGTGCGCCGGCAGGTCGTCCGTCGCGAGGCCGACCTCGATCGCGGCCCACCATCGGTCGATCTGCGTGCGGCTCGCCCGCCCCATGAAGGTCTTGAGCGCCGCGAGCTCGCGCTTCGAGGCGAGCGTCGCACGGGCCGCGGCCACGATCGAGGCGTCGGGCAGCAGGCGGCCGGGCGAGGTGTCGACCTCTTGCGCGTACGCGTCGCGCGCCCGCCACAGCTCGCGCGCGACGGCGAGCGCGCGCTGCCCGCGCACGGTTGAGATGCCGGAGAGCCGTCGCCACGGCTCGGCCTTGGGCTCGGCGGCGGGCTTGGCGAGCACGGCGGCGAACTCCTCCGCGGCGATCACGCTCTTGCCCGCCGCAACGAGGCGCTCGGCGATGCGGTCGCGCACATCGAGCAGCAGCTCGACGTCGAGAGCGGCGTAGGTCAGCCAGGCCGCGGGCAGCGGGCGTGTCGACCAGTCGGCGGCGGAGTGCTCCTTGGCCAGGTGCAGGCCGAGGGTGTCTTCGACGACGGCGCCGAGCCCGACGCGCGGCATGCCGGCGAGGCGTGCGCCGAGCTCGGTATCGAAGAGCGACGCGGGCTCGAGCCCCACCTCGCGCAGGCACGGCAGGTCTTGGCTCGCGGCGTGCAGCACCCACTCCTCGGCGCCGATGGTGGCCTGCAGCTCGGCGAAGGAGCCGATCGCGGGCGGATCGAACAGGAACGTGCCCGCTCCCCGGCGGAAGACCTGGATGAGGTAGGCCCGCTGCGAGTAGCGGAACCCGCTCGCGCGCTCGGCATCCACCGCCACAGGGCCGCTCGCAGCGGCGAGCTCGGCGACAGCGGCGAGGTAGTCGTCTCGAGAGTCGATGACGTGCGGCGTGCGGGCTAGCTGCGCGGTCGGGAGTGGGGGAGAGGCATCTGCGGTCGCGGTCGCTGCGGGTGCCTCGTCGGGCGCGGCTGCTACGGGCGCCGTCACGGGAGCACTCGCGGTCGTCCGCCGACGCTGCGGAGGACTCGGAGGCACGGCGAACGGGTCGGTGATCGGCGGACGGTCAGCCACGCGACCCCCGTCGGGGCTGCAGCACCGCCACGCCATCGGCCGCCGGAGGATAGCCCGCAACCATGCACAGCAGCTCGGCCCAGCCCTCGACGTGCGCGGCGAGGTCTAGCTCGAGGGGAGTCCACGAGGCGCGCAACTCGATCTGCGCGCCGCTGCCCTGCGCGGCGAGCTCGCCGTAGCCGGTCGAGAGCACCTTCGTCGCCGTGCCGCTCGCCGCTGCGTACTCGGCCCCGCGCGCCGCGAGAGCGTCGACGAGCCACGACCACGCGACGTCGGCGACGAAGGGGTCGAGCCCGATCTCGGTCTCGAGCGGCGCCTGGGCGTAGCAGATGACCCGGACCGGCCCGCCCCAGCCCTCGGGCGACTCGGGGTCGAACAGGATGATGAGGCGCCCGGTGCCGAGATCGGAGTCGTCGGCATGGCGGGCCGGGTTCACGTCGGCGGCGAGCGCGTACGAGAACGGTGCGAGCCCCGTCGGGGCCGGGATGGTCGTGACCTGCAGCTCGTCGCGCAGCCGCGCCCGTTCGGCCGACGCCACGATCGCGTCGAAGACGACCTGCGGCGAGGTCTCGGCGGCCGGGGCGGGGGACACGTGTGCAGACTAGGCGCTGTTGCTAGGTTCGGTGCGTGAGACTCGCCGTTCTGCGCACCCCCTCCCTGCGTGGTGCCCGGTGAGGAGTGCGCGCCGGACTGCCGCGAGGGCCGCGGCGCTCGTGATCCTCGCGGGCGGCGCCGCGCTTCTCGGAGGCGCGCTCGTCGCCCTGCGCGTCGCGCGCGACGTCGTCACCCCGCCCCGCCGCCGCAAGGAGGACGTCGCCATCCTCGGCGTCGACCGCACGGCCGGCACCGTGCGGCTCGGGCGCACACCCGACACCATCGTGCCGGGGCGCTACAGCCTGTGGTTCGACCACGATCGGGGGCACGCCCGGGTCGGCGCGATCGTCGAGCACGACGAGGTCTCGGTGCTGCGCCGCCTCGAGGGGGTGCAGCGCGGTGACCTCGAGCGGGCATCTCGCGGCCGCTGGGCCGGCTGGTGGTACCTGACGCCCTCCGATCTCAACGTGCCGTTCTCCGAGGTCGGCATCGAGACCCCCGTCGGCGTCGCGCCGGCCTGGCGCATCGAGCCCGAGAGCGCGAGCGACGCCTGGGCCGTCGTCGTGCACGGTCGCGGTGTGACGCGAGCGGAGGGTCTGCGGGCCGTGGGCGTGTTCCGCGCTGCGGGCTATCGGTGCCTGCTCATCAGCTACCGCAACGACGGGGATGCCCCGCCGAGCCACGACGGACGCTACGCGCTCGGCGACGAGGAGTGGCGCGACGTCGAGGCGGCTGTCGTGTACGCCCGCACCGAGGGCGCGCGGCGCATCGTGCTGATGGGCTGGTCGATGGGCGGCGCGACCGTGCTGCAGTGCATCACCCGGTCGCCGCTCGCGGAGCACATCGACGGCGTGGTGCTCGAGTCGCCCGTCGTCGACTGGATTCCGACGCTGCGCTTCCAAGCGGCGGCGGCCGGGCTGCCCCCGGCCGTGCGCGACGCGGCGCTCGCGATGCTCGGCTCCGGCCGCGCGTCGTCGTGGGTGGGGCTCGCCGAGCCGATCGACTTCGAGCGGCTCGACATCGTCGCGCGGGCGGCCGAGCTGAGCATCCCGATGCTGCTGCTGCACAGCGACGACGATGGCTACGTGCCGAGCGGCGCGAGCATCGCGCTCGCGGCCGCGCGCCCCGACGTCGTGCGGCTCGAGCGCTTCGCGATCGCCCGCCACACGAAGCTGTGGAACTACGACCCGCAACGGTGGGAGCGCGCGATCCGGGTCTGGCTCGCCGATCAGGGTCTCTATGCCGCTACGGACGCAGGGACCAGCGCCCGTACTGCGCGCCCGCGTCGTCCACGAGCAGCTGCCGCGCCGTCAGCGGGGTGACGGGCGCGGCACCGTCGCCGAGCACGGGCAGGTCGGGGCCGCCGAGCCGCGGCATGACGGTGAGGCACAGTTCGTCGACGAGGTCGGCGGCGAGCAGCTGCGCCGCGAGCGCGGGCCCGCCCTCGGCGGCGATGCCGACGAGCCCGCGCGACCGTAGTGCGGCGAGGATCGCCGCGGCGGGGATGCGCCCGTCGGGCCCGGTCGCCAGGGCCTCGATGGCGGAGTCCGGCACGGCGTCGGCTGCGCGCTCCGCGCCCGCCTCGGTCGTCAGCACGATCACCGGAGAGGTGCGCCCCTCGGCCGCCGACAGCCGGTGACCGCGGAGGTCGCCGCTCGCGGTCACGATCGCGAGCGCCGCGCGACGGGGTCGGCGCAGGCCCTCGCGACGCACCGTCTCGGCTCCTACCAGGACGACGTCGGCGTGCTGGCGGATCACCCCGAGAACCATGCGGTCGATGCTCGACGTGAGCGACTCCGAGGTGCCGTCACCGCCGGCCGCGCGACCGTCGAGCGTCGAGACGAGCGTGAGCCGCACGTGCTCGGGGGAGTGCGGGGTGTACCAGTCGAGCAGGGTGCGCCGGGCATCCGGATGCTCGATATCGAGCTCGCCGCCCGCGACCGGCACGACCCGCCGCAGCATCACGCCGCCGACTTCTCGCCGACCTGCCGCTTGATGCGCCAGAGCATGCCCGACATGCCGTTGAGCCGCAGCGGGCTCACGGCGGTGGTGAGGCCGAGCTGCAGGGGGAAGTCGTCGGGCACCGCGAGCACGGCGGCGGCGTCGAGGCCGCTGAGCCCCTGCGCGAGGATCGAGGCGAAGCCGCGCGTCGTCGGCGCCTCGGCGGGCGCCGTCGCGTGCACATCGACGCGGCCCTCGGGCGAGACCTCGACGAACAGGTACACGGGCGACTGGCACTCCTCGACACGCTCGAGCAGCTCGGGGTGCTCGCGGTAGCGCTCGGGCAGGGCGGGCAGCTCGTTCGAGAACTCCAGCAGCAGCTGCAGGCGGTCCTTCTCGCTGAAGGAGAGGAAGTCGTCGCGGATCTCGGCGAGCGGCGCGGGCAGGTCGGTCACGCGCTCAGGCTATCGGCCGGGTGCGGCGCCGGGCTCGGCACCGACGGCGATCGGCACGCGCACGGCGCTGCCCCACTCCGTCCACGACCCGTCGTAGTTGCGCACGCGCGGCACCCCCAGCAGGTGGGCGAGCACGAACCAGGTGTGGCTCGACCGCTCGCCGATGCGGCAGTACGTGACGACATCGTCGGAGTCGTCGATGTCGGCCTCGTCGCGGTAGATCGCGCTCAGCTCGTCGGCAGAGCGGAAGGTGCCGTCGTCGTTCGCGGCGCGCGACCACGGCACGCTCGCCGCGGTCGGGATGTGACCGCCGCGGAGAGCGCCCTCCTGCGGGTACGACGGCATGTGCGTGCGCTCGCCGGTGTACTCCTCGAGCGAGCGCACGTCGATGAGCGGCTTGCCGAAGTGCGCGAGCACGTCCTCCTTGAACGCGCGCACGCCCCGGTCGTCGCGCTCGACGACGGGGTAGTCGACGGCGGCGGGCGCGGGCGCGTCGGTCGTGAGCGGGCGACCCTCGGCCACCCAGCGGTCGCGACCGCCGTCGAGCAGCCGCACGTCGGCGTGCCCGAAGAGCGTGAAGACCCACAGCGCGTAGGAGGCCCACCAGTTGCTGCGGTCGCCGTAGATGACGACGGTCGTGTCGCGTGAGATGCCCTTGGCGCTCATCAGGCGGGCGAACCCCGCGCCGTCGACGTAGTCGCGCACGACGGGGTCGTTGAGCTCGGTGTGCCAGTCGACCTTGACGGCGCCGGGGATGTGCCCGGTCTCGTAGAGCAGCACGTCTTCATCGCTCTCGACGACGATGAGGCCGGGGGCACCGAGGTGCTCCTCGAGCCAGGCGGTCGAGACGAGGCGCTCGGGGTGCGCGTAGGCCTGGAACTTCTCGGCGGGGTCGAATGCGACGGTCATGGGGGCCTCTCTCCACGGCGGTAAACTGGGGAACACCGCCCACCGAGAAATCTACGCACTCCGGCTGGGCGCCGACCGGACATGACGGAGTGCGACGAGCCCGAGGGCGAACGATGACGGTGGAACCCACGACGACCGCGGCACGGCTGACCGACCGTCAACCCGGGATGACCGCCGCCGAGCTCGTCGGCCACCTGAGCCCGCCGCCGCAGTTCGCGGGCGCGAGCCTCGAGAACTACGTGCCCGACGAGCGCTACCCCTCGCAGGCCGCGGCGGTCGAGGCGATGCGGGTGTTCTCGAGCGAGAGCGTCGCACCGACGCGCGGGTTGTTCTCGCGCAAGCCCGCGGCGTCCGTCGCCAAGCCCGGCGTCTACCTCGACGGCGGCTTCGGCGTCGGCAAGACCCACCTGCTCGCGGCGCTCTGGCACCGCACCCGGGGCCGCAAGTACTTCGGCACCTTCATCGAGTACACCGCCATCGTCGGCGCGCTCGGCTACCGCGAAGCGGTCGCGCACTTCCGCGGGGCATCCCTCATCGCGATCGACGAGTTCGAGCTCGACGACCCGGGCGACACGATGGTCATGTCCCGACTGCTCGGCGAGCTGGTCGCCAGCGGTTCGCGCATCGCTGCCACGTCGAACACTCCGCCGCACGCCCTCGGCGAGGGCCGGTTCGCCGCGCAGGACTTCCTGCGCGAGATCCATGCGCTCGCCGACCGCTTCACGACCGTGCGCATCGACGGCGAGGACTACCGCAAGCGCGACATCGAGGGGCACGCCGTCTCGCTCGACGACGCGGCGTTCACCGCGGCGGTCGGCCGCGAGCCGGGCGACGTGACCGTCGACAGCTTCGACGAGGCGCTGCGCCATCTCGCGACCGTGCATCCCAGCCGGTACGTGGGGCTCATCGCCGGGCTCGACGCCGTCGGGTTGCGTGACGTCCGGGTGCTCGACAACCAGACGGATGCCCTGCGGCTGGTGGCGCTGGTGGACCGGCTGTACGACGCTCAGGTGCGCATCCATGCCACCGGTGTGCCGCTCGACCAAATCTTCCCCGAGGGGATGCTGTCGGGGGGATACCGCAAGAAGTACCTCCGGGCGGTCTCGCGCATGATCGCTCTCACCTCGATGGCGCAGCCGCCGAGCTCCGAGCTGCCGGCCACTCAGCATGCGGGGCAGTAACGGCCGGTAGACTGCCAGCGGGAGTGCCGGGAAGCCTGGTCGGCGAGAACGAGCGCGTGCGCGCGCTCACGGCCCCGTCGTGCTCGGCGGTGCTGCTTCGACCGAACCGCCGTGAGGACCCGATGATCCCTGCCTGCCGCCGTACCGGGGCGACACCGTGACGCTCTCTGCGCTCCTCGGCGCGTCTCTCGCCGTCGTCGGCCTGACGGCCGCCGTCTCCGCCGTCGTCGGGCGCGCGGCGGGCTGGATCGCTGCGGCCGCTCTGGCCGGTCTGGCTGTGGTGGTCGGCATGATGGGGCCGGCGATCGCGGCGGGCGACGTGGTTCGCGAGAGCATCCCGTGGCTGCCGACGATCGATGTCGCCGTGCGACTCCGGCTCGATGGACTGGCGCTCGTGTTCCTCCTGATCGTGCTGGGCATCGGAGCGCTCGTGATGGCGTACTCGGCGCGATACCTCTCGTCGCGCGACGTCCACCGCCACACCGGCTACTTCGTCTGGATGACGCTGTTCGCGTTCGCCATGACGGGCCTCGTGCTCGCCGACGACATCGTGCTGCTCTTCGTGTTCTGGGAGCTCACCACGCTGTGCTCGTTCTTCCTCATCAACCGCTCGGGTCGGAAGGCGAGCGCTCCCGCCGTGCGAACCCTCATCGTGACCGCCATCGGCGGACTCATCCTGCTGCTCGCGGTCGCGCTGATGGTCGCGCGAACCGGGACGACCGTGTTGCACGAGATCGTGGCCGCGGAGGCGTGGTCGGCAGATCCGGCGTTCACAGCACTCGTCGCGGTGCTCGTGGCGATCGCCGCGCTCACGAAGTCGGCGCAGTTCCCCTTCCACTACTGGTTGCCCGACGCGATGGTCGCCCCGACACCGGTGAGCGCCTATCTGCACGCCGCGGCCATGGTCAAGGCCGGCATCTACCTGCTCCTGGTGATGTCGCCGGCCTTCGCCGGAAACGCCGCCTGGCAGGCCGTGCTGATGACGAGCGGGCTCGTCACCGCCCTGCTCGGCGGGTATCTGGCTCTTCGCGCCGTCGACCTCAAGCAGATCATGGCCTACTCCACGGTCGGCCAGCTGGGGTTCATCGTCGCCACGATCGGTGTCGGAACCCCGGGGGCGCTCGCCGCCGCCGTGCTGTTCACGCTCTCGCACGCGCTGTTCAAGGCGGCGCTGTTCATGGTCGTCGGCATCATCGACCAGCAGGCCGGTACGCGCGATATCCGGCTGCTTCGCGGGCTCTCGCGACGGATGCGGACCACCCTGGTGATCACGGTGCTGGCCGGACTGTCGATGGCCGGGGTGATCCCTCTCCTCGGCTTCATCGCGAAGGAGTACGTGCTCGGGGCCCTGCTCGACGCCGGACCGGCTCCCGTGGTGGGCATCATCGCGACGCTCGCCGCCTCGCTGGCGGCGGTCGCGACGGTGGCCTACACGGGGCGCATCCTGCTCGGCGCCTTCACCGATGACGCCTCCGACGACGCTCCCGAGCATCCCGATCGGCACCGGGTACCCCCCTTCATCGAGGAGGCGCCGATCGCGTTCTGGGTGCCGGCGGCGATCCCTGCCGTGCTCGGGCTCGTCCTCGGACTCGCCATCCCCCTGCTTCGGCCGCTCCTGGGCGCGGCCGCGGGGGCTGCCGCGGGGGAGTTCTACACCGCCACCTTCGCCCTCTACTCCGGCCCGACCGTCGAGCTGGCGCTGTCGCTCTCGATCTTGAGCGCGGGCGTCATCGCCATCGTGGCCCGCCGTCGCCTCGCGCCGTTGATCGCGAGGCCCCTCCTGCCCGTGACCGCGATCGACATCGTCGAGGGCCTGCGCCGGGGCATCGTCGCGGTCGGGGCGCGCGCTGGTCGGTTCGGGGCGACGGATGCTCACGCACCGCACCTCGCGCTGCCGTGGGTACTGCTCGGGGTGCTGGCCGTCGTCGGAATCTGGGCCGCGCCGAGTGCGGGCGCGGTCGTCGATGCGACCGAGCCCTGGACCGACGCCCTGCTGCTGGCGCTCACCGCCATCACGGTGCTGCCCGCGCTCGCCGCGCGCTCACGGCTCGTGGCGGTCATCCTGATCGGCGGCGCCGGATTCGTCGTGGCCCTCTGGTTCTTCGCCCTGGGCGCGATCGACGTCGGTCTGACCCAGCTGCTCGTCGAACTGCTGACGGTCGTGGCGCTCGTCCTGTTCCTGCGCCGCCTTCCGGCGCTGTTCCACCGCGTGCGGCGCTCGCGCACCGCCATCACGGCGACGATCGCCGTGGTCGCGGGGCTTCTCGCGACCATCGCGACTCTCGCCCTCACCGGGCGGCGGGACCTCTCGCCGGCGGGTCAGGCCTTCCTCGAGCGAGCGTATGTCGACACAGGGGGCACGAACATCGTCAACACGATCCTCGTCGACTACCGCGCGCTCGACACCTTCGGCGAGCTGACGGTGGTCGCAGTTGCGGGAATCGTGCTCAGCGCCGTGCTGGCCGCCCGCCGCCTCCAGCCCGAGCGGACCCCCGAGGTCGGTGCGCGCGGCGCCACAGCGCTCGGGCGCGCGACCGACAACACCCTGCCGGTGCGCGTCGTCGCGCGGTGGGCGGCCCCGGTCGTGATCGCCCTCTCGGCCTACCTCTTCCTCCGCGGCCACTACGAGCCCGGTGGAGGGTTCATCGCCGCGCTCGTCGGAGGAACAGGTTTCGCACTCGCCTACCTTGGGGCGGCCAGCGACACATCGGCACCGGTTCGCTGGCCGTACCGTCGGCTCTTCGCCGCGGGCGTCGTGATCGCCGCGCTCAGCGGACTGTGGGGCCTCGCGGCCGGCTCCTTCCTCAAGCCGGTGCGCTTCGACATCCCGTTGCCGTGGGGCGGCGAGTACGGCTTCACCTCGGCACTGGTCTTCGATCTCGGGGTGTATCTGGCCGTCGTCGCGATCGTGATCGCGCTGCTCAACGAGGTGGGCGGGGTGCTCGGCCGACGAGCCGACGATCGAGAGGAGGTGCGCGCATGAGCCTCGCTCTCACGATCGGTCTCCTGATCGGCGCCGGTGTGTTCCTGGTTCTGCAGCGGGGAATGATCCGCATCATCCTGGGCTTCGTGCTGCTCACCCACGGGGTGAATCTCCTCCTCATCGCCGCAGGGGGCACCGCGCGTCGCGTGCCGCCCTTCGACGGCACCGATGCGGCGGTCGCCGCTGACCCGCTGCCGCAGGCCTTCGTGCTCACCGCGATCGTCATCGCGTTCGCGATCACGGTCGTCATGGCGACGTTCGCGGTCGTCGGCCGACGGGACGACGACACGGAGAGCGACGACACGGTGGGCTACGACACGGTGGGCTACGACACGGAGAGCGACGACACGGCGGGCGATGACAGGCCGGATGGCGCCGCCCGCGGTGCGGCTGCTGCGAGCCGACGGGGGGAGACCCGATGACCTCGACCGTGGAACTCCTCCTCCCGCTGCTCGCGGGAGTGCCGCTGCTCATCGGCGGTGCGCTCTTCGCCGTCCCGGGTCAGCACCGGCTGCGCCAGGTCGCCGGGATCGCCACGCTCCTCGGGCTCACGGCTGCGGGAGTGGTGCTCGTAGCCCTCACCGCCGACGGGTCTGTCATCGCCCATCAGATCGGACTCTGGCCGGTCGGTGTCGCCATCCCGTTCGCGGTCGACCTGTTCTCCGCCCTCCTGCTCACCGTCACCGCAGTGCTCGCGCTCGTCGGCGCGCAGTACCTCATCGTGTCCGGCGACGGGCGCGAGGCCTCGAGCATCCCGTTGCTGCTGGTGCTCGCCGGAGGGGTCGCGGGAGCCCTCGTCACCGCCGACCTGTTCAATCTCTTCGTCTTCGTGGAGGTCATGCTGCTGCCCTCCTACGGACTGCTGCTGGTACTGAGCAGACGGGGTTCCGTCGCGGGCGCGCGACTGTTCGTGACGGTCAACCTGCTGGCCTCCACCCTGTTCCTGGGCGGTGTCGGCCTCGTCTACGCGGTGGCCGGAACGGTGAATCTCGGTGAGCTCGCGGGCGCCGCGGAGGATCCGGCCGTGGCCCTCGCCGCCGGCGTCATGCTCGCGGGCATCGCCGTGAAGGCCGCCGTCTTCCCGGTGCACGGCTGGCTCGCCCGTACCTACACGACCGCGACTCCGGCCATCACCGCCATCTTCTCGGCGGTGCACACGAAGGCCGCGGTGTACGTCATCTACCGGGTCTACGCCGTCGTGTTCGACGGCGCCGAGACCTGGCAGCCCGTTCTGCTCGCCATCGCCACGGTGACCGCGGTCGTAGGCGCTCTGGCCGCGCTCGGCGAGGCCACCATGCGCTCCCTGCTCGTCTTCCAGATGGTCAGCGGCATCGGGGTGATCCTGCTGGGGGCTGCCCTGTTCACGCCGCTCGCGGTCACCGCCGCGATCGCGTACATGATCCACCACATGATCTCGAAAGCGTCGCTCTTCCTGGCTGTCGGTGCCATCGAGGAGACCTACGGCACTGGGCGCATCGACGAGCTGGGAGGGCTGCGCACGCGCGAGCCGCTGATCACGGCGGCGTTCGTCGTCGGCGCTCTCTCGCTGGTGGGGCTGCCGCCCTTCTCGGGTTTCGTGGCGAAGGTCGCGGTGGTGCTCGGCGCCGCGCAGGCGGGCTCCGCGCTGGTGGCGGTCGTCGTGCTCGCCGTGAGCGCGCTCGCGCTGGTCGCGATGCTGCTGATCTGGGCGGGCGTCTTCAACGGCAAGCGGAACGCGGAGGTCGAGAGGCGGGCGGCGGTGGCGCGCATCCGCCGTCGAGAGGGGCTGCTCGACGATGATGCCGTCGATGACGCGACGGTCGAGGCCGAGGTCGCTGACGCGCTCGAGCGCAACGATCCCCCTCGCGGCGCCGTCGACGACGACCCGCACGACCACCGCGGCACGCGGATTCCCGTTGCTCTCGCGCTTCCGGCGGTGCAGCTCGCGGTCGTGGTCGTCGCGCTCGGGCTCGGCGGAGAGCTGCTGCTGTCGCTGTCGCAGACTGCCGCTGCCGGGCTGATCGACACGGGCGCCTACGTCGAGGCGGTGATGGGCCGATGACCACTGCGTGGAGCCTGCCCGTGCGCGCGATCGCCTTCGCCCTGTGGTTCTCCTGGCAGGTCGTCGTGACGAGCGTGCGCGTGAGCGCCCTCATCGTGACGCCGGGGCGGCAGCCGCGCCCCGGGATCGTGCGTGTGCCGACCGGAACGCTCTCCGACGCCGAGCTGACGCTGCTCGTCGCCCTCATCACGATCACGCCCGACACGCTCGTCGTCGCCATCGATCGGGAGGCGAAGGTCATGCACGTTCACGGGATGTTCGTCGACGGCGACCCGGAGGCCTTCCGGTCGAGCGTCCGCGCCATGGAACGCCGCATGCTCCAGGGCATCCGCGTGCGCCCACTCCGATCGGAGGATGAGCAGTGATTCCCCTTGCCGTGGCCATCGTGGTCGGCGCCCTCCTCGCCGCCGCCGTCGCGCTCGCCGTCGTGCGCATCGTGCTCGGCCCGACACCCGCCGACACGGCGGTCGCGGGCGACCTGATCTTCTTCGCCTTCGTGGGCCTCGTCGCCGTGTTCGCGCTGCTCTTCGGCATCGTGGCGGTACTCGACATCATCCTCGTGGCCTCGGTGCTGGGCTTCCTCTCGGTGCTCTCACTGGCGCGCCTGCTGCAGGGAGGCCGCCGATGATCGCGACCGTGCTCGGCAGCGCCCTGCTGATCCTCGGCGCCGGCGTCATCCTCAGCGCCGCGATCGGTCTCGTGCGCCTTCCCGACCTCTACACGCGCACGAGCGCGATCGGTACCGCGGCCGGACTCGGCGTGGCGTTCATGATCCTCGGCGTCGTCGTTCTCGACTTCTCGTGGCTCAACCTGCTGAAGGGCGTGATCGCGATCGTGGCGCAGCTGATCACGAGCGCGATCGGCAGCTTCGCCCTCGCACGCTCGGGGTACCTGACGGGCAGCCTCCCGGCGGCGATCACGGTGCCGGACGAGCTCGCCGACGACGCCGCTGCCGGGGCGGCAGACTCCTCGCCGAGCGATTCCGCACCCACCGCGGGCAGTGCGAACGCTTGACGCACTGGTGGGCCCGCGAAACACGATGTTTACGCGGGGGCCGTGCGCGTAACGCGGGCGAAACACGTCGACCCTTCCGCCGAAACCTCTCGGGCCAACACTGGGCGCGTGGCTGCGGTTCGATGCGTGTCGCATCGGCATCACAGGGCCACGAACCCGTTCCCTACGAGAGGTGTTACCCACATGGATACCGGCGAACTCGCATGGGCCATCACGGCCACCGCCCTGGTGCTCTTCATGACCCCGGGCGTCGCATTCTTCTACGGCGGTCTGGTCAAGGCCAAGAGCGTTATCTCGATGATGATGATGAGCTTCGGGGCTCTCGGTCTCATCAGCGTGCTCTGGGTGCTGTACGGCTTCAACATGTCGGCCGTCGGTAGCACCTGGGAGTTCGCGGGCAATCCGTTCTCCGACTTCGGCATGATGGCCCTCGCCGGAGACAATGAGGCCCTCGTCGGTGCGACCTTCGGTGCGACCTTCGCGATCATCACCGTCGCTCTCGTCTCGGGCGCCATCGCCGACCGCGCGAAGTTCGGGTCGTGGATGATCTTCGCGGGTGTCTGGGCGACGTTCGTCTACTTCCCGGTGGCCGCGTGGGTCTGGGGCGGGGGATGGATCCTCAACCTCGGCGAATCCATGGGGCTTCCGTCGGTCATCGACTACGCCGGTGGCACCGCGGTTCACATCAACGCCGGTGCTGCAGCCCTGGCCCTTGCTCTCGTGCTGGGGAAGCGCGTCGGCTTCGCCAAGGGGGCGCACGTGCCGCACAACCCGCCGTTCGTGCTCCTCGGCGCGGGAATCCTGTGGTTCGGCTGGTTCGGCTTCAATGCCGGCGCTGAGTTCTTGAACGGTCTCGAGAATGTCGGCCTGATCGTGGTGAACACGCTCGGTGCGACCGCGGCTGCCATCATCGGCTGGCTGATCGTCGAGAAGATCAAGGACGGCAAGCCGACGTCGGTCGGCGCCGGATCGGGTGCAGTCGCCGGTCTGGTCGCGATCACCCCTGCGTGCGCCAACCTCGCCCCCGGGTTCGCCCTTCTGCTCGGCGTTGTCGCCGGTGTTCTCTGCGCCCTCGCCGTCGAACTGAAGTTCAAGTGGGGCTTCGACGACTCGCTCGACGTTGTGGGCATCCACCTCGTCGGCGGCCTCGTCGGAACCCTCTATCTGGGATTCTTCGCCATCGAGACCGGCCTCTTCACCGGAGGTGACTTCGGCCAGCTGATCGTTCAGACGATCGCCGCGGTCGGGGTGCTCGTCTACTCCTTCGTCGTCGCATTCATCATCGGCTTCGCGATCGAGAAGACGATCGGCTTCCGGGTCAAGGTCGAGGACGAGATCGCGGGCATCGACCCGATCGTCCACGGCGAGGCGGGCTACGTGCTCGACGCCACCAAGTAGGCGCAGCACCACGACCGAACCCGTCCTCGGCGGGCTCGCGGGGCGCTACTCTCGGCAGAGAGCAGCGCCCCGTCGTCGTGTCTGCGCGGCGCGAGCCCCTCAGCCCCCGGGATCCGACGGCCGCTGCGGTGCACCACGAGCCAGGGAGGACGTCCGGTGGCGATAGCGGATCCGATGCTGCAGCTCGTGGCGGCCGCACTCGTCCTCGTCCTGCCCGTCGCCGCCCTCGCCATTGCACTGCGCCTGCACCCGCGCGCGGTGGCTGCCGCTGCGGTCGCCGGCACGGTCGCCGCCATCGCGGTCCTGGCGGTGGATGCCCTCCTGGCGATGCGCGTCGACCGCAGCCCGGCTGTCCTCGACGCGGCCGAGTTCCTTGAGCCGGACCTCGCGCCCGCCCGACAGCGTGATCTTGGTGTCGGCCAGCTCCGCGACCGTGCGCGCGCCGGCCAGCGTGCGGATCGCCTGTTCCTGCCCGCCGACCTCGCCGCGCCCGCCGGCGAGATCGACATTGGTCGCGCGGATCTGGCGGTTGACCTCGCCGGCCGTGGTGCCGAGCGCCAGCAACCGGTCGGGATCGAGCGAGATCCGGATCTCGCGGTCGACGCCGCCATAGCGGTCGACGCGGCCGACCCCCTTCAGTCCCTGCAGTTCGCGCGCGACGACATCGTCGACATGCCAGGAGAGCTGTTCCAGCGTCATGCCGGCCGAGAAGGCGCCATAGCTCAGGATCGACTGCCCCTCGACATCGATGCGCTGGATGATCGGCTCGTCGATGGTCCGCGGCAGGTCGGCCCGGATCTTGGCGATCGCGTCCTTGACGTCGTTGACGGCGCGGTCGGTGTTCACCTCGAGCCGGAACTCGATGACGGTCTGGGACTGGCCGTCGGTCAGCGTCGACAGGACGTGCTTGACGCCGGTGATGTTGGCCACCGCGTCCTCGACGCGCTTGGAGATCTGGCTTTCGAGCTCCGACGGCGCCGCGCCGGACTGGGTGATCGTCACCGAGACCAGCGGCACGTCGATGTTCGGGAAGCGCGTCACCGGCAGCTTCGAGAACGACAGCAGGCCGAGCACGCAGAGCACGACGAAGAGCAGGATCGAGGGAACCGGCTTGCGGATCGACCAGGCGGAGAAGTTGATGTTCACCGGCCGCTCCCGTCAGTTCGTCGCGACGGGGGTGATGACGTCGCCATCGCGCACGAAGGTGCCGGCGCGCGCCACCACGGTCTCGCCCTCGGCGAGGCCGGAGAGGATCTCGGCACGGCCGCCGCCGGCCAACCCGAGCTTGACCGGCTTGGTCGTGACCTTGCGGTCGGTGACGCTCTGCACCGTCGCGCCCGTCCGCGCATAGGTGATCGCCGAAAGCGGCAGCGTGACCGCGCGCTTGCGCCCGGTCTCGATCACGCCCCGCGCGAAGGAGCCGAGCGCGACCGGCGGGTTGCCGACCAGCGCGACGCGCACGCGCCCGAGGCGCGAGGCCTTGTCGACCTCCGGCGCGATCAGCCGGATCGTCCCGGCGAGCGCCTGCGTCGCCCCGGCGGGCGTCACCGCCACGGGCTGGCCGATCTTCAGCCCCGGCAATTCGACCTCGGCGACCTCCGCCTCGAGTTCGACCGCGCCATCGGCGATGATCCGGAACAGCGGCTCGGCGGCGGACATCGCGGCGGTGCCGCCGAGCTTGGCACTGCCATGTTGATGCTGCCGCACCTGCCTGATGTTATTGGCGGGTCGTAGCGCAGCAGCAGTTCTGCGTCGGATTCCGACACCGAGGCGCCCTCGCGGGCGGACAGGATGCCGCCCTGCGGCGCCTTGATCTCGGTGCGCCCGAGCTTGACCTCGATGTCGCGGCCCTGCGCCTTTGCCAGCGCGAGATCGGCGGTGGCGATGGCGAGCGCCTGGTTGGCAGCGTTGAGCCGCGCCCGCGCGGCCCGCGCCGCCGCCGACCGCAGGTCGAAGGTCTCGTTGGAGACGTTGCCGCTGTTGCGCAGCGTCTGGGTACGCTCGAAATTGTTGTCGGCCGCGACGAGATTGGCCTGCGCCTCGCCGATCTGCGCGTTCGCCTGGGCGATCGCCGCCTCGGCCCGGGCGATCTGTGCCTCATTCTGGGTCTGCTGGACCTCGAGCGTGGTGCGCGACAGCCGCGCCAGCACCTGGCCCGTGCTGACCCGGTCGCCCTCCTCCGCGAGCAGGGCGACGATCGACAGCCCGTCGACCTCCGGCTGCACCAGCACCTCGTCGCGCGCGATCATCGAGCCGGAGACGACGACGCTCTGGACGATCTCCGAGATCTCGGCGCGGGTCACGGTGACGGACGGGCCGGCCGTGGGGCCGGCCGGCGCGGCGGGCGCCTGGGCGAGGGCGGGCGAAGCCGCCGAGACCAGCAGCGACAGCGCCGCGAGACGCGCTCCGGCAAGCAGGGCCGACATGAGAGAGGATCCTCGTTGAACATCGCCGCGGCGACGGGTGGAAACGGTTGCGCTCATGATACGTCGCCCGCATCGGAACGGAGCAGCACGCGGGCGAGGCCGCGCATCGCCGCAAACAGCGTGTCCGCCGCCATGGCCGTGTCGAAGGTCGGGTCGGTCGCGCGCCGGCACAAGAAGCCGTCCGCCATCATGAAGACGGCCTGGAGGAAGCGCGCATCATCGAGATCAGCCGGCAATTCGCCCTGGGCCTTCGCCCCGGCGATGGCCTGCGCCAGGCCGCCCGCGACGGTGCCGTCGATCGCCGCGCACATCTGCGACATCGCCGGGTTGCGCGCGGCCTCGGCCCAGATCTGCAGGCAGATCACCGCCTTTTCGCGCGGCTCCTGGACGAGGTGATAGCGATAGAGGTTGCCAGGGCTCATTCCGGCTTCGGCCGCGACATCCTGCATCGTCGCCGCATGGAAGCCGGCCCGCGCGAAGACGCGCTCCGCCGCATCGAGAATGCGGGTCTGGCGCTCGGACGGCGTGCGCTCGGGTGCGATGGCGGTGGCGATCGGCGGCACGCGAGGCCTCAAGGCATGAGAATGAATGTTCATTCTCATGCCTTCTCGACGCGCCTGAGTCAAGGTCGGACCATCGCCACGACCTGAAGGGGCACCACGATGGACGAACGCCATGCGGCCGCGGCAGCAGCGCCATGCCTCCGCCGGCTCACAAATTGCTTGCGTGCGCGAGGTCGCCCCCACACAGTCGTGGCGGCGTTGGTACGCTGCTCATGCCCACTTTTTCACCGCCGATGGCCGACGCCGATTTCGCGATGACCGCTCACGCCCCGCCGGCGCGCTCCTCCCGCCCGGCCCGCCGCCGCGCCCGCCCCGGTCTCAAGCCGGTGCTGATCGTGCTGCATCAGGAGCATTCGACGGCCGGCCGGGTCGGCCGGCTGCTGCAGGCGCGCGGCCATGCGCTCGACATCCGCAAGCCGCGCTATGGCGACCCGCTGCCGGAGACGATGCGCGACCATGCCGGTGCGGTGATCTTCGGCGGGCCGATGTCGGCCAATGACCCCGATGATTTCGTCAAGGCCGAGATCGACTGGATCAATGTCTGCCTGAAGGAAGAGGCGTCATATCTCGGCATCTGCCTGGGCGCGCAGATGCTGGCGCGGACGCTGGGCGGCCGGGTCTACACCCATCCGGAGGGGCGCGCCGAGGTCGGCTATTACGGGCTCGACCTCACCGATCACGGCCGCGAGCATGCGGCGGAAGCCGGCTTCGACTGGCCCGCCACCGTCTATCAATGGCACCGCGAGGGCTTCGACTGCCCGCCCGGCGCCCAGTGCCTGGCGACCGGCGGCGATTTTCCGGTCCAGGCGATCCGCTCGGGACCGCGCGCCTACGGCATCCAGTTCCACCCGGAGGTGACGCCGGCGATGATGTGCCGCTGGTCGGTCCGCGGGCATGAGCGCACGCTGATGCCCGGCGCCCAGCTGCGCCATCTGCATCTCGAGGGCTGGTATCAGCACGACCCGGCGATCCGCCGCTGGCTCGACGGCTTTCTCGACCACTGGCTCGCCGCAGCAACGGACCCCGCGTGACCCGCACAGCCCTCGTCCTCGGCGCCGGCATGGTTGGCGTCTCCTGCGCGCTCTCGCTCCAGAAGCGCGGCTTTGCGGTGACCCTGATCGACCGCCGCGAGCCCGGCCGCGAGACCTCCTATGGAAACGCCGGCGTGCTCTCCCGCTCCTCGCTCGTGCCGCCCGCAATCGTCCGCTCCCACTCCTGCACGGCGCGCGCTGATCGACCGATTGGCGAAGCCACCAAGGCTGGCGGAATGCGGGCCGCTGGGGCGCGATACGGTGAAGGCTATTCGCATGCTCGCCGCCCACAGCAGCCGGGGAAGCGATCCCTTGCCCGATCTGCTGCGCCATCTGCGCGCTGGTGTCGCCGATGGGCTCGGCACCGATCTCGGCCATGCGGCTGCGGAACTCGGGCGACTGGATCACCTTGACCATCTCGGCGTTGAGCCGGGTCACGATGTCCTGCGGCGTGGCCGCC
>NCEJ01000120.1 GCA_002280615.1 Micrococcales bacterium 32-70-13 | reverse complement strand
GTGCCCATGATCGAGGCGCCGCCGCCGATGTCGCTGCCGTCGCCGACGACGACGCCCTGGCTGATGCGGCCCTCGACCATCGAGGCGCCGAGGGTGCCGGCGTTGAAGTTGATGAAGCCCTCGTGCATGACGGTCGTGCCGGGCGAGACGTAGGCGCCGAGGCGCACGCGGCTCGCGTCGGCGATGCGCACGCGCGGCGGCGTGACGTAGTCGAGCAGGCGCGGGAACTTGTCGATGCCGACCGCCGAGATGCCCGCCTGCTGCAGCGCGGGCCGGCGCGCGTCGAAGTCGTCGGGGTGCATGGGCCCCGCGGTCGTCCACATGACGATGGGCAGGTGGGCGAAGACGCCGTCGAGGTTCAGCGTGTTGGGGGCGACGAGCCGGTGGCTCAGCAGGTGCAGGCGCAGGTAGGCGTCGGGGGTGGAGGCCGGCGGCGCATCGAGGTCGATCGAGATCGTGCGGGCCTCGCGCCGCACGCCCCGGCGCGCGTCCTCGCCCTGCAGGTGCTCGATCTCGGCGGGCACGATGTAGGGGTCGCGGCCGTGGGGCAGCGTGCCGAGCGCGGGGTGCGGGTACCAGGTGTCGAGCTCGGCGCCGTCGGCGATGCGCAGCGTCACGAGGCCGTAGCCCCAGGCGTGGCGCGTGGGGCGTCGTGGCCCTGACGGCGGCGATGGTCGACATCGCGAGCGTCTCGGGCGATGAGCGGATGCTCGCCGACGCGATCGAGCGCGCGCTGAGCATCCACGCCCCGCACCTGACGGTGCTGCGCGACGGCGACGCGATCGTCGCCCGCACGGCGCTCGGCCGCGCGCAGCGCGTCGTCATCGCGGGCCACATCGACACGGTGCCCGTCAACGCGAACCTGCCGAGCCGGCTCGAGGGCGACGCCGTCACGGGCACGCTGCACGGCCGCGGCACGGTCGACATGAAGGGCGGCTGCGCCGTCATGCTCGCGCTCGCCGTCGCGCTCGAGGCGCCCGCCTACGACGTGACCTGGGTCTGGTACGACCACGAGGAGGTCGAGGCGAGCCTCAACGGCCTCGGTCGCCTCGCCCGCACGCGGCCCGAGCTGCTCGCGGCCGACTTCGCCATCCTCGGCGAGCCGAGCAACGCCGGCGTCGAGGGCGGCTGCAACGGCACGCTGCGCGTCGAGCTCGCGGCCGCGGGGCGTCGGGCCCACTCGGCGCGCGCGTGGATGGGCGCCAACGCCATCCACGCCCTCGCTCCTGCTCTCGAGCTGCTCGCGACGTTCGAGCCCGCAACCGTCGAGGTCGACGGCCTTGCCTACCGCGAGGGCCTCAACGCCGTCGGCGTGCGCGGGGGAGTCGCGGGCAACGTCATCCCCGACGAGGCCGTGCTGACCGTCAACTACCGCTTCGCCCCTGACAAGAGCGTCGCCGAGGCCGAGCAGTACCTGCGCGAGCTGTTCGGCGCGGTCGCGCCCGCGCTGCGGCTGACGGTCACCGACGCGAGCGGCGGGGCGCGCCCGGGGCTGGATGCTCCGCTCGCGCAGCACTTCGTCGCGGCCGTCGGCGGCACCCCCGCTCCGAAGTTCGGGTGGACCGACGTGGCCCGCTTCGCCGAGCTCGGCATCCCGGCCGTCAACTACGGCCCCGGAGACCCCTCGCTCGCCCACACCGACGACGAGCGCGTGCCGGTCGAGCAGATCATCGCCTGCGAGCGCGGGCTGCGGGCGTGGTTGACCGGGGCGTGAGCACGCTCGCGGCTCCGGTGAGCGGGGCCGCGGCGACAGTGCTCGATCGCGCGAGCCGCCTGCCCTGGTGGCTCGGCGTGCTGGGCATCTGGGGGGCATCGCGGCTCGTGACCACGGGCATCCTGCTGTCGTTCGCGGCGCGGCAGGGCGAGAACGCGTGGACGGGCGCGAACCCGGGCTACCTCGACTTCGCGCGGTTGTGGGACGCCCACTGGTACTACATCATCGCCGCGGTCGGGTACCCCGACCAGATTCCACGCGACGAGAACGGCCTCGCGGGCGAGAGCGCGTGGGCGTTCATGCCCGTGTACCCGGGGCTCGTGCGCATCGGAATGGCGATCACGGGGGACGGTTCGGCGCAGGGCTTCGCGGCCGTCGCCGTGACCATCTCGGTGCTCGCGAGCGCCGCCGCAGCGCTGCTCTTCTTCGTGCTCGCGCGGCGGTGGCTGAGCGCCGGAACGGCGATGCTCGCGACGGCGCTGTTTTGCGTCGCGCCCCTCTCGCCGATCCTGCAGGTGGGCTACGCCGAGTCGCTGCACCTCGCCCTGCTGCTCGGCGCGCTCATCCTCGTGCTCGACCGGCAGTGGGTGGTGCTGCCCTTCGTCGTCACCGTCATGGCGCTCACGCGCCCGAGCGGGCTCGCCTTCGCGCTGCTGCTCGTGCTCGTGTGGGGGTGGCGGTGGATGCGCCGCCGTGACGAGCCCTTCGACACCGTCGAGCGGGTGCGGCTGGGCGCCGCGGCCGTCGTCGCCGGGCTCGCGGGGCTCGCCTGGCCCGGCATCGTCGCGCTCTCGACGGGCGAGCTGCGCGGCTACCTCGACACCGAGCTCGCCTGGCGGCGGCCGTACATCGGCGACGTCGAGCTGCTGCCGTTCACCCCCTGGGTGCAGGGGGCGCAGTGGTGGGCGGGAGAGCAGTGGTGGCCTGAACCGCTCATCGCGGGGGCGCCGTGGTCGACGGGGGCCGTGCTCGGGCCGGTCATCCTGCTCATCGTGCTCGCCCTGTGCGCGGCGGCGTTCGCCCTGCCCGCGATGCGGCGCATGCCCATCGAGCTGCGGTTCTGGATCATCGCCTACGCGCTCTACCTGCTCGCGGTGTTCTTCCCGCAATCGAGCACGTTCCGGTTGCTGGTGCCGCTCGCGCCCGTGCTGGGGGCGGTCGCGCTCGGCATCGCGAGCGTCGGCTCGGGGCGTCTGGGCGCGCGCTGGTCGCCGCGTGTCGCGCGCGGGCTGCGGGTGCTGCTCGCCGTTCTGGCCCTCGTTCTGTCGATCGCGGGCCAGGTGGCGTGGGTGCACATCGGCTGGTGGGTCGACGGCTACGACTGGACCCCGCCGTGATCGCGCCCGCCCCGCCCTCCCCCCGGGTGAACACTGCGTGAACCGTCATCGCAGCGCCCGCCAGCGGGCCCGCTCGATTTAGCCGTTGGGCGACTGTGAGGGATAATAAGGGGCACTGTTCAGCGAAAGGGGAGACACCATGGCAGCCATGAAGCCCAGGACCGGCGACGGCCCGATGGAGGCTGTCAAGGAGGGTCGCCTCATCATCGTGCGCGTTCCGCTCGAGGGTGGCGGACGCCTCGTGGTCTCGGTCAACGACGACGAGGCGAAAGAGCTGCACGACGCGCTCGCCGCGGCGATCGCGTAGAGGGCACCGACGTTTCTCGCCGCGATCAGCGCGCGGTGACGAGCTGCAGCAGCCCGTCACCGACCGGCGAGATCGCCACGTGCACGGCCGGCGATTCACGCAGCTCGGCGATGAGCCCGCGCAGCTCGGCGGTCACGCCGTCGCGCTTGGCCGGGTCGGGCACGGTATCGCGCCACAGCGCGTGCGGCACGAGCACGGCTCCGCCGGCGCGCACGAGGCGCAGGGCGTGCTCGAGGTTCTCGGTGAGCGCGTGGGCGTCGCCGTCGATGAGCACGAGGTCGTAGCTGCGTTCGTTCATGCGCGGCAGCACGTCGGCCGCGCGACCGGTGATGAGCCGCACCTTCGTCGGCGGATGCCCGGCCTCGGTGAAGTGCCGCCGCGCGGCCTCGTGGTGGTCGGCTTCGACGTCGATCGAGGTGAGCTGGGCATCCGGAGCCCCCTGCAGCAACCACAGCCCCGAGACCCCGATGCCGGTGCCGATCTCGATGATCGACTCGGCGGCGAGGGCCGCCGCGATGACGGCGAGCTGGGCCCCCGTCGCGGGGCTGACGGCCTCGACACCGAGCTCGAGCGACTGCGCGCGCGCGCCGCGGATCACGTCGGGTTCGACCGTCTGGTCTTCGACGTACTTCCACGACAGGTCTTTGCTGGCCACGGTGCTCCTTCTCGGCCCCAGCCTAGGGCGAACACCCTGCTCGACCGGGCTATTCTCAAGGGGTGTCCTGGGGTCTGACGGTCGAGAAGCTGCTGCTCATCGGGCTGATCGCGGTCATCCTCATCGGCCCCGATCGCCTGCCGGGCTACGCCGCGCAGTTCGGGCGCCT
>NCEJ01000261.1 GCA_002280615.1 Micrococcales bacterium 32-70-13 | reverse complement strand
CTCGACGCGCGCGCCGGGCTCGTCGTGGGCGACGATGTCGATCTGCCCGCCGATGAGCCCGACCTTGAGCGCGCGCACGAGCTCGAGGTCGATGACGGTCGGTTCGGTGACGATCCAAGTCTGCTGGGCCATGCGGTGCTCCTCGCTCGCGCCGGGCGCGAACCTGCGCCGGGCATCCATGTCGCGATATATCGCGATCTCGAGAAGTCACGATATATCGCGTGTTGCTCCAGCGCAAGCGCCTCATCACCACGTGCGCTTGACCTTGACGCTGCGTCAACCTCTACCGTGAACCCCATGCAGTGGTCCATCCAGCAGATCGCCCGGTTGTCGATCCTGCTGCTGCGCGAGCTGGGGCTCGGGCTGCCCGCGATCGCCGAGGTGCTCGCCGGCCAGACCGATGACACCGCAGCGCTCGAGGCGCACCTGCGCTGGCTCGAGCAGGAGCGCGATCGGGTCGACCGCCAGATCGCGAGCGTGAGCACGACGATTCTCAAACTCGAAGGAGGGCAGCAACTGATGGCAGACGAGATGCTCGACGGCTTCGACCACACCGTCTACAAAGACGAGGTCGAGCAGCGCTGGGGCGCCGAGGCCTACGCGACGAGCGACCGCTGGTGGCGGGGGCTCGGCGCCGAAGGCCAGGCCGCATTCCGGGCCGAGGCCGCCGCGATCGAGGCGGGGCTGCGGGATGCCCGCGCATCCGGCACGGCCGTCGCAGCCCCGGCGGTGCAGGGTCTCATCGCCCGGCACTACGCCTGGGTGCGCGCGGGCTGGGGCGACGCGACGCCGAGCGCGGAGGCGTACCTCGGGCTCGGCGACATGTACGTCGCCGACCCGCGCTTCGCGAAGCACTACGGCGGCCCCGCGGGCGCCGAGTACGTGCGCGACGCGATGCGGGTCTACGCTGCGGCCGAGCTCGGCTGAGGCGATTCCGGGGCCGTCGGACGCGACGGTTCCGGAACCCGCAGGCGCGGCAGCGTGACGCCGACCATGGGCCCGATGAGCAGCGCGAAGGCCACCGTGCCGAAGCCGACGGTGCCGCCGAGCAGCCAGCCGATCGCGAGCACC
>NCEJ01000119.1 GCA_002280615.1 Micrococcales bacterium 32-70-13 | reverse complement strand
GTGCTCGGTGATCTCGGGGTAGGCCGAGCTCATGGCGTCGCGCGACGCGGCGAAGAGCACGTCGAAGCTCGGCGCGTCGACACCGAGCAGGCGCATCGCTCGGATGCTCCGCCGCAGCAGGCGGCGCAGGATGTAGCCCCGCCCCTCGTTGCCGGGGGCGACGCCGTCGGTCATGAGCATGAGGCTCGAGCGCACGTGATCGGCGATGACGCGCATCCGCACGTCGTCGTCGTGGTCGGCGCCGTAGCGGCGGCCCGACATCGCGGCCGCGGCGTCGAGCACCGGACGCACCTGGTCGATCTCGTACATGTTCTCGACGCCCTGCGTGAGGAACGCGACGCGCTCCATGCCCATGCCCGTGTCGATGTTCTTGTTGGGCAGCTCGCCGAGGATCTCGAAGTCGTTCTTACCCGTGCCCTCGCCGCGCAGATACTGCATGAAGACGAGGTTCCAGATCTCGACATAGCGGTCGTCATCGGTCGCGGGGCCGCCGTCGACGCCGTAGGCGGGGCCGCGGTCGAAGAAGATCTCCGAGCACGGGCCGGCGGGGCCGGGCTGGCCCGTCGACCAGTAGTTGGTGTCCATGTCGAGCCGCTGGATGCGGTCGTCGGGCAGGCCCGCGATCTTCTTCCAGAGCGCGATCGCTTCGTCGTCGTCCTTGTAGACGGTGACCCAGAGGTCCTTCTCCTGGAATCCCATGCCGCCGTCGGCCTGCGACGTGGTCAGCAGCTCCCAGGCGTAGCCGATCGCGCCCTCTTTGAAGTAGTCGCCGAACGAGAAGTTGCCGTTCATCTGGAAGAACGTGCCGTGGCGCGGCGTCTTGCCGACCTCTTCGATGTCGTTCGTGCGGATGCACTTCTGCACGCTCGTCGCGCGCGGGTACGGCGCGGGCACGACGCCCGTGAGGTACGGCACGAAGGGCACCATGCCGGCCACGGTGAAGAGCAGCGTCGGATCGTCGCTGACGAGGGAGGCGGAGGGCACGACCGTGTGACCGCGGGTTCCGAAGAACTCGAGCCACCGGCGCTGGATGTCGGCGGTCTGCATGAGGGGCTGTGGCGTCCTGGATCGAGGGTGAGGGAGACGGGGCGCGGCGCCCCGTCGACTACTTGAGGCGGTTCGTGAGGTCAGCGATCGTGTCTTCGGCCTCGGCGACGGCGGCGCGCAGCTCGGCCTCGCGCTGCTTGTAGCCGTCGACGACGGCCGAACCGAACTCGCGGGCCTTCGAGTCGACGTCGTCGAAGAACTGCTTGCCCTGCGGGGTCTTCGAGACCTGGTGGGCGGCGACGAAGCCGAGAGCGATGCCGACGATGAGCCAAGCGGCGTTCTTCATGGGTGCTCCCTCGTGAGAAGTCGGGTGTGGTGGGCCTTCAGCCTAGCGGCCGAACGCGAACGGGGGCCCGGCGCGATGCCGGGCCCCCGTTCGACGGAGCGTGGTGCTGAGTGCTAGCGAGCCGCGTAGTACTCGACGACGAGCTGCACTTCGCAGGTCACGGGGACTTCGGCGCGCTTCGGGCGGCGCACGAGGCGCGACTGCAGCTTGTCGAGCTCGACCTCGAGGTAGGCCGGAACCTTGGGGAGCACGTCGACGTGACCGCCGGCGGCCGCGACCTGGAACGGCTCGGTGCCCTCGGAACGCGGCTTGACGTGGATCAGCTGACCCGGCTTGACGCGGAACGAGGGGCGGTCGACGAGCTGGCCGTCGACCATGATGTGGCGGTGCACGACCATCTGGCGCGCCTGCGCCGTGGTGCGGGCGAAGCCCGAGCGCAGCACGAGGGCGTCGAGACGCATCTCGAGCAGCTCGACGAGGTTCTCACCCGTCAGTCCGGCCGAGCGGCGCGCCTCGTTGAACGCGATCTTGAGCTGGGCCTCGCGGATGCCGTACTGCGCGCGCAGACGCTGCTTCTCGCGCAGACGCACGGCGTAGTCGCTGTCGGCCTTGCGCTTGGTGCGGCCGTGCTCACCGGGAGCGTAGGGGCGCTTCTCGAGGTACTTGGCGGCCTTCGGGGTGAGGGCGATGCCGAGCGCGCGGGAGAGGCGGGTCTTGCTGCGAGTGCGTGACTTGGTAGACACGGTTTCCTTCCATGGGCGTGGCCGAGAATCTCAGCGGCTCACGGGCGTACACCGCTCCGTCCGGTCCAGACGCACGCCGAGGCGATCCGGGGGAAGCTACGAGGGAGGGTGTGCCCATATCTGACGGGCCGAGCAAGCCTACCAGAGCCGGGGGCGGCCGTCAGTCGGCCGCGGCTTCGCCGCGCGTGATCGCCCGCAGCTTCGCGAGCCGCGCCGCGATCTCGCGCTCGTGGCCGCGCTCGGTCGGCCGGTAGTACTCGGTGCCGACGAGCTCGTCGGGCAGGTGCTGCTGCTGAGCGACCCCCACGGGCTCGTCGTGCGGGTAGACGTAGCCCTTCCCGTGCCCGAGGCGCTTCGCCCCCGGGTAGTGGGCGTCGCGCAGCGGCTTGGGCACGCGGCCCAGCCGACCCGCGCGCACATCGGCGATCGCCGCGTCGATGCCGACGTAGGCCGCGTTCGACTTGGGCGCCGTCGCGAGGTAGACGACCGCCTCGGCGAGCGGGATGCGCCCCTCGGGCATGCCGATGAGCTGCACCGCCTGCGCGGCGGCGACGGCGATCGGCAGGGCCTGCGGGTCGGCCGTGCCGATGTCCTCCGCCGCGGAGATGATGACGCGGCGCGCGATGAACCGCACGTCCTCCCCCGCCTCGATCATGCGGGCCAGGTAGTGCAGCGCGGCATCGGGGTCACTGCCCCGGATCGACTTGATGAAGGCGCTGATGACGTCGTAGTGCTCGTCGCCCTGCTTGTCGTAGCGCAGCAGGGCGCGATCGACGGCCGCAGCGACGATCTCCGCCGTGATGACAGGATGCCCCTCCCCCGGCTCGCCGCCCGCCGCGGCCGACTGCGCCCCGGCTTCGAGCGCCGTGAGCGCGCGCCGCGCGTCGCCCGAGGCGAGCCGCACGATCGCCTCGCGCGCGGCGGGCTCGAGCTCGACGCGGCCGGCGAGCCCGCGCGGGTCGGAGACCGCGCGGTCGACCAGCAGTCCGAGGTCGTCGTCGCTGAGCATCTCGAGGGTCAGCAGCAGGCTGCGGCTGAGCAGCGGGGCGATGACCGAGAACGAGGGGTTCTCGGTCGTCGCGGCGATGAGGATGACCCAGCCGTTCTCGACGCCCGGCAGCAGCGCGTCTTGCTGCGCCTTCGTGAAGCGATGGATCTCGTCGAGGAAGAGCACGGTCGAGGTGCCGTACAGGTCGCGGTCGGCGAGGGCGCGCTCCATGACCTCGCGCACGTCCTTCACGCCCGCGGTGACGGCCGACAGCTCGACGAAGCGGCGCCCGCTCGAGCGCGCGATGGCCTGCGCGAGCGTCGTCTTGCCCGTTCCGGGCGGGCCCCACAGGATGACCGAGACGGCGCTCGGGGCCCGGCCGGGATCGTCGCTCGCGAGGCTCACGAGGGGTGATCCCGGTCGCAGCAGATGCCGCTGACCGGCGACCTCGTCGAGGCGCGTCGGCCGCATGCGCACGGCGAG
>NCEJ01000118.1 GCA_002280615.1 Micrococcales bacterium 32-70-13 | reverse complement strand
AAGACCTGCATCGGTTATCAGGGTAATGGCACCGCCCGGTGCCCGGATGACGTGAGAGGGAGCCCATGGCGACGCTGCTGCTCGATCGGCACGGCCCGACCGCGTCGGAGCCGTCGCAGGCGCCCTCGCTAGACTCGCGCCTGATGACCGATACGACGCCCCCCGAGGCCGCGCAGGCCGCGGCCGACGAGCTCGCCGAGCGCCGGCGCCTGTTCCAGGAGCAGGCCCTGCCGTTCATGGACCAGCTCTACGGCGCTGCCATGCGCATGACGAAGAACCCGGCCGACGCCGCCGATCTGGTGCAGGAGACGTTCGTGAAGGCCTTCGCGGCCTTCGCGCAGTTCGAGCAGGGCACGAACCTCAAGGCCTGGCTGTACCGCATCCTCACCAACACGTTCATCAACGTGTACCGCAAGAAGCAGCGCGACCCCTACCAGGGCACGATCGACGAGCTGGAGGACTGGCAGCTCGGCGGTGCCGAGTCGGCGACCTCGACGTCGACGCGCTCGGCCGAGGCGGAGGCCATCGACCGCATGCCCGCGAGCGCGGTGAAGGATGCCCTGCAGTCGATCCCGGAGGACTTCCGGCTGGCGGTGTACTTCGCCGACGTGGAGGGCTTCGCCTACCAGGAGATCGCCGACATCATGAAGACCCCCGTGGGCACCGTCATGAGCCGCCTGCACCGCGGCCGACGCCTGCTGCGGGAACTGCTGGCCGACTACGCCCGCGAGCGCGGCATGACCGCCGCGGCCCCGGCCACGACGACGAAGGGGAGCACGCGATGACTGACTGCGGCTGCGACAAGGCCAAGGAGGAGCTCGAGGAGTTCCTGCACAACGAGCTCAGCGCCGAGCAGTGCAGCGACATCCGCGAGCACCTCGCGAACTGCGACGACTGCTCGGCCGAGCACCTCGTCGGCATCACCCTGACCACCAAGGTCAAGGAGGCGTGCCAGGAGAAGGCGCCCGACGAGCTGCGCGACCTGATCCTCGGATCGATCGAGCGGCTCGACGCCCGCTGACTCCTAGCTCAGCGCCGCATCCATGATGTCGGCGTGCTCCTGCGCGCTGCGCTTGCTCGAGCCGGTCGCGGGCGATGCGGAAGCGTGCCGCGAGACGACGCGCATCGCGGGCATGCCCCGCTTCTGCGCCTCGAGCGCCAGGAACGGCCACGCGCCCTGGTTCTCGGGCTCGTCCTGCACCCACACGACCTCCGCGTTGCCGTAGCGGCCGAGCACGGCCCGCAGCTCGGCCTCGGGCAGCGGGTGGTACTGCTCGAGCCGGACGAGGGCGACGTCGGTGATGCCGCGCTTCTCCACCTCGGCCTTGAGGTCGTAGTGGATCTTGCCGGCGTGCAGCAGCACCCGGCGCACCGCGCCGGCATCCACCACCGTCGCGTCGTCGATGACGGGCTCGAAGCGACCGCTCGTGAAGTCGGCGACCTCGCTCGTCGCGCCGCGCAGTCGCAGCATCGCCTTCGGCGTGAAGACGATGAGCGGGCGGCGCGGGCGCGCGTAGGCCTGGCGGCGCAGCAGGTGGAAGTACGAGACGGGAGTCGAGGGCCGCGCGATCGTCATGTTGTCCTCGGCCGCGAGCTGCAGGAACCGCTCGATGCGCGCCGACGAGTGGTCGGGGCCCTGGCCCTCGTAGCCGTGCGGCAGCAGCAGCACGACGCTCGAGCGCTGGTTCCACTTCTGCTCGGCCGACGAGATGAACTCGTCGATGATCGTCTGGGCGCCGTTGGCGAAGTCGCCGAACTGGGCCTCCCACAGCACGAGCGCGTCGGGGCGCTCGACCGAGTAGCCGTACTCGAAGCCCATCGCCGCGTACTCGCTCAGCAGCGAGTCGTAGATCCAGAACTTCGCCTGGTTCTCGCTGAGGTTCGCGAGCGGAAGCCACTCCTGGCCGTTGACCCGGTCGTGCAGCACGGCGTGGCGCTGCACGAAGGTGCCGCGACGAGAGTCTTGCCCGGCCATGCGCACCGGCGTGCCCTCCATGAGCAGCGAGCCGAGGGCGAGCAGCTCGCCGAAGCCCCAGTCGATCTGGCCGGTGCGGCTCATCTCGACGCGCTTCTTGAGCATCGCCTGCAGCTTCGTGTGCACGGTGAAGCCCGCGGGCGGGTTGTCGTGCGCGTCGCCGATGTGCTGGATGACCGCCACATCGACACCCGTCGACTCGGGCTCGCCGGCCAGGTCGTCGTGCTCGGTGGCCGGGCCGCCCGTCACGATCGGGATGGCCCCGGTCTGCGCGGCGTGCGTCTCGGCGAAGGCGACCTCGAGGCGGTCTTGGAAGTCGCGGTGTGCGGCCTCGAACTCCTCCTCGGTGATGTCGCCGCGACCGACGAGCGCCTCGGTGTAGAGCGTGCGCACCGAGCGCTTGGCCTCGATGAGGTTGTACATGAGCGGCTGGGTCATCGAGGGATCGTCGCCCTCGTTGTGCCCGCGGCGGCGGTAGCAGACGAGGTCGATGACGACGTCGCGCTTGAACTGCTGGCGGTAGGCGAAGGCGAGCTCGGCCACGCGCACGACGGCCTCGGGGTCGTCGCCGTTGACGTGGAAGATCGGCGCCTGGATGGTCTTGGCGACGTCGGTCGAGTAGATCGACGTGCGGCCCTCGCCGGGGGGCGTCGTGAAGCCCACCTGGTTGTTGACCACGACGTGGATGGTGCCGCCCGTGCGGTAGCCGCGCAGCATGCTCAGCTGCAGCGTCTCGACCACGACGCCCTGACCGGCCATGGCCGCGTCGCCGTGCACGAGCACCGCGAGCGTGCTGAACGCCGCGTCGTTCTTGCGGTCTTGCTTCGCGCGCACGATGCCCTCGAGCACGCCGTTGACGGCCTCGAGGTGCGAGGGGTTGGCGGCGAGGTACACGCCGACCTCCTGGCCCGCGGCCGACGTGAAGACGCCCTCCGTGCCCAGGTGGTACTTGACGTCGCCCGAGCCCTGCACCGACTTGGGGTCTTGCGTGCCCTCGAACTCGCGGAAGATCTGCCCGTAGGTCTTGCCCGCGATGTTGGCGAGCACGTTCAGGCGGCCGCGGTGGGCCATGCCGATCGCGACCTCGTCGAGGCCCTGCTCGGCGGCGCCCTGGAGGATCTCGTCGAGCAGCGGGATGACGCTCTCGCCGCCCTCGAGGCTGAAGCGCTTCTGGCCGACGTACTTGGTCTGCAGGAAGGTCTCGAAGGCCTCGGCCTGGTTGAGCTTGCCGAGGATGCGCATCTGCTCGTCGTGCGTGGGCTTCTGGTACGGCTTCTCGAGGCGCTCCTGGAACCAGCGGCGCTGCTCCGGCTCCTGGATGTGCATGTACTCGATGCCGACGGTGCGGCAGTAGGTGTCGCGCAACACGCCGAGCACCTCGCGCAACAGCATCGTGCGGCGCCCGCCGAAGCCGGCGGTGACGAACTCGCGGTCGAGATCCCAGAAGGTCAGACCGTGGCTCGAGATGTCGAGGTCGGGGTGGCTGCGCTGGCGGTACTCGAGCGGGTCGACGTCGGCCATGAGGTGGCCGCGCACGCGGTACGCGTTGATGAGCTCGTGCACGCGCGCCGTCTTGTTGATCTGGTCGGC
>NCEJ01000260.1 GCA_002280615.1 Micrococcales bacterium 32-70-13 | reverse complement strand
GGCCGCGCTCGCGAGCACGCCCGCCGTCGTCATCACGACGGGCGGCACGGGGCCGAGCCCGAGCGACCGCACCCCCGAGGCCGTCGCCGCCGTGCTCGACGTCGAGCTGCCGGGCATCGCCGAGGCGATCCGCGCGCGCGGTCGCGACGCCGTGCCAACCGCGGCGCTCAGCCGCGGGCTCGCGGGCATCGCCGACGGCACCGTGATCGTCACCCTGCCGGGGTCGCGCGGCGGGGTGCGCGACGGCCTCGCCGTGCTCGACGACCTGCTGCCGCACCTGCTCGACCAGCTCGCGGGCGGCGACCATGACGCGTGAGGCGCCAGCGACCCTGATCGCCCGCATCACCGAGGCGCCGCTCGACGCCGCCGCGATCGAGGCGGTGGTCGCGAGTCGCGCCGACGGCGCCGTCGTCACCTTCCGCGGCGTCGTGCGCGACCACGACCACGGGCAGGCCGTCACGGGGCTCGACTACCTCGCGCACCCCGACGCCGAGGCCTTCCTGCGGGCATCGTGCGAACGCATCACCGCCGAGACGGGCCTGCGCGTCGCCGCGGCGCCTCGTCGACGACATCAAGCGCACGGTGCCGATCTGGAAGCGGCAGCACGTCGCGGGCGGCACGACCGAGTGGGTCGGGCTCTAGCGAGCCGACGACCGGGCCCGGGTCACCCCCCGGCGAAGGGCGGCAGCACGTCGACGAGGCCGTCGACCGCCGTCGCGTCGTCGCGGCTGACGACACCGTCGACGAGGAACGAGCCGTTGGCGAGCACGCGCGCCATCGGCTCGCCGTACTGCCCGATCAGTCGCGCGCGCACGGCGCCGACGGTCGAGAGGGATGCGGCCTCCGCCGCGGCGAACACCTCCTCCTCCCGCCCGGCGGCCTCGGCGGCCGCAGCGAAGTAGCGCACTCGCAGCTCAGCCACCGATCGCCCCCATCGTGCGGGCGGGCCGGCGGAACCCCTCGAGCGACATGCCGTGACCCGACTGCTTGGTCCACATGGCCGCGCGCCAGCGGTCGGCGAGCTCGCGGTCGGAGGCGCCCGAGCGCAGCATCCCGCGCAGATCGGTCTCGTCGTCGCCGAACAGGCACGAGCGCACGGTGCCCTCGGCCGTCAG
>NCEJ01000011.1 GCA_002280615.1 Micrococcales bacterium 32-70-13 | reverse complement strand
CGCCGCCCGCGCCCTCGAGCACGACCCCCGCGACTCCGAGGGCTGGGCGACCGTGCGGCGCCTCGCCGACCACTACCCCGGCGACCCCGGCATCGCGCTCTCGACCCTCATGCACACGGTCGTGCTGCGCCCGGGCGAGGCGCTCTACCTGCCGACCGGCAACATCCACTCGTACCAGCAGGGTCTCGCGATCGAGGTCATGGCGGCGAGCGACAACGTGCTGCGCGGCGGCCTGACCCCCAAGCACGTCGACGTTCCCGAGCTCATGCGCGTGCTCGACGCGCGACCCGTTGCCGAGCCGCGCATCGCCCCTGTCGAGGTGCAGCCGGGCGTGCGGCGGTTCACGCCCGACGTCGTCGACTTCGCCCTCACGGTGATCGAGGCTGGCGCCGCCGCCGACGGCGTGACGATCGAGACGCACGGCCCCGCGATCGTTCTGAGCCTGGAGGGGGACGTGACGCTCGAGGGCGTGCTCGACCTGCACCATGGGCAGGCGGCATATTCCGACGAGCCCACACTCCGCGTGGTCGGCTCGGGAGCCGCGGTCGTCGCGACGGGCCGTCACCCCGATAGCGTGGACGCATGACCTGGCTTGTCACCGGCGGCGCCGGCTACATCGGAGCGCACGTCGTGCGTGCCCTCACCGCGGCGGGAATGACCCCGGTCGTGCTCGACGACCTCTCGAGCGGGCACGCCGCCTTCGTTCCTGAGGGCGTGCTCTTCGTGAGCGCATCCATTCTCGATGCGACGGCGGTGGATGCGGCGATCACCGACCACGGGGTCACGGGCGTCATCCACGTGGCCGGGTTCAAGTACGCGGGCGTGAGCGTGCAGCGGCCGCTGCACACCTACGAGCAGAACGTGACCGGCATGATCACGCTGCTCGAGGCGATGCAGCGGCACGGCGTGCAGCAGTGCGTGTTCTCGTCGTCGGCCGCCGTCTTCGGTGCCGTCGACGTCGATCTCGTCACCGAGGGCACGCCCAAGAACCCCACCTCGCCCTACGGCGAGTCGAAGCTCATCGGCGAGTGGCTGCTGCGCGACCAGGAGGTCGCCGTGGGCCTGCGCCACACGAGCCTGCGCTACTTCAACGTCGTCGGCTCGGGCGACCCGGCGCTACGCGACACGAGCCCGCACAACCTCTTCCCGCTCGTGTTCGACGCGCTCGTCGAGGGGCGCGCGCCGCGCATCAACGGCACCGACTACCCGACGCCCGACGGCACGTGCGTGCGCGACTACATCCACGTCGCCGATCTCGCGCTCGCGCACGTCGCGGCCGCGCGCCGGCTCGAGGCGGGCGAGCCCATCGAGCCCGCCTACAACCTCGGGTCGGGCGACGGCGTCTCGGTGCGCCAGATCATGGATGCCGTGGCCGAGGTCACCGGCATCGCGTTCACCCCCGAGGTGGCCGACCGCCGCCCCGGCGATCCGCCGCGCATCGTCGCGAGCGGCGAGCTCGCGGCGCGCGACCTCGGCTGGGCGATGCGTCACACGCTCGCCGAGATGGTCGAGTCGGCCTGGCGTGCGCGGCAGGCCTCGGCCTGAGCGGCGGGGGTTGCCGGGCAACGAGCGCTGAGCATCCCTCGCCCGCATAGCGGGTTCTGCGGCGCGTCGCAACTCTGAATACCCGGTCGAACCTTTTACTATCCGCGACTTGACGCGAGCGAATCACACGAGTGTAATTGGGGCATCCCACGCAACGGGGGTCGTGTGGGGGAAGGAGTCAGGCTGATGAGCGAGTACCGGAACACTGTTCCCGGCGATTGGTTCGTCGACCCGGTCCGCCTCGGCGTTCCCGGTGTTCGCCGCCCGCGGTCGGTCGATGACGACGATTCCGCGCTCGCCTGGCAGGCTGACGCGCTGTGCGCGCAGACCGACCCGGAGGCATTCTTCCCCGAGAAGGGCGGCTCGACGCGCGACGCGAAGAAGATCTGCACGACGTGCGAGGTCAAGACCGAGTGCCTCGAGTACGCGCTGCAGAACGACGAGCGCTTCGGCATCTGGGGCGGCCTGAGCGAGCGCGAGCGCCGCAAGCTGCGCCGCCGCGCGTGACCGGCCGCTCGACCGCCTCCGCCTAGAGTCGTCAGGGTGCAGCCCCGAGTCATCGCGATCGTCGTCGCCCGCCGGGGCGGCGAGGCGCTGCAGCAGACGCTGGATGCCCTCGCCCAGCAGAGCCGCCGCCCCGACCTGCTCGTGGTCGTCGACGCCGCCGGCGCCGACGCCGTGACGGCCCAGCTCGCGGCCGCCAACCCCACCCAGTTCGTCACCGCATCGTCGGGGCTCGGATTCGGCGAGCTCGTGCACCGCGGGCTCGGCGCCCTGCCGGTCGCCGAGCCGGTCGCGAGCTCGCCCTACGGCGGGGTCGAGGAGTGGCTCTGGCTGCTGCGCCACGACACCGTGCCCGACCCGCGCGCGCTCGAGCGCCTGCTCGCCGCCGTCGAGATCGCGCCCTCGGTCGCCGTCGCGGGGCCCAAGCAGCTCGAGGCCGCGCATCCGACCGTCATCGCGGGGTACGGCGAGACGATCACGCGCTGGGGGGCTGCGATCGCGATCGCCGAGCGCGAGCTCGACCAGGCCCAGCACGACCGCTTGAGCGACGTGCTCGCCGTGGGCGAGGCCGCGATGCTCGTGCGGCGCAGTGTCTACAACGCTGTCGAGGGCTTCGACCCGGCACTGGCCGGCGTCGACGCGGCGCTCGACTTGTGCGTGCGCATCCGCCTCGCCGGTCATCGGGTCATTGGCGTGCCGCAGGCGCGCGTCTTCGTGCACGAGGGCACGGCCGCGGCGTCGCGCCCGGGCTCGGGCCGGCCGGTGTCCCCGCGCTCGCTCGCGCGGCTGCGGCGCACGGCGCAGCTGCACCGCCGCCTGGTCTACGCCCCCGCGGCCGTCGTGCCCCTGCACTGGCTGAGCCTGCTGCCCCTCGCGGTCGCGCGCGCCCTCGGTCACCTGCTGCGCAAGCGCCCCACGCTCGTGGGCGCCGAGTTCACGGCCGCGCTCGCGGTCGCGTTCTCGGGCACCGCCGTGCCGAGCGCCCGTCGTCGCCTCGGCCGCGGCCGCTCGCTCGGGTGGGGAGCGATCGCGCCGCTGCGCATGCCGCCCGACGAGGTGCGCCGCCGCCGGGCGATCGAGCGCGACGCGCTGCTGAGCGCGCAGGAGGACGACCGCCCGCCGCGCCCCGACTTCCTGCCCGGCGGGGCCGCGGTCGTCGCGCTCGCCGCGATCATCGGGCTCGTCGCGCACCTGCCGCTCATCGGCGCCCCCGCGCTGCTCGGCGGCGCGCTCGCCCCGCTCGCCCCCGACGCGCCCGCGATGCTCGCCGGCCTCGAGCGCACGGCGGAGGGCGCGGCCGACCCCTTCGCGTTCGTGCTCGCCCTGCTCGGGGTGCTGACGCCGTGGCAGCCCTCGCTCGCCATCGTCGTGCTGTGGATCGCCGCCCTGCCCCTCGCCGCTCTCGGCGCCTGGTGGGCCGCCGCGTCGATCGTGCGCCGGCCCGGCCCCGCGGCCGTCGCGGCCCTGCTGTGGGCCTTCTCGCCGCCGCTGCTCGTCGCCCTCGCCGAGGGCCGCCCGGCCGCCGTCATCGCCCACCTCGCCCTGCCCGTGCTCGTCGCGAGCGCCGCGCGGGCGCCGCGCTCGTGGAGCGGCACGGCCGTCGCGGGCCTCAGCGCCGCCGTGGTCGTGGCGAGCTCGCCGAGCCTGCTGCCCGCGCTCGTCGTCGCCTGGCTGGTGTGGATGCTCGCCAACCCCCGCCGCCTCGGCCGGCTCCTGACGCTCCCCGTGCCCACCGCCGCCCTGCTCGCGCCGCTCGTCTACGACCAGCTGCGCCGGGGCACGCCGCTCGGACTCCTCGCCGACCCCGGTGTTCCCGTCGCACCCGGGCCCGTGTCGCCCTCGGGGCTGCTGCTGGGCTGGCCCGACCTGACGCTCGTGCTCGCTCCGCTCGGCGAGCTGCTGCCCGCCGTGGCGCCCCTCGCGATCGTCATCGCGCTCGGCGCCCTCCTCGCTCCGCTCGTGCTGCTCGCGCTCGCGGGCCTCGCGCTGCCCGATGGCCGCCGCGGGGTCGTGCCGCTCGTGCTCGGGGCGCTCGGCCTCATCACCGCCTGGGCGGTCGCCGGCATCGCCGTCGTCGTCGCGGGCGGCGGGGCCGTGCCGCTCGACACGGGGCCGGCCCTGAGCCTCGCGGGCCTCGGCCTCGCGCTCGCCGCCGCGGTCGGGCTCGACGGCATCCGGGCCGCTGCGGCACCCGCGCGCGGTGCGGCGCTCGTGGGCTCCGAGCGCCGGGGCCCCGTCGTGCTCGCGACCGCCCTGGGCCTCCTGACGGTGCTCGCCGCGAGCGCCGCCGCCGTTCCCGCCCTCTCGGCGTCGCTCGCCGGCACGTCGCCGGTCGCCGCGGGCGAGCCGCGCACCCTGCCCGCCATCATCGCCGCCGAAGCCCTGCGCGACCCCGGCGTCGGAACGATCGTGCTGACCCCCGTCGAGGCCGGGGTCGCCGCGCGCGTCGACCGCGGGGCCGGGGCGACGCTCATCGGCCAGCGCACGATCGTCGCGACGCGCGCCCTGCAGGGCGAGGCCCTCGCCCCCGAGCAGGAGGCGCTCGCCGAGCTTGTCGGCAACCTCGCCGCGCCGAGCGGCCGCGATCTCGCGAGCGCGCTCGCCGATCTCGACGTGCGCTTCGTGCTGCTCGAGGAGGCCGCCCCCGGGGTGCCCGCCTCGACGAGCGAGGGCATGACCGCGGCTCTCGACGGCAATGCCGTGCTGACCCCCATCGGCGCGGCCGATGCGGGGCGGCTGTGGCGTGTCGTCGCCGACGACGCCGAGAGCACCGCGATGCCCGACCGACCACCGGTGAGCACGCCGGTCGTGCTCGGGGTGCAGCTGGGCATCCTGGCCCTCACACTGCTGCTCGCCCTGCCGACGAGCCTGCGCCCCCGGCGTGCGCGATCGGATGCCCGGCCCGACGAGGGCCCCGCGGCGACCTTCGAGGCGGGTGACGACGATGACTGAGACCACCGCGCCCGCCGCCCCGAGCACCGCGCGCCGCGGGCGGTCGATGCTGCTCGCGAGCGGCCGCGCATCCCTCGCCCTCATCGCGGCGGCCGCGGCCACCGCGCTCGCCGCGGGTGTGCTGCTCGTGCCCGGCCCGAGCTCGGCACCGACGGTGCCGGCGCTCGCCGTGACGCCCGATCGCTCAGACCAGTCGCTCGTCTGCGCGGGCGGCGCCCTCGGGCTCACGCGCGGCGACGATCCGCAAGTGGCCGTGGTCGCGGCGGAGCGCCGGCTGAGCGCGGGGGCGGGGCTCGTCGAAGGCGCCCTCGCCGCGAGCGATGCGGTCGGCGGCGGGGCCGCGGTCGTGACCCTGCCGCGCGAGGCGCCCGGCGAGGTGCTCGCGGCGGCCGAGAGCGTGCAGCCCGAGACCGCCGATGTCGCGGGGCTCGCGGCCGCCGAGTGCCTCACGCCGGGGCGCACGGCCTGGCTCGTGGGCGGCGCGACGACGGTCGGCCGCACCACCTGGATCGTGCTCAGCAACGCCGACGACGTCGACGCCGCCGTCGACCTGAGTCTCTGGGGCGACGCCGGGCCGATCGAGGCGCCCGGAACCTCGGGTCTCATCGTCGCCGCGGGCACCCAGCGCATCGTGCCGCTCGCGGGCCTCGCGGTCGACGAGGGCTCGCCCGTCGTGAGCGTGACAAGCACGGGCGGCTCGGTCGCGGCGACGCTGCAGACGACGATCGTGCGCGGGCTGACGCCCAGCGGCATCAGCATCGTCACACCGATAGCCGAGCCGGCCCTGCGGCATGTCATCCCCGCACTGCCCGTCACCGCGGGCGAGCTCGTGCGCGAGCGCTCGACGATCGACGGCGGCACCGATGGGTCGCCCGCCCTACGACTGCTCGCGCCCGGCGACGAGGGGGCGCTCGTGACCGTCACGCTTGTGCCCGCGGCCGGCGGGGTCGGTCTCGTCACCGAGGCCGCCCTCGAGCCCGGGGTCGTGCTCGACCTGCCGGTCACCGAGCTCGCCGACGGCGAGTACGGCGTCGTCATCGAGTCGACCGAGCCCATCGTCGTCGCGGGGCGCACGAGCACCGCGGGCACGGGCGATGCGGCCGACGTCGAATGGTTCACCCCGAGCCCCGCCCTGCCCGTCGGTGCCGAGGTGCTCGTGGGTGTCGCGCCGCTCGGGCCGGGCCAGTCGGCGCTGCTGCACCTGCTCGCCCCCGCGGAGGGTGCCGAGGTCACGATCGACGGGCTGCCCGTGACGGTGCCGCCGGGAGGGATGGCCGTCGTGCCTTCGGCGGCCGACGCGGGCGTGCGCATCAGCGCGACCGGTGTCGTGCACGTGAGCGCGACCTATCGCGGCGACGGGCTGCTCGCGGGCTCGCGCGCGCTGCCGCCGCCGAGCGCTGTCGGCGCGCTCACCGTGCTGCCGTACTAGTCGGCGGCGCCGCTCACCAGTGGCGGAAGCGGTCGGGAGCGAGATCCCACGGATCCTTGCCGATGAGCTCGCCGACCGCGCGGAAGACGCAGCTCTCGACCATGAGGCGCCGGTGCCAGTCGTCGTCGCGGTGCAGTCGGCTCATGCGCTCGATGGGAATGCGGTAGAGCACCACGAGGCTCTGATCGGCGACGACGCGCCAGCGGGCGACGCCGCGCACGCCCGGCGGCTGATCGGGCATCGGCATGACATCGATGCGCAGGGTCGCGAGCTCGTCGGGCCACAGGTCGACGAGGTAGTCGGCCGTCGACTGCACAGTCGTCTCGAACAGGTCGCGCCGCGTGTGGGCGAGCGGGAGGTGCGGGCCCGTCACGGGCGAGCGGCCCGTGCGGCCGTGGCGGGCGCGGGCTCGCGCGCTCGGCTGTCGTCCGCCCCCTCGTGCCACGCGCTCAGCCTATCGCCGGAGCGCCGGTGCCCCGCCGTATGCTGGGGGAACGATGAGCGCCCGACCGTGCAGCAAGGTGGCCTGCGGCAACGAGGCCGCACGCACGCTCACCTACGTCTACGCCGACTCGATGGCCGTGCTCGGCCCCCTGAGCGCCCGACCCGAGCCGCACAGCTACGACCTGTGCGCGCGGCACTCCGAGCGGCTCTCGGCGCCCAACGGCTGGCAGATCGTGCGCTACAGCGCCCTCGGCGAGGTGGGCTGAGCGCCCGGTACGGTAGAGGCGTGACCACCGCACCCGATCTCTCGTCATTCATCAAGGCCTACGACGTTCGCGGCCTCGTCGGCACGCAGCTCACCGACGCGGTGGTCGAGGCGCTCGGCGCCGGCTTCGCCGACGAGATCCGCGGCGAGGGCGGCGAGGCGCCGCTCGAGCTCGTCGTCGGGCACGACATGCGCGACAGCTCGCCCGGGTTCGCCGCCGCGTTCGCCCGCGGGGCGCAGGCGCGAGGCGCATCCGTCACCATGCTCGGCCTGTGCTCGACCGACGAGACCTACTTCGCGAGCGGCCACCTCGGGGTCGCGGCGGCCATGTTCACCGCGAGCCACAATCCCGCCACCTACAACGGCATCAAGTTCTGCCGCGCCGGGGCGCAGGGCATCAGCCTCGCGACGGGGCTCGGCAGCATCCGCGACCGCGCGCAGGCCTACCTCGCCACGGGCATCCCGTCAGTGGATGCTCCCGGCACGCTCGCGCAGCGCGACGTGCTGCCCGGCTACGCCTCCTACCTGCGCGAGCTCGTCGACCTGTCGACCGTGCGCCCCCTGCGCGTGGTCGTGGATGCCGGCAACGGCATGGGCGGGCTCACGGTGCCCGCCGTGCTCGGCACGGCCGCGGGCCTGCCCGCCCTGCCGCTCGAGATCATCCCGCTCTACTTCGAGCTCGACGGCACCTTCCCCAACCACGAGGCGAACCCGCTCGAGCCCGCGAACCTCGTCGATCTGCAGAAGGCCGTCGTCGAGCACGGGGCCGACCTCGGCCTCGCCTTCGACGGCGATGCCGACCGCTGCTTCGTCGTCGACGAGCTCGGGCAGCCCGTCACGCCGAGCGCGGTCGCCGCGATCGTGGCGCTGCGCGAGATCACGCGCGTGCGCGCCGCCGGCGAGACCGGCGACATCCGCGTCATCCACAACCTCATCACCTCGCGCGTCGTGCCCGAGACGATCACGGCGGCGGGCGCCATCCCCGTGCGCACGAAGGTGGGCCACTCGCTCATCAAGGACGTCATGCACGAGACGGGCGCCATCTTCGGCGGCGAGCACTCGGCGCATTACTACTTCCGCGACTTCTGGGGTGCCGACAACGGCATGCTCGCGGCCATGCACCTCATCGCGCAGTTCGGGCAGTACGACGGGCCGATGTCGGCGCTCGCCGCCGAGTTCACGCCCTACACCGCGAGCGGCGAGATCAACTCGACCGTCGACGATGTGCCGGCCGCCTACACGCGCATCGTCGAGGCCTTCCAGGGCCGCGGCGAGCTCGACGAGCTCGACGGCCTCACGATCTCGGGTGGCGCACCGGACGGCTTCTGGTGGTTCAACGTGCGGCCCTCGAACACCGAGCCGCTGCTGCGCCTGAACGCGGAAGCGGCCACCGCCGAGACGATGGCCGCGATCCGCGACGAGGTGCTGGGGCTCATCCGCGCCTGAGCCGGCGCCGGATGATCCCCTCCGCCACGAGGCTGTTGATCACGAAGCCCACGCCGACGAGCCAGGTCTCACTCACGATCGAGGTCTCGCCGCCGAACAGCGACCACACGATGAGCACGAGCGCCTGGGTTCCGCCGGTGATCGCGATCGCGTAGGCGCGCGTCATCCACGCTCCGTGTGCGTCGAAGCGGCGCCGCGCGATCGCGCGCGTGGCCAGCATGAGGAACCCGAGCATCGGTACGGCGAAGACGATGCGCACGATGGCCAGCGCGAACTCCTCGGCTGGGCCGTAGAAGAAGACCGCCAGCACGATGCTCCCGAGCGCCCCGATCATGCCGGCCGGGATCAGCACGCGACCTGCGCGGCGGTGCCACGCGCGGCGACCCCGCAGCGCAGGCGAGAACTGGAACGCGCCCAGCAGGCAGTACACGCTCATCCCCACGATGTGCGCCACGATCGCCACCGTGAGCGCGGGTGACGACGGTGCGCTGGCCGGGTCGGTACCCAGCTCTTCCAGTCGCAGCACGCCTCCCAGGATGGGGAGGGCGCTGAGCAGCAGCAGACCGGTCACCGCCGGCCATCCGCTGCGCGGGCGAGCCCGTGCGGGTGCCGGCCGCATCGGAGCGGAGGTCGAGACCATGCGGGCGCTACTTCGTGACCGCGGCCGTGCGGGGCCAGGTGGCGGCGGTGCGGAGGATGTAGGCCATGATCGCCAGCTCGACCCCGATGGTGAGCACGTAGTAGAAGACGTAGTCGGCCGTCGTGCCGGCGATGTTGAAGATGATGAGCGGGATGTAGATCGACGTGAAGACCAGGTTCGTGATGCGGTTCGCCCGTGCGGGCAGCGTCGCCGAGAGCAGCACCATGAGGCCCGGCAGCGCGATGATCACGAAGAAGACGCTCATGAGGGCGCCGCTGATCTCGAACTCGAAGATGACGCCGTTGCGGATCGAGTCGATCTCGCCCGGCTGGTACAGGTGGAAGTAGTCGATGTAGAGGATGAGGAAGATCAGGCTGCCCCACGCGGCGGCGAGCTTGCCCCGCACCGACATGGGCGCGGGGTCGAGGGGCGTCGAGGTGGTCGACTGGGCGGTCGTCTGGGTGGTCATCGTTCTGCTTTCTGCTGAAGTGGTTCGTACACTGTACGTCGTACACTGTACTATGAACCGTACGCCGTACGATTGTCAAGTCGGTCACCCACGAAGGAGTTCTGTGTCTGCGAGCGAACAGCGCCCGGCCGCAACCGACGGCGGGCTCAGCAAGGCGCGCGTGGTGGCCGAAGCAGTGCGGCTCGCCGATCGCGAGGGCGTGCACGGGCTCAGCATGCGCCGGCTGGCGACCGAGCTCGGCGCCGGGGCGATGTCGCTGTACCACTACGTCGCGAGCAGAGACGAGCTGCTCGATGCGATGGTCGACGTGGTCTTCGATGAGATCGAGCTGCTGTCGGACGACACCGACTGGAGGTCGGCGATGCGGCGGCAGGCGATGTCGGCCCGGCAGGTGCTCGCCCGCCACCCCTGGGCGATCAGCCTGATGGAGTCGCGCACGACGCCGGGGCCCGCGAACGTGCGCCATCGCGAGGCCTTCACGGCCTGCCTGCGGAAGGCGGGCTTCTCGATCGTCATGGCGACGCACGCCAACTGGCTGCTCAACAGCTACGTCTACGGCTACGCGCTGCAGGAGGCGAGCCTGCCGTTCCGCACCGCCGACGAGCTCGCCGAGATGACCGACAGCGTCTACCTGCCGCAACTGCCTGCCGACGAGTTCCCCTACCTCCACGAGTCGGCTGTGGGGCTCGCGCAGGCCGGCTACGACCCGGGAGAGGAGTTCGCCTTCGGCCTCGAGCTCATCCTCGCCGCGCTCGAGCCGCTGCGCACCTCCGACGCCCGCGGCGCGTGACACCCCCGAACACCCGGCAGAACCCCAGCCCCGATCCTGCGAGAATGGCGGGCATGAGCATCCACTCGCCCGCGCGCCCGGCCGCCCTCACCGTCGACACCCGCAACGGGGTCGCCTACAAGGTCGCCGACCTCGGCCTCGCGAAGGCCGGCCGCCACCAGATCCGCCTCGCCGAGCACGAGATGCCGGGCCTCATGAGCCTGCGCGAGGAGTTCGGGCCGCACCAGCCCCTCAAGGGTGCGCGCATCGCCGGCTCGCTTCACATGACCGTGCAGACCGCGGGCGGAGGGCGACAGCCACGAGTGGCGCGTCGTGCTCGAGGCGCTGCGCGACTCGCTGCAGAGCGACCCGCAGCGCTGGACCCGCATGGGCCAGGGCATCCTGGGCGTGACGGAGGAGACGACGACGGGCGTGCACCGCCTGTACGAGCTGCACCGCGACGGAAAGCTGCTCTTCCCGGCCATCAACGTCAACGACTCGGTCACCAAGTCGAAGTTCGACAACAAGTACGGCATCCGCCATTCGCTGCCCGACGGCCTCAACCGCGCGACCGACGTGCTCATGGGCGGCAAGACCGTCTTCGTGTGCGGCTACGGCGACGTGGGCAAGGGCTCGGCCGATGCGCTGCGCGGGCAGGGCGCTCGCGTCATCGTCAGCGAGATCGACCCGATCAACGCGCTGCAGGCGGCCATGGACGGCTACCAGGTGGCGCGGCTCGACGACGTCATCGGCGACATCGACATCCTTGTCACGGCGACCGGCAACGAGAACGTCGTCACCGTCGAGCAGCTGCAGGCGCTCAAGCACCTCGCGATCGTCGCCAACGTCGGCCACTTCGACAACGAGGTCGACATGGCCGGCCTCGAGTCGCTGCCCGGCGCGGAGCGGATCGAGATCAAGCCGCAGGTGCACGAGTGGCGCCTGCCGACCGGCCGCAGCATCCTCGTGCTCAGCGAGGGCCGCCTCATGAACCTCGGCAACGCCACGGGCCACCCGAGCTTCGTCATGAGCGCCTCGTTCACGAACCAGGTGCTCGCCCAGCTCGAGCTGCACACGAAGATCGCGGAGTACCCGCTCGGCGTGTACGTGCTGCCGAAGCTGCTCGACGAGAAGGTCGCCCGACTGCACCTCGACGCCCTGGGCGTGAAGCTCACCGAGCTCACCCCGCGGCAGGCGCAGTACATCGGCGTCGACCCCGCGGGGCCCTTCAAGGTCGACCACTACCGCTACTAGTCGCCACGCCGTTCATGAGTTCTGTGCCCGACGGCACCTCGGCGCTCCTTCGCCTGGGGTACCGGATCATGATGCTGGCCGGTCGCCTGAACTGGGCCGAGCCAGAACTGCAGGGTCTGCGCCGGTTGGTGAAGCCCGGCGACGCGGTGGTCGACATCGGGGCCGCGCACGGGATGTACGCGGTCACACTCGCGCGTCTCGTCGGTGCGACGGGCACGGTGGACGCCTTCGAGCCCCACCCTCGTCAGCAACGCACCCTGCGAGGGTGGCGCCGACTGCTCTCGGCGCCGCAGATCACCGTGCACGAGGGGGCGGCGGGGCGCGAGCGCGGCACCCTGACGATGCGCCTGCCGATCGTGGTCGGGTTGCCGATCTACGGCCGCGCCCACCTCACCGAGGGCGCGGCGCCGCAGAAGCAGGGCGAGCGGGTGCGCCACTGGTCGACACCGATCACCGCGATCGACGACTGGGCCGATGAGTCTCGCATTGGTCGGGTGAGCTTCATCAAGGCCGACGTCGAGGGATTCGAACCCCAGGTGCTCGAGGGCGCGGCGCGCACGATCAGTCGCGATCTCCCGAGCCTGCTGCTCGAGATCGAAGATCGCCACCTCGCGCGCTACGGCAATGACGCCGCCGGTGTCGTCGCCGAGATCGCGCGGCGCTGGCCCGACTACGGCATGTACACCTGGCGCGGCGGTGCCTGGCAGCGCGCCGAGGCCGTCTCTCTCGGCACGCGCAACTACCTCTTCGCGACCGACGCTGCTCTCACGCGAGCCTGAAGCCGGGGCTCAGCCCCGGTCGGGGAACCCGTGCGGCAGCGCGGCAAGCGTGGGCTGCAGCTCGTCGAGCCGCGCGCGCTCGAGCTGCAGCGCGGTCGCCTCGCGGCCCCGGCGCAGCGCCGCGACGGCGGCGAGGAAGAGTTCGGGGTCGCCGCCCGGCACGGGCGACACGAACAGCGCCGCCTCGGTCGCAAGGTCGCGCGCGATGCGCTCCCGCGTCGCGGGCAGGTGCCCGGCGGCCTGCCGCAGGAACTGCGCGATGCGGCGCGCGAGCGGGTCGGGCAGGCGGGCGACGTCGGCGGTGGATGCCCATTCCGTCAGCTCCACGGGAACCCCGTAGACGGGCGCGCTCACCGCGCCCACCCGCTCGTACTGGCTGTAGGTGCCCGCGAGCAGATCGCCCAGCCGCTTGGCGCGGGTGTTGAGCATCGCCACGACGACCGCGAGCCCGCCGAAGGTGAAGACGATCTCGAACACGCCCACGAAGGCGCGGATGACCGCGTGCCGGAAGTCGATCGCGCCGCCGTCGTCGCGCACGATACGGTCGCCGAGCGCGAGCCGCCCGAGCGACTTGCCCTGCGCGACCGTCTCGACGCCCGCGGGCAGCAGCACGAGGCCCAGCACGATGCAGCCGATCGTGATGGCCGTCGTGAGCTCGTCGGGCACCCCGACGGCGGCGGCGGCTGAGAGCGAGAGCCACACGAGCAGCCCCGTGGCGATGCTGTAGACAAGGTAGTCGATGATGCCGCCCGCCATGCGCAGCACGACGCTCGTCGCGCGCAGCTCGAGGGCCACGGCCTCGCCCGTCAGCAGCTCGCGCTGCTCGTCGAACGACGGGTCGGTCGAACTCATGCGACAACTCCTGGGCTCACCATGCGATCATCTCAACAGATGGATCTCGACGCCTACTCAACAGCCCACGCCGCCGAATGGGACCGGCTGCGCGACCTCTCGCGCCGTCGCCGGTTCGCGGGCCGCGACGCCGACGAGCTCATCGAGCACTACCAGGCCGGCGCCACGCAGCTCTCGGCCATCACGACGAGCGCCGGCCAGGTGCCGCAGGCGGCCGCGCTGAGCGTGCTGCTGTCGCGCGCCCGGCTGCGCTTCACGGGCGCGACGGCCGAGCCGCTCGCCCAGCTCGCCCGCTTCGCGACGCGCGAGGTGCCGGCGGCGCTGTACCGCATCCGGTACCTGACGCTCGTCGTCGCCGCGGTGTTCGTGATCGTCGCGAGCCTCTACGCGGTCTGGGTCGCCACGACGCCGGGCGTGCTCGCAGCGCTGGGGCCGTACGACGACCTGCGGCGCTACGCCGAGGAGGACTTCGTCGGCTACTACAGCGCCTCGAGCGAGGCCGTCTTCGGCCTGCAGGTGTTCAGCAACAACGCGTGGATCGCCGCGCAGTCGGTCGCCTTCGGCATCACGGGCATCTACGTGCCGTTCGTGGTGCTGCAGAACGCGCAGGGCATCGGCATCAGCGCGGGCATCATGGCCGAGTTCGGGCGGCTCGACGTGTTCTTCCTGAGCATCCTGCCCCACGGCCAGCTCGAGATCTACGCGATCTTCGTCGCCGCTGCGGGCGGCCTCATGATCTTCTGGGCCTGGGTCGCGCCGGGCCCGCGCACGCGCCTCCAGGCGCTCGCCGAGGACGGCCGCGCGCTGTTCTCGATCATCGGCGGTCTCGTCGCTGCGCTGCTCGTGAGCGGCATCATCGAGGGCTACGTGACGCGGCAGGAGTGGCCCGACGCCATCCGCATCGGCATCGGTACGGTCGCGCTCGTCGCCTTCCTGCTGTACCAGTGGATGCTCGGGGGCCGGGCCTTCCGCGACGGCGAGACGGGCGACCTCGACCCGTTCAGCCGCGGCGCGCGCGTCGTCGTCGGCGACTGACCCGCGGGCCTACAGCCGCCCGGCCGCCTTGTACGCGAGGTACCGGTCGGCGACGGCGGGCGGCAGGTCGAGCGGAGCCGCGCTGACGACGTCGCCTCCGAGCCGGCGCACGGCGGCGGCGACGCGCTCGGCGTCGAGCAGGGCGCGCTCGGCGGCGGCCGCGCGGTAGACCGCGGCGCGGTCGTCGCGCTCGCCCGCAGCCTCGAGCAGCGCCGGGTCGGTGACGGCCGCGACGAGCACGAGGTGCCGTGTCGTGAGCTGCGGCAGCATCGCGAGCAGCGAGCGCGTGGCTCCGGGCGATTCGAGCGGCACGCAGAGGACCACGAGCGAGCGCTGCGTCGTCATCGAGCGCACGAGGCCCGGCACGGCCGTGTAGTCGGTCTCGATGAGCTCGGGATCGATGGGCGCCATGGTCTCGACGAGCTTCGCGAGCAGGTCGGCCCCGCGTGCGCCCTGCACGCGACCGCGCACCCGGCGGTCGAACACGGCGACGTCGACGCGGTCGCCCGCGCGATCGGCGAGGGCCGAGAGCAGCAGGGTCGATTCGAAGGCCGTGTCGAGGCGCGTCTCGTCGGCGATGCGCGCGGCGGCCGTGCGCCCCGAGTCGACGACGACCACGACATGCCGGTCGCGCTCGGGCCGCCACGTGCGCACCATGAGCGTCTGGCCGGGCCGGCCGTCGGGGCCGGGTCCGCCCGAGCGCCTCGCGGTCGCGCGCCAGTCGATCGAGCGCACGTCGTCGCCGCGCACGTACTCGCGCAGGCTGTCGAACTCGGTGCCCTGGCCGCGCACCATGACGCTCGTGCGGCCGTCGAGCTCGCGCAGCCGTGCGAGCCGCGAGGGCAGGTGCTTGCGGGCGGCGAACTCGGGCAGCACCGTGATCGTTCCGGGCAGCCGGATGCTCACCTGACGCTCGGCGAGCCGCAACGGCCCGCGCGACCGCACCGTCACGAGCGCCGTGCGGCGCTCGCCCCGGCGCCACGGCGTGAGCCGCGTGACGATGGCACGACGCTCGCCGGGCGGCACGAGCAAGGGCTGGCGCGAGGGCGCGGCTCCCGCCGAGGGCTCCCACGCGTCGCGGATGGCGCCGCGCAGCGGGCGCCGCGAGGGGTTGGTGACGAAGAGCGTCGCGGTGGCCGTCTCGGTCAGCCGCACCCGGGCATCCGTCTGCCGCTGCAGGCGCAGTGCGCGCGGCGATGCCGCAAGCGCCAGGTCGAGGCCCGCGAGCCCCGTGCACAGCACGAGCCAGCCGACGAGCACGAGCGCCGGGCTCGCGACGGGCGCGAGCGCGACGACGGGCACGACGCCGAGGGCGACGAGCAGCACGAACCAGCCGGTGACCGCCATCGCTACAGCGGCACCTGCACCTGGCTGACGATCGCACGCAGGATGGTGTCGGCCGAGACGCCCTCGAGCTCGGCCTCGGGCCGCAGCGCGATGCGGTGGCGCCAGACGGGCAGCAGCATCGCCTGCACGTGGTCGGGCGTGATCGCCTCGGCGCCCTGCAGCCAGGCCCAGGCCTTGGCCGCGGCGAGCAGCGCGGTCGTGCCGCGCGGGCTCACGCCGAGCTTCACCGAGGGGCTCTGCCGCGTCGCGCGCGCGAGGTCGACGAGGTAGCCCAGCAGCTCGGCCGAGGCGCGCACCTGCCCGACAGCGGCGCGCGCGGCCGTGATCTGCTCGGCCGCCACGACGGCGGTGACGCCGGCGGCGGCGAGGTCGCGCGGATTGAAGCCGTCGGCGTGCCGCTGCATGACCTCGACCTCGGCGTCGCGCGCCGGCAGGTCGAGCACGAGCTTGAGCAGGAAGCGGTCGAGCTGCGCCTCGGGCAGCGTGTACGTGCCCTCGTACTCCACGGGGTTCTGGGTCGCCGCGACCATGAACGGGTGCGGCAGGGGGTGGGTCTCGCCGTCGATCGTGACCTGGCGCTCCTCCATCGCCTCGAGCAACGCCGACTGCGTCTTCGGGGGCGTGCGGTTGATCTCGTCGGCGAGCAGGATGTTCGTGAACACCGGCCCGCGGCGGAACTCGAAGTCGCCCGCCTTCGCGTCGTACACGACCGAGCCCGTCACGTCGCCCGGCATGAGGTCGGGCGTGAACTGCACGCGCGTCGTGCGCAGGTCGAGCGCGGCGCTCAGCGAGCGCACGAGCAGCGTCTTGGCGACGCCGGGCACGCCCTCGAGCAGCACGTGGCCGCCCGTCAGCAGGGCGACGATGAGGCCGCTCACGGCGGCATCCTGGCCGACGACGGCCTTGCCGACCTCGGTGCGCACGCGCCCGAAGGCGGCGCGGAGGTCGGTGCTGGTCAGCGGATCTGTGCTGGTCATGCGTCCATTCTTCCGGTCGGAGCGGGCGGTGGTGCGGTGGGGGCCAGGTCGTCGAGGCCGACGCGGCGCGCGATGTGCGCCTCGAGCTCGAGCAGCCGGTCGCTCAGCTCGACGAGCTCGCGGTCGTTCGCGGGCTCGAGATCGATGAGCAGCGTGCGCAGCGCGGCCGGGTCGCGGCCCGTGATCCCCGCGACGGCGGAGACGATGTCGTCGACCCCGGCGCCGCGCCCGAGGGCGAGCCCGTCGGCGATGCGCCGCAGCGTGCCGACGCGCAGCGCGTCGAGGGCCCGCAGCCGTGAGCCCTCGCGGGCGTACAGCCGCGCGCGGCCCTCCATGGTCTCGGTCGTCTTGACGACGACGGGCAGGTTCTCGATGACGACGGGCCCGAAGCGCCGCCCCCGCCAGAACGCCGCGGCGAGCCCGGCGAGCACGGCGAGCCAGGCCACCGGGTTGACCCAGTCGGGCGTGAGCTCGGCCGCGGTCGGCGCGGTCAGATCGGCCGGCGTCGGCTGGTACCAGACGAGGGTCGGATGCTCGCCGAGCAGCCCGAGCGCGAGCGCGGCATTGCCGGCCCGCGTGATCTCGCCGTTCTGCAGCACGCTGCCCGCGCCGAGCACGCTCACCTGCCTGCCGTCGACGTCGAGCCGCACGAGGCCCGCGCCCGTCTCGCCCGCGTCGAAGCAGGCCTCGCCGTCGAGCGTGCTGTAGCCGATGCCGGTGGCCCGGATGCTCTCGGCCCGCTGCGCGGCCGGCACCGAGCATCCCGCCTCGAGCTCGATGGCGTCGCGGCCCTCGGTGAGCGGCGCAGCGGTGAGGGCGTCGATGCGCAGGGCGTCGAGCGCCGGCTGCGAGGGCTCGGCGATCACCAGGTGGTCGGCGACCCCGAGCAGGCGCGGCCACCGCTCGGCGTCGAGGATCGCGCGGGTGTCGCCCACGAACAGGGTCGTGCCGGACGTCTCGGCCGCGGTGAGCGCGTCGTCGAGCCGTCCCACGACGACGACCTCGATGCCCGCGTCGCGCAGCACCTCGACGACGGCGCGCGAGCCCGCGGGTGCCGACTCCTCGGCGCCCCAGCGCTCAGCCTCGCGCGTCGCGCCGTTGAGCGCGATCGTGATGGCCCCGAGCACGAGCAGCCCCGCGATCGCGACGGCCCAGTAGAGCGAGCGCCGCACCGCGCGCCGCACGGTCGGCGTCGTGATGACCGCCGAGAGCTCGGCGTTGAGGTCGGCGGGCGCGCTCACGGTGCGCTCCCGCGACGGGCGCTCATCGGGCGCCGCTCAGCTCGGCCACCGCGGGCAGGGGCGAGGGCAGGGCGTCGATGGTCTCATCGAGCGCGCGCACGAGCGCGTAGTCGTCGTCTGTGCCGGGGCGGTCGAGGTAGCGCACCCCGTCGAAGCGGTCGGCCGCGGCCTCGAGCCGGCCGCCGAGCTCGGGGAACTGCCGGGCGGCCGCGCGCGCGAAGCCGTGGGCCGTCATGCCGGGCAGCGCCGACACGATCGTGCGCTCGTCGAGCGCGCGCGCGATGGCGCGGTACCGCTCGGCGATCGCGCGCGACCAGTCGCCCGCCGCGGCCGCGCGCTCGGCATCGCGCCGCAGCTGCCGCGCCGTGCGCCGGTCGCGCTCGCCGAGCAGCTCGCCCGCCAGTCGGCTGCGGTTGCGCCAGCGGGGCAGTCCGTAGACGATGAGCGCGGCGGCGATCGCGGCCGCGAGCACGATGCCGCCGATCACGAGCGCGAGCGCCGGGGGCCCCTCGCCCTCGGCGAGCCGCAGCGATGAGAACCAGTCGATCACCGATTGCGCGACGAGGTCGAACCAGGTGGGCTGGCTCTCGGCGTAGGCCGGGTCGCTGAGCTCGTCGAGCAGCAGCTCGCGGGCATCCGGAGCATCGGGCTCGACGGGCGCGCCGGTCGTCACGGCGCGGTCGGGTGGGGCGCCGCGCGATACGGGTCGGTGCCGGCGGCGCCCGTCGCCCGCAGCTCGACGTGGCGCTGCAGCTCGAGGTCGAGCCCCTCGGTGCGCATGCGCCGGTCGATGTAGAGCAGCGAGGCGGCGGCGGTCGTGAGCACCGCGCCGATCGCGCCGACCACGGCGGTGATCGCGACGACGACGAGGTTGAGCGCGAGGAAGACCGTGAGGTCGGTCTCGACCTCGCCCGCGGGGTTGACGAGAGGGGCCGCGAAGGTCGCCGCGAGCTGGAACGGCGTCGTCACGACGCTCGCCGCAATGTTGACCATGACGGCCACGAGCAGCAGCGTGCCCAGGATGCGCCAGAACCCGCCGCGCACGAGCCGCCACGAACGGCGCACGGCCGTGCCGAGCGGCAGCCGCTCGATGACGATCGCCGCGGGCACGAAGGCGAGCATCGTGCCGATCCACACGCTCACGACGATGAGGCCGAGCACGCCGATGAGCAGCACGACGACACCGCCCGCGATCGCGAGCGGGTCTCCGACGACGAAGAAGCCGAGGCTCAGCCCGATGAGCACCGCGAGGGCGGCCATCACGACCGCGCCGAGCAGCGCCGTCCAGCCGATGAGGGCCCACCAGCGGCCGCGGCCGAGGTCGAAGAGCTGGCGCAGCGTGAGCTTCTCGCCGAGCGTCGCGCGCGTGACCTCGAGCGAGATGATGCCCTGCAGGAGCGCCTGGGCGACGATCGAGATACCGACGGCGAGCAGGGTCGCCACGAGGGCGAGGGCGATCGTGCCCGCGAAGATCGTGTCGGCGTCGGCGAAGTCGGCGCGCGAGGCCCGCTCGAGCCCCGAGACGACGATGACCGTGCTGATGCCCGTCGAGAGGAAGACGACGAGGGCGTTCAGCAGCAGGGCCGCGCCGAACGTCGGTCGCGGGTTGCGCCGCAGCACCTGGAAGCTCGCGCCGAGCAGGGTGCCGAACTCGAGCGGTCGCAGCGGGATGAGGCCGGGCTTCGGCGGCGGCGTCCAGCCGGCGGCCGGGGGCACGGCGCCAGGCGCGGCACCGGTGCCGCCCTGATCGGGGCCCGCGCCGCTCGGCTCGGGGCTGTACCCGCCGGGGGAGGCCCAGGAGGTGGAATCGCTCACGTGCTCGCCCTTCGTCGACGCCTGAGTCCTGCTCGGAACGTATGGTGTCACACTCGTCTAGGCTGGGGCCAAACAAGAAGCGGAGGCCGCCCATGGACGCGCGCATCCTCGTCGTCGACGATGACGCCGCGATCGCCGAGATGATCGGCATCGTGCTGCGGGGCGAGGGCTTCGAGCCGCACTTCTCGTTCGACGGGCCCGCGGCGATCGAGGCCTTCGCGGCCGTCAAGCCCGACCTCGTGCTGCTCGACCTCATGCTGCCGGGCATGGACGGCATCGAGGTGTGCACGCGCATCCGCGAGTCGAGCGGCACGCCCATCATCATGCTCACGGCCAAGAGCGACTCGACCGATGTCGTGCGCGGGCTCGAGAGCGGTGCCGACGACTACGTCGTGAAGCCGTTCAATCCGAAAGAGCTCGTGGCGCGCATCCGCACCCGGCTGCGCCCGGCCGCGACCTCCGAGATCGCGCGCCTCCCGATCGGCGACCTCGTCATCGACGTCACGGGCCACGAGGTCACGCGCGACGGCGCGCCGATCTCGCTCACGCCCCTCGAGTTCGACCTGCTGCTCGCCCTCGCCATGAAGCCCAACCAGGTGTTCACGCGCGAGATGCTGCTCGAGCAGGTCTGGGGCTACCACTACAAGGCCGACACGCGCCTCGTGAACGTGCACGTGCAGCGGCTGCGGGCCAAGGTCGAGCAAGACCCTGACAACCCGAGCATCGTCATGACCGTGCGCGGCGTGGGATACCGGGCCGGCGCGGCCCGCTGAGAGCGCGGCCCGAGCGATGCCTCCGTACACCTGGCGCAGCCTCGTCGCGCGCGTGCGCCACCTGTGGCGCAGCTCGCTGCAGCTGCGCACGGTCGCCATCACGGTCTTCCTCTCCACGATCGCCGTCACGATCATCAGCGGCTACATGTCGATCAGCATCGCCACCAACCTCTACGAGGCGCGCAAGAGCCAGGCGATCGCCGAGGCGCGGCAGGCCACGGTGAGCGTGCAGGAGCTGTTCGACAGCTCGGTGACCTCGAACGGCACGATCGACGTCGAGACCGTCAACATCACGGCGGCGACCACCATTCGCAGCGTCGCCTCCAGCCCCGGCGGCACCCAGTTCGCGATCTTGCGCACGCCGGGTCAGACAACCCAGGTCGTGATGACGCCGTCGAACACTAGCGGTCTCGATGTCACCGTCATCTCCGACGAGCTGCGCGGCCAGGTCGCGCAGGAGCGCGGGCTGCTCTACACCCAGGCGGTCTCGCTGCAGAACGAGGCGAGCGACGACCCCGGGCTCGTCGTGGGCAGCGTCTTCGAGGTGCCGACCGCCGGGCAGTACGAGCTCTACCTCGTCTACAACGTGCGCGACGTGCAGCAGACCCTCGACTTCGTGCAGCAGACCCTCATGATCGGTTCGCTGCTGCTCGTCGCGACGATCGGGCTCGTGACCTACCTCGTCACGCGCCTCGCCATCAACCCCGTGCGGGTCGCCGCCGAGACCGCCGAGAAGCTCGCCGATGGTCAGCTCGAAGAGCGGATTCCCGTGAAGGGCGAAGACGTCATCGCGACGCTCGCGCGCTCGTTCAACCGCATGGCCGACAGCCTGCAGCGGCAGATCACACAGCTGGCGGCGCTCTCGCGCGTGCAGCAGCGCTTCGTGAGCGACGTGAGCCACGAACTGCGCACCCCGCTCACGACCATCCGCCTCGCGGGCGATGTGCTCTACGAGCAGCGCGACCAGTTCAACCCCACGACCGCCCGCACGGCCGAGCTGCTGCACGCGCAGGTCGATCGCTTCGAGGTCATGCTGGCCGACCTGCTCGAGATGAGCCGCTACGACGCCGGGGCCGTCGAGATCGACACCGAGCCGACCAATCTCGTGCGCCTCGTCGAGGAGTCGCTCGAGGCGATCCGCCCCCTGGCGGACGAGCGGGGCAGCGAGCTGCGCCTCGTCGCCCCCGGCGGCTACTTCGAGGCCGAGGTCGAGTCGCGCCGCATCCGCCGCATCCTGCAGAACCTGCTCGGCAATGCCGTCGACCACGGCGAAGGGCGCCCGATCGTCGTCTACGTCGACAGCGACCGCGAGGCCGTCGCGATCGCAGTGCGCGATTACGGCGTGGGCATGGATGCCGCGCAGCTCGAGCGCGTCTTCGACCGTTTCTGGCGGGCCGACCCCTCGCGCCAGCGCACGACCGGGGGCACGGGCCTCGGTCTCGCGATCGCGACGGAGGATGCGCAGCTGCACGGGGGCAACATCGACGTGTGGTCAGTGCGGGGCGAGGGCACGTGCTTCCGGCTGACCCTGCCCCGCGAGCGCGGGTCGAGCTTCGCCCACTCGCCGATCGAGCTGCCGCCCGTCGATCCGCTCGAGACGGTCGCACTCGAGGCCGGGGGAGGGGGCGACGATGCGTGAGCGTGCGGAGGGCATCCGGCGCCCCCACGGCCTGCGACGGCTCGTGACAGCGCTCGTCATCGTGCCCGCCCTGCTGCTGACCGGGTGCGTGTCGGTGCCGTTCTCGGGCGGCGTCGAGCTGGGCGGCGATCTCAGTTCGGGCGTCGATATCGACGTCGACTTGTCGCCACAAGGGCCCAGCAAGGGGGCGACGCAGGAGGAGATCCTTCGCGGATTCCTCGCCGCGACCACGGCCGCGCAGAACAACTACGGCATCGCCCGCTCCTACCTCGCCGCCGAGGCCTCCGACGTCTGGAACCCCTACGAGAGCACGCTCGTGCGCGCGCGCGAGGGGGTCATCGCGCAGGTCGACGAGGCGACCCTCACCTACAGCGTGCCCATCGTCGCCTCGGTCGACGCGGTCGGGCGCTACTCGGTGGCCGACGATGCCGCGACGCAGACCCTGCCCGCCTTCCGCTTCGTGCAGGAGGAGGGCGAGTGGCGCATCGCCGAGCTCGGCAATGGCATCCTCATCTCGCAGCAGGCCTTCCCGAGCGCATTCAGCCAGCACACGCTCTATTACTGGGATGCCGCGTTCCGCAACCTCGTGCCCGACCTGCGGTGGTTCCCCTCGCGGTCTGAGGTCGCGACGCGAATCGTGCGCGCCGTGCTCGAGCCGCCTACGAGCTGGCTCGGGCAGGGGGCCACGGTCTCAGCGATCCCCGCGGGCACCCAGCTGGCGCTCGCCCCCGTCTCGGTCGAGGCGGGCATCGCCCAGATCGACCTCACGAGCGAAGTGCTCTCGCTGACCGACGTCGAGCGCCAGCGCCTGCGCCTGCAGCTCGCCGCGAGCCTGCGCGCCGTGAGCGGCGTCGTCGGCGTGCAGCTCACCGTCGACCAGAACGCCGTGGCCATCCCCGAGTGGACGGCCGGGGCCCCCGACGTCGTGCCGCAGGTCGACCCGCGGGTGCTGCTTCGCACGGAGGAGGGATTCGGGTTCGCGACGGGCGCCGACGTCGAGCCCCTCGGCACGCTGAGCCCGGCGATCATCGAGCTCGGCGCGACCGCGGTGGCGCTCGCCTCGAGCCGCACCCTCGCCACGGTGCTCACGGCGGAGGGGGTCTGGGCGGTGCGGGCCGGTGATGCTCCGCCCGTGCTGCTCGACGAGCGACCCGGGCTCATCGCGCCGAGCATCGACGGCTACCAGTTCGTGTGGTCGGCGACGGCGGCGTCGGCGGGCGGAATCCGCGCGACCGAGCTCGACGGCACCGTACACGACGTCGAAGCGGCGCTGCCCGACGACGCCCGCATCGTCTCGCTCTCGGTCTCGCGCGACGACGCCCGCGTGCTGCTCATGCTCGACGGACCGGGCGGGCCGCGGCTCGTGCACACCGCGATCATCCGCGACGAGACCTCGGGTGTGCCCGTGCGCCTGGGCGAGCTGCGCGACCTGCCGCTCAACGGTGAGACGGCCGTCGACGCGACGTGGGTCGACGAGGTGCGCGTCGCCTCGATCACGCGCTCGGGCGAGCAGTCGCTCGTCGAGCTGCACGAGCTCGGCGGCCGCAGCCGCCCGCTCGGACTGCCCCAGGGCGGTGTGCAGATCGTCGGCGGCAACGGCGGCGTCGACGGCGTGCGGGTGCTCGGCACCGACGGCATCGTGTTCGAGCCCCGCGGTTCGGGCTGGCAGAACACGGGCCTGCGCGCGTCCTTCCTCGGCACCCAGCAGTAGCAGCTCTCCACCGCGGGTCGCCCGTACGGGCGACCGCCGAGCGCGCTCTGCCACGGTGCCGCCGTGATCGACTGGCGCGCCACGATGGGAACGGCCCTCGCCGACGCCTGGGCGCTCGTCGCCCCCGTCGACTGCGCGGGATGCGCGGCGCCCGATCACGCCCTCTGCCCCGACTGCGGGCCGGCCCTGCGATCGCGGCTGCGGGTCGGCGTCCTCCCGCGCACGGGCGCCGCTCCTCTCGAGCTCCCGCTCACGGCCTCGCTCGGCTACGAGGGGGTCGCGCGAGCGGTCGTGCTCGCACTCAAGCAGGAGGGGCGCACCGAGCTCGCCCGCGCCCTCGCCCCACCGCTCCGTGAGGCGGTCGAGGCCGCGTGGCGAGGCTCGGGTGCCGAGCTGCTCGTGCCCGTGCCCGGCTCCCGCTCCGGTGCCGCGCGGCGCGGATTCGGCCCCGTCGCGCTCGTGCTGCGCCGCGCGGACCTCGCCGCTTCGCCCCTGCTGCGCACGGTGGCGGGCGCCGCCGAGCAGAAGGCCCTGCGCCTCGATGAGCGCCTCGCCGGCGCCCCCCGGTTCGCGGCGAGCACTCGCGCCCGGGGCCGGCGGGTGCTGCTCGTCGACGACGTCATCACGAGCGGTGCCACGCTGCGCGCCGCCGCGCGCGCCCTGCGCGAGGCCGGCGTCGAGGTCGTGGGTGCCGCCGCGATCGCCGCGACCCCGCGTCGGCGGGGCGCGTCGAGCATCCCCTGGAGATTCTTAGGCGATGGAGCCGACTGTCCCGGTGACAACGAGCCCGTCGAGGACTACCGTGAGGGAAAGGAGGCGTGACGATCGCCTGACCGACAGGCGGCACGCTGACGGCTCAGGAGGTTGACGTGGACATCACCATCACCGGACGCAACATCGGCATCACCGACCGGTTCCGCGACTACGCGACTGAGAAGGCCGAGAAGATCGAGCACCTCGCCGATCGCGCCCAGGTGCTCGAGATCAAGGTGTCTCGTCATCACGAGAAGGGCGGCGGCCGAGCCCCGGATGATCGCGTCGAGATGACGCTCATCGGCCCCGGCCCGGTCGTGCGCGCCGAGTCGCCGGGCAGCGATAAGTACGTCGCGTTCGACCTCGCGATCGACAAGCTGCTCGAGCGCCTGCGCCGTGCCAAGGACAAGAAGAAGGTGCACCGCGGCAACCACCGCCCGGTCTCGCTGCACGAGGCCTCGGCCGACGGCTTCAGCGTCATCGACATCACGCCCGCCGACCCCGACATCATCCAGAAGGTCGCGACGGGGGCGATCCCGGTCGTGGAGCCGGTCGAGGAGACGGACGAGGTGTACTCGCCCGTCGTCGTGCGGCAGAAGGTCTTCCCCGCCGCGGTCATGACGGTCGACGAGGCCGTCGACCAGCTCGAGCTCGTGGGGCACGACTTCTTCCTCTTCATCGACGCCGCCTCCGACCGCCCGAGCGTCGTCTACCGGCGCCAGGGGTGGAACTACGGCGTCATCGGCCTCGAGGCCGAGCAGGCGGCTCCGGCCGCAGTGGGGCGCCGCGGCCGCTGATCCGGTTGCAGACGCAGGACACGGTTCCGCCTATGCCGCACTTGCTAGCATGGGCGGGCCGTGTTCTGCGGCGGCCTGCGGCGTGCCCAGGCCCGGCCGCGCGGCACCGTGCGGCCCGACGAGTGGAGTGACCGAAGTGGCGAATGTTCTCGAGCGAGTCCTGCGAGTCGGCGAAGGCCGGCTGCTGCGTCGACTGAAGGCCTATGCCGAGGCGATCAACCAGCTCGAGGACGACTTCAGCGACCTCAGCGACGACGAGCTGCGGAACGAGACCGTCGAGCTGCGCGAGCGCTACGGCAACGGCGAGTCGCTCGACGACCTGCTGCCCGAGGCCTTCGCGGCCGTGCGCGAGGCCTCCAAGCGCACGCTCGGCATGCGGCACTTCGACGTGCAGCTCATGGGCGGCGCCGCCCTGCACCTCGGCAACATCGCCGAGATGAAGACGGGCGAGGGCAAGACCCTCGTCGCGACGACGGCGGCCTACCTCAACGCGATCCCCTCGCGCGGTGTGCACGTCATCACCGTCAACGACTACCTCGCGAGCTACCAGAGCGAGCTCATGGGCCGCGTGTTCCGCGCCCTCGGCATGACGACCGGCTGCATCCTCTCGGGGCAGACGCCCGAGGTGCGCCGCGCGCAGTACGCCGCCGACATCACCTACGGCACGAACAACGAGTTCGGCTTCGACTACCTGCGCGACAACATGGCGTGGCAGACCGCCGACATGGTGCAGCGCGGCCACTTCTTCGCGATCGTCGACGAGGTCGACTCGATCCTCATCGACGAGGCCCGCACGCCGCTCATCATCTCCGGCCCCTCCTCGGGCGAGGCGAACCGCTGGTTCACCGAGTTCGCGCGCATCGCCAGCCGCCTGCAGGCGGGGGTCGACTACGAGGTCGACGAGAAGAAGCGCACGGTCGGCGTGCTCGAGCCCGGCATCGAGAAGGTCGAAGACCACCTCGGCATCGACAACCTCTACGAGTCGGCCAACACGCCCCTCATCTCGTTCCTCAACAACGCGATCAAGGCATCCGCCCTGTTCAAGCGCGACAAGGACTACGTCGTCATGAACGGCGAGGTGCTCATCGTCGACGAGCACACCGGCCGCATCCTCGTCGGGCGCCGCTACAACGAGGGCATCCACCAGGCGATCGAGGCGAAAGAGGGTGTGACGGTCAAGGCCGAGAACCAGACCCTCGCCACGGTCACGCTGCAGAACTACTTCCGGCTGTACTCGAAGCTCTCGGGCATGACGGGAACGGCCGAGACCGAGGCCGCCGAGTTCATGAGCACCTACAAGCTCGGCGTCGTGCCCATCCCGACCAACCTGCCGATGCAGCGCATCGACAACTCCGACCTCGTGTACAAGAACGAGCAGGTCAAGTTCGAGCAGGCCGCCGACGACATCGTGCAGCGCCACGCGAAGGGCCAGCCCGTGCTCGTGGGCACGACGAGCGTCGAGAAGAGCGAACTGCTCTCGCGCCTGCTCGCGAAGCGCGGTGTCAAGCACGAGGTGCTCAACGCGAAGAACCACGCGCGCGAGGCCTCGATCATCGCGCAGGCGGGCCGCCTCGGCGCCGTCACCGTCGCCACGAACATGGCCGGCCGCGGCACCGACATCATGCTCGGCGGCAACGCCGAGTTCCTCGCCGTCACCGAGATGAACGCCAAGGGCCTCTCGCCGGTCGACACCCCCGAGGAGTACGAGGCCGAGTGGGATGCCGTGTTCTCGCGCGTCAAGGAGCAGGTCGCCATCGAGGCCGCGAAGGTCATCGAGGTCGGCGGGCTCTACGTGCTCGGCACCGAGCGCCACGAGTCGCGTCGCATCGACAACCAGCTGCGCGGCCGCTCGGGCCGCCAGGGCGACCCCGGCGAGAGCCGCTTCTACCTCTCGCTGCAGGACGACCTCATGCGCCTGTTCAACGCGGGTGCGGCCGAGGCGCTCATGGGCCGCTCGAACGTGCCCGACGACCTCGCGATCGAGTCGAAGGTCGTCAGCCGCGCCATCCGGTCGGCGCAGTCGCAGGTCGAGGCGCGCAACGCCGAGATCCGCAAGAACGTGCTCAAGTATGACGACGTGCTCAACCGCCAGCGCGAGGCGATCTACACCGACCGCCGCCACATCCTCGAGGGCGACGACCTCAAAGACCGCGTGCAGACCTTCATCGAGCAGGTCATCACCGAGATCGTCGAGACGCACACGGCCTCGGGTCACAGCGACGAGTGGGACTTCGAGCAGATGTGGACCGAGCTGAAGACCCTCTACCCGATCAGCCTCACGATCGACGAGGTCATCAGCGAGGGCGGCACCAAGCTCACGCCGGCCTTCCTCATCCGCGAGATCGTGAGCGACGCGAAGCTCGCCTACGAGCGCCGGGAGGAGAGCCTCGGCCGCACGGCCACGCGCGAGCTCGAGCGCCGCGTCGTGCTGAGCGTCATCGACCGCCGCTGGCGCGACCACCTGTACGAGATGGACTATCTGAAAGACGGCATCGGTCTGCGCGCCATGGCGCAGCGCGACCCGCTCGTCGAGTACCAGCGCGAGGGCTACGCGCTCTTCCAGTCGATGATGAGCGCGATCCGCGAGGACGCCGTCGGGTTCCTCTACAACCTCGAGGTCGAGGTCACCGGCAGCAAGGGCACCGCGCAGGTCACGGCCAAGGGCCTCAACCAGCCGCAGACGCCGCAGAACCTCAGCTACACGGCCCCGTCGGCCGATGGCGACGTCGAGGTGCGCAACCAGCGCGGCCAGGTGCTGCAGGCGCCGACGGATGCGGCCCGCCAGGCGGCGCCGCAGGTCTCCGCCGCATTCGGCGGCCCGGCCGCGGCCCCGGCCGCCGCGCCCACGCGGCGCGCGCCGCAGGGCCAGCCGCAGAACGGCCAGGGCCAGGGCGGCCCTCAGGCGACGGGGGCGTTCGGGCAGAAGACCCCCGCTGCTCCTCCCGCTGCCGCGCCCGTCAACCGCGCGCGACCGAGGTGCTCACGAGCAGCGCCGAGAGCACGAGGAAGATCGCGCCCGAGCCCGCGAGGGCCGCGACCGCGCCGACCGCGACGGGGATGAGCGACTGCCCCACCCGGTTCGCGGTCAGGCGCACGGCGAGAGCCGTCGCGCGCAGCTGCTCGGGTGCCGAGCGCGAGACCCACGCCATCGTGAGCGGCTGGCCGATGCCGAGCACGAGGCCCGTGATCGCCATGAGCGCGACGGCGACCCACGCGGGTAGCGCGGGCGTCATGAGCAGTAGCGCCGTGGCGCCGATGCCGCAGGCGCCGACGAGCAGGGGGCGCCGGCCGAGCATCCGCACCAGGGGAGCGGTGCCCACGCGCACCGCGAACGAAAGCGCGGCGCGCACGGCCAGCAGGATGCTCACGAACGCCACCGACCACCCGCGCTCGGCACCGATCGCCGGCAGGTAGACCGTGAGCACGTCGGTCGCGGTGAGCACGACCATGCTCGCCCACAGCGCCTTGCCCATGTGGGGCGCGCGCAGCACCGAGCCGAGGCCCGCCGGCCGCGCGCCGTCGCTCGGCTCGACCGCGACTCGCGCCTCGCCTGTGCCGCCGGGGTGCCGCGGCAGGCCGAGCGCCGCGACAGCGCCGCTCGCGCACAGCAGGCCCGCGAGCACGAAGGTCGGGGCCGTGCCGTAGGGGTCGCCGGGCCCCGCGAGCCCCGCTGCGATGACCACCTCGGCCATGACCCCGGCCGCGATCGGCCCGAGCACCTGGCCGAGCGAGATGGTTGCTCCGAAGAGCCCGAAGCGGGCATCCGCCCCCTCGGCGGGCCCCGCGTGCGAGACGATCGCCTGCAGCCCGACGACGGCGAAGATGAGCCCGAGGCCGAGCGCGGTGTGAGCCGCGATGAGGCCGACGAGGTCGGCCGCGGCGCTGTGACCGAGCGCGGCCCCGCCCATGAGGGCGATGCCGCCGACGGTCGTCGCCCGGGCTCCGCGCTGGTCGACGAACCGTCCGATCGGGATGGCGATGGCGATCGACAGGGCGCCGAACGACAACGCCAGGTAGCCGAGCTGCTCGACCGAGGCATCGAGACCGAGCGCACGGTACGAGGCCATCGGGCGCGTCGCGTGCTGGGCGAACTGCACGAGCAGGGTGACGGTCAGCGCGAGCCAGAGCGTGCGGCGAGCTGCGGGGTGCGGGGTGTCGTCGATGGGTGCGGCCGCCCTCTCGATCTGCCCGACGGGAAGAGACGGCGCCTGCTGCCCAGAATGTGAGACACCGTCTTGCAGAGAGTCAAACAGCGCCGTTCGGCCGCGTCAAGCCCGCATGCTCGTCACCCGGCGAAGCGCGGGGGCTCGGGCCCTGCCGCGCTTCGGCGCTGACGCGGCTAGAGGACGGTGATGGCGCTCGCGCGCCAGCGACGGTCGAGCCCCTCGAGCCGGATCGCGACCGCGCGGGCCCGGGCCCGGCTGGTGACGATGACGACCGCCTCGATCACGCCGTCGCGGGGTTCGGTCAGGCGCGGGGCGCCGACCGAGAAGGTCGGGCGGATCGCGGGGGCACCGCGGGCCGCGCGAGCGCGAGCGCTGATGGATGCCCGGCTCAGCAGGGTGCGGTACACGTCGTCGGTGACCCAGCGGGCGACCTGCTCGAGCTCGCGGGCTCCCGCGAGGATCTCGATGACGCACCGCGTGAGGTTCTCGACGAGGGGCCGAGGGTCGGGCAGGTCGGCGGTCGAGGTGGGCTGGTAGTCGAAGAACTCCTCGTGCGCGATGCGCGCGAGCGAGCCCCGGCCGCGCGGGGCGGGACCCAGCGGGGCGAGCGCGCCGGCGATGGCCGGCGTCGCGCTGCTCGGCGTTCGGCTGTTCCGCGTGCTTCGGCCTTGCGTGCTTCCGGTCTGCATGTCGATGTGGTGGACTGCGGTCAAGGTCTGCTCCTTCTCCCCTGAGGCGGACGTGGCGGTCGAGCGCCGTCCCCCCGGGCGGTAGACCGAATAGTGCACCCTGAACGGGGCGACACCACTCAAGCAAAAGATTCCTCATTCGTAAAGAGGAATTCTCGAACTGTGGAGAACTGCCCGCTCGGCGTCGGGGGCCCTCGCTACCGTCGCGGCATGCGCTGGGACCACCTCTTCGACGATCTCGCCGGTCAGCTCGAGCACGAGCTGCAGTCGGAGGAGGCCGACCTGCGGCAGGAGGAAGAGCGCTTGCGTCTCGGCCGCCTGCCGCTGCGCGATCGCCTGGTGGCGCTGCGCGGGGCCGGCGATGGGACTGCGGCGCGCATCCGGTGCCGTCTGCGCTCGGGCGAGGTCGTGCGTCTGCGGCTCGTCACCGTCGGGCGCGACTGGATGGCGGGCGACCTCGGTGAGCCCTCCGGGCCCGATCAGGCGATCGTGCCGTTCTCCGCCGTCGAGGCGCTGCTGCTCGATCCCGCGCAGGCGTCGCTCTCGCTCGAGCCCGTGCGCGAGCGCTCTGAGCTTGCGGCGCGCCTCGGTATCGCGTTCCTGCTGCGCGACCTCTGCCGGCGTCGTTCCGTCGTGACCGTGCGCACGCTCACCAGCGACGCCACCGGCACGATCGATCGCGTCGGCCGCGACCACCTCGACCTCGCCGAGCACGATCGCGATCGTGCGCGGCGTGCGGCCGAGGTGCACCAGGTGCGGGTGATCCCGACGGATCAAGTGCTGCTCGTGCGGGTCTGAGGTCGTGCGAGTCTGAGGTCGTGCGGGTCTGAGGTCGTGCAGCGCTGAATTCTTGCAGGGCTGAAATCGGGAGATCAGGGGCGGGCGCGGCGCTCGCCGAAGAGCTCGGCGACGTCGGCGTACTGCGCCTCGTGCCAGAGCGCGAGCCGCCGGCTCTCGTCGTACTTGTCGGCGATGAACGACTCGAGCACCGCCTGCTCGACGCGCCACTGGCCGATCGACCCCAAGCGGATCGCGGGGAGCTCGCCCGAACGCACGAGCGCTAAGACCTCGCCGGCGCTGAGGCTGAGTAGCTCGGCGACATCGGTGAGGGTGAGGAACCGCCCGAGGGGCGGGGTCGACGCGTCCGTCATGCCTCGATTATCGACCGCGCGGCGCGGTCGCACCCGGGATGTGGATAACTGCACGGGCGGCTCTCGATGAATCGTCAGGATCGGTCGCGATCCGCAGCCCCGGCCCTTGGAGGAGTCATGTCCGAGTCTTCATCCCCGTCACCCGCCGTGCGGTCGTCGCCCCGGCTCGACCCCCGGCTGCTCGTGGGTCTCGCTCTCGTCGCCGCCTCGGTCGCGGCGGTCGTCGGCATCGTGACCGCCGCCGACGAGGGGGAGGACGTTCTGGCGGCGCCCACCCTGCTCACCGCGGGGGAGGTGCTCACGATCGACGACCTCGAGGTGCGTCGCGTGGCCCTCGGGATCGAGGGCCACGGCTACCTCACCCCCGCCGACCTCCCGGCCGAGGGGCTCGTCGTCACCCGCACGATCGGGGCGGGCGAGCTCGTGCCGCGCGCCGCGGTCGGCGATGCGCGCGGTCCGAACGCGACGACCATCGTGGTCGCGCTCTCGACCGCCCTCGGGGCGACGGTGCGCCCCGGCGACGCGCTCGACCTGTGGTCGGCCCCCGCGCTCGACGCCGGACGCTTCGGGGCTCCCGCGGTCATCGCCTCGGGCACGCAGCTCGTGCGCTCCGTGATCGACGAGGGCATTGTGACGGGCGCCGAGGCGGGTCGCGTCGAACTGCTCGTCCCGCGCCGCGATGTCGCGCGCATCCTGCACGCCCTCGCCAACGGCGACGCGCTGTCGGCGATCCCCGCCTCCCTCTCGATCGGGGGCTGAGGTGCTCATCGCGCTCGCGGTTCCCGGCCTCGATCTCGACTCGATCGAGCTCGCCGTGCTGCGGGCGGGGCATCAGGTCGCGTGGCGGGCCATCGATGAGGGCGAGGTGCTGGCGCAGGTCGCGCAGCGGTCTCCCGACGTCGTTCTGCTGGCCGACCATCCGGCCGTCGCCACCGCGACCGTCGTCGGCTCGTGCGACCTGCTCGGGGTGCGCAGCTGCCTCGTCATCGCCGCCGAGGCCCCGCTGTCGGTCGGTGCGCAGCGGCTCGGACTGCACGACGTGCTGCGGCAGTCGCCCGATGGCTCCCTCGATCTGACAGCCCTCGCCGAACCCTCGTGGGTCGCACCGCCCATGCCGCCGGGTCGCGACGAGCCCGTGCCCGCCGCCGCCGCCGCGCAGGCGGTCGACCGACCCCGAGACATCCCGGCGCCCGCACCGGTGCCAGCGACGAGCGGCGCCGGGCCTGCGCCGCGCATCATCACCGTGTGGGGCCCGGCTGGCGCTCCGGGGCGCACGACGCTCGCGATCGGCCTCGCGGCCGAGCTCGCTGCGCGGGGGCACTCGGTGTGCCTCATCGACGCCGACACCTACGGGGGCACGATCGCGCCCGCTCTCGGCCTGCTCGACGAGTCGCCCGGGTTCGCCGCCGCGTGCCGGCTCGCCGGTGCCGACGCGCTCACAGCCGCCGAGCTCGATCGCGTCGCGCAGTCGACGCCCGCGGCGGCGGGCGCCGCGGTCGCGGTGCTCACGGGCATCGGCCGCCCGCATCGCTGGCCCGAGCTCTCGTCGGGCCGCGTGACGACCGTGCTCGAGCAGTGCCGCCGGTGGCGCGAGGTCGTCGTCGTCGACGCGGGCTTCAGCCTCGAGAGCGACGAGGAGATCAGCAGCGATCTGCACGCCCCTCGCCGCAACGCCGCGACGATCGCGGCGCTGCGGGCCGCGGACGACGTGGTCGCGGTGGGCGCGGCCGATCCCCTCGGGCTCGCCCGACTGCTGCGCGCGCACGCCGACCTGCTCGAGACCGTCGAGACGGCGCGGGTGCGCATCGCCATCACGCGCGTGCGGGCATCCGTGCTCGGCATCGACCCGCACGGGCAGGTGCGGCAGACGCTCGACCGGTTCGCGGGCATCCGCGACGCCGTGCTCATCGACGACGATCCGGATGCCGCCGATGCGGCCCTCCTCACCGCTCGCCCGGTGCCGCTCGCCGCGCCGCGCTCGGCGCTGAGCCGCGGCATCGCCGAGCTCGCCGACGCGCTCGGGTTCGCGCGGGCGCCGGCGACGGGCACCGGCCCCCGCTGGGCACGCCGCCGAACCTCGCTCGCGACCACCCGCTCGGGGCGCACCGACTAGCCTGGACGCGTGTCGACGCTCTCAGACCTGGTGCACGAGCACGGCGATGCCGACGAGGTCGACATCGAGTGGTTGCACCTGCTGCTCGCCGAGGGCCAGCTGATCGCCGACCTCGCCTTCGCCGACATCGTGCTGTGGGTGCCGACCCGCGAGGGGTCGTTCGTCGCCGTCGGGCACGCGCGCCCGAGCAGCTCGGCGACCCTGTTCTACCGCGACTTCGTGGGTCAGGACGTCAAGCCCGAGTGGCGCCGGCAGGTGACGCAGGCCGCCGAGACCGCGCAGATCGTCGACTCGTCGGCGCCCGACTGGTACGAGGAGACGCCGACGCGCGTGCGGGCCGTTCCGGTGCTGCGGCGCGGCGGGCGGGGCGGCAAGGGCGTGAGCGAGCATCCGATCGCCATCATCACGCGGCACACGAACCTCAGCGAGGCGCGCATGCCGAGCCGGCAGGAGCTCACGTTCAACGAGTGCGCCAACGACCTGTTCGCGATGATCGCGGCGGGCGACTTCCCCGACCTCGCGGCGCCGAGCGGGCCGCGACGCGGCGCCCCGCGTGCGAGCGACGGCCTCATCCGCCTCGATCTCGACGGCATCGTCACCTTCGCGAGCCCCAACGGACTGAGCGCCTTCAACCGCATGGGTTTCGCGGGCGAGCTCGAGGGCCAGTCGCTCGCGACCGTCACGACGAGCCTGCTCGCCGGGCGGCCGCAGCAGGTCGACGAGTCGCTGCCGCTCGTCGTCACGGGCCGCGCGCCGTGGCGCACCGACATCGAGTCGCGCGGGGTCACGGTGACGCTGCGCACGATCCCGCTGCTGCGCGACGGTCGGCGCATCGGCGCGATCATCCTCGTGCGCGACGTCACCGAGGTGCGGCACCAGGAGCGCGAGCTCATCACGAAAGACGCGACGATCCGCGAGATCCACCACCGAGTGAAGAACAACCTGCAGACGGTCGCCTCGCTTCTGCGCATCCAGGCCCGTCGATCGCACGCCGACGCGACACGGGATGCCCTGACGCAGGCCATGCGCCGCGTGGCCGCGATCGCCGTCGTGCACGACACGCTCAGCGAGGGCCTCAACCAGAACGTCGACTTCGACGTGGTCTTCTCGCGCGTGCTCATGCTCATCGCCGAGGTGGCCTCGAGCCACAACACGGTCGTGCGGCCGACCTCGACCGGCAGCTTCGGCACGCTGCCGAGCGAGTACGCGACGCCGCTCGCGCTCGCGCTCACCGAGCTCGTGACGAACGCGGTCGAGCACGGGCTCGAGGGCCGGCCCGACGGCGAGGTCGAGATCATCGCCTCGCGCACCGACGAGGCGCTCTCGGTCAAGGTGCGCGACAACGGCGCGGGCATGCCCGAGGGCAAGGTCGGCTCGGGGCTCGGAACCCAGATCGTCCGCACGCTCATCCAGGGCGAGCTCGGCGGCACGATCGACTGGCACACGCTCGAGGGCGAGGGCACCGAGGTGACGATCGACGTGCCGCTGCTCTACCTCAAGCGCCGAGCCTGACCGGCGTGGCTAGGAGGCGCGGCGGGCGCGCGCGGCGCGGCGCTTGAGGGCGCGGCGCTCGTCTTCGCTGAGGCCGCCCCAGACGCCCGAGTCCTGGTTCGTCTCGAGGGCGTACTGCAGGCAGGTCTCCGTCACCGAGCAGCGGCCGCAGACGGCCTTGGCCTTCTCGATCTGGTCGACCGCGGGGCCGGTGTTGCCGACCGGGAAGAACAGCTCGGGGTCGGCGGTGAGGCAGGCTGCTTTGTCGCGCCAGTCCATG
>NCEJ01000117.1 GCA_002280615.1 Micrococcales bacterium 32-70-13 | reverse complement strand
AGCGCACGGGCGGCCCCGGTCGTCCGGCCGGTGCCGGTGGCGGCTTCCGCCCCGGCGGTGCGGGCGGCCCCGGTGGCGCGCCCGGCGGCGGCTTCAGCGGCCCGCGTCCCGGTGGCGGCGGTGGCCGCGGTCGCGGCCCCGGCGGCGGCACGGCCGGTGCCTTCGGGCGCGGCGGCGGCAAGTCGAAGGCCCGCAAGTCGAAGCGGACGAAGCGGCAAGAGTTCGAGATGCGGGAGGCCCCGTCGGTCGGCGGCGTCAGCGTTCCCCGCGGCGACGGCAAGACGGTCGTGCGCCTGCGTCAGGGTGCCTCGATCACCGACTTCGCCGACAAGCTCGAGACGATCAGCGGCATGAGCTGCCCCCCCGGCAACCTCGTGACCGTGCTCTTCCACCTCGGCGAGATGGCCACGGCCACCGAGTCGCTCGACGGCGCGACCTTCGAGGTGCTCGGCGCCGAGCTGGGCTGGCGCATCGAGATCGTCTCGCCCGAGGACGAGGACAAAGAGCTGCTCGAGGGCTTCGACATCGACCTTGATGAGGAGGACGACGAGGAGGACCTCGTCATCCGCCCGCCCGTGGTCACCGTCATGGGCCACGTCGACCACGGAAAGACCAAGCTGCTCGACGCGATCCGCGAGGCGAACGTCGTCGCGGGCGAGGCCGGCGGCATCACGCAGCACATCGGTGCGTACCAGGTCTGGACCGAGCACGAGGGCATCGAGCGCGCCATCACCTTCATCGACACCCCGGGTCACGAGGCGTTCACCGCCATGCGCGCCCGTGGTGCGCAGGTGACCGACGTCGCCATCCTCGTGGTGGCCGCCGACGACGGCATCATGCCCCAGACGGTGGAGGCGCTCAACCACGCCCAGGCCGCCGGCGTGCCGATCGTCGTCGCCGTCAACAAGGTCGACAAGGAGGGGGCCAACCCCGCCAAGGTGCGCCAGCAGCTCACCGAGTTCGGCCTCGTCGCCGAGGAGTACGGCGGAGACACGATGTTCATGGACGTCTCGGCGCTCAAGAACCTCGGTATCCGCGAGCTGCTCGACGCCGTGCTGCTGACCGCCGACGCCGGTCTCGACCTGCGGGCCAACCCCGCTCGCGACGCCCGCGGTGTCGCGATCGAGGCGAAGCTCGACAAGGGTCGCGGCTCGGTCGCGACGGTGCTCATCCAGGCCGGAACGCTGCGCGTCGGCGACCCGATCGTCGCCGGCACGGCCTACGGCCGCGTGCGCGCGATGACCGACGAGAACGGCGAGAAGGTCGACGAGGCCTACCCCTCGCGTCCGGTGCAGGTGCAGGGTCTGTCGAGCGTTCCGCGCGCTGGCGACACCTTCATCGTCACCGACGATGACCGCACGGCCCGTCAGATCGCCGAGAAGCGCGAGGCCGCCGAGCGCAACGCCCTCCTGGCCAAGGCGCGCAAGCGCATCAGCCTCGAGGACTTCACGAAGGCCCTCGAAGACGGCAAGGTCGAGTCGCTCAACCTCATCATCAAGGGCGACGTCTCGGGTGCCGTCGAGGCGCTCGAGGAGGCCGTGCTCAAGATCGAGGTGGACGACAGCGTGCAGCTGCGCATCATCCACCGCGGCGTGGGTGCCGTCACCGAGAGCGACGTCAACCTCGCGACGATCGACAACGCGATCATCGTGGGCTTCAACGTGCGCCCCGACACGAAGGCGCGCGAGCGCGCTCAGCGCGAGGGCGTCGACATCCGCTTCTACTCGGTCATCTACTCTGCGCTGGAGGAGATCGAGAACGCGCTCAAGGGCATGCTCAAGCCCGAGTTCGAAGAGGTGCAGTCGGGTGTCGCCGAGATCCGCGAGATCTTCCGCTCGTCGAAGTTCGGCAACATCGCCGGTGTCATCGTGCGCAGCGGCACGATCACGCGCAACGCCAAGGCGCGGGTCATCCGCGAGGGCGTCGTGGTCGGCGACAACCTCGCCATCGAGTCGCTGCGCCGGTTCAAAGACGACGTCACCGAGGTGCGCACGGACTTCGAGGCCGGTATCGGTCTCGGCAAGTTCAACGACATCCAGATCGGCGACGAGATCGAGACCATCGAGATGAAGGAGAAGGTGCGCGCGTAGCGCCGCACTGCCGGGCCGCGCGCGACGTGACCCGGTGCGGCCCGCTGATCACCACGATCAGCGGGCCGCATCCCTCAGCACCACCCGCAGCAGTCAGGAGCAGCTCATGGCAGGCAACCCTCGCGCCCGCAAGGTCGCCGACCGCATCAAAGAGGTCATCGCGCAGCGGCTCGACAAGGGCCTGCGCGACCCGCGACTGGGCTTCGTGACGATCACCGACGTGCAGGTGACGGGCGACCTGCAGCACGCCTCGATCTTCTACACCGTGCTCGGCACCGAGCAGGAGCGCGACGACAGCGCCGCGGCCCTCGCGGCGGCGACGGGGATGCTGCGCACCGAGGTCGGGCGCAACCTCAACACGCGCCTCACCCCGACGATCGAGTTCATCCTCGACGGCATCCCCGAGAACGCGGCCTCGATCGAGGCCCTGCTGCGCGAGGCGCGCGAGCGCGATGCGGCGACCGAGTCGCTCGCGGCGACCGCCGAGTACGCCGGCGACCCCGACCCCTACGTCAAGCCGCGCGACGTCGATGCCGAGCTCGATGAGCTCGACGCCGACGACGAGGGCGACGACCTCGAGGTCGAGACCCGCTAAGCGGGAGGCCGCGGGGCGTTCGCTAGGGCTTCGGCCCGAGGTCGATCGACCCGGTCGAGAGGATCGCGATCGCCGAGAAGACGAGGCCCGGCAGCACGATGAGCGCGGCGAACACCGAGAACAGCCCGACGGTGAACTTCTCCGTGCGCGTGAAGCTCTCACGCGTGAGGCTCTCGGGGATCGCGGCGTTCGTCATGGGATCCTCCGGGTCGGGGCGTGCAGTGCGCTCATGATACCGAGCCCGGCAGGGAGAACCCCGCCTCAGGTGATCCGACAGCGAGCCCGTCGGCGAGCAGGCCCGCGAGCGCGCGCTCGCGCTGCACGGCGTCGGGCCAGAGCGACTCGACGACCTCGGCGGGCACCGGGGTGTCGCTGTGCCGCAGCTCGCGCATGATGAGCCCGCGCACCTGGCGATCGCTGCCCTCGAAGCGCGCCTGCCGCGGGGCCGCGGGGCCGTCGTAGTCGGGGTAGCCGGCCGCGCGCCAGGCGCACAGCTCAGCGATCGGGCAGGCCTCGCACCGCGGGGTGCGGGCGACGCACACGGTCTGGCCGAGTTCCATCGCACCGGCGTTGAACGCCCGCGCCTCGGCCGGGTCGCTCGGCAGCAGCTCCTGCATCGCGGCGAGGTCGGCGCGCGTGCGGGCGGGCCCCGCCTCGCCCTGACCGGCGACCGCGCGGGCCAGCACCCGGCGCGTGTTGACGTCGACGACGGGCACCGGCTTCCCGTAGGCGAACGCGGCCACGGCGCGGGCGGTGTAGTCGCCGATTCCGGGGAGGGCGAGCAGGGCATCCACGTCGTCGGGCACCGTGCAGCGCGAGGGCGCGGCGGGGGTAGCCGAGGCGGTCCCAGGCGCGCACGGCCTCGGCGGGCGAGTCGGCGGCGAGCGCGTCGGGGCTCGGCCAGCGTGCGAGCCACTGCTCGAGCCGCGGGATCACGCGCGCGACAGGCGTCTGCTGCAGCATGATCTCGCTCACGAGCGTGCCCCATGCGGTGAAGCCGGGGCGCCGCCACGGCAGGTCGCGCGCGGTCTCGGCGAACCACGCGACGACGCGGGGCGGGATGCCCGCCCGTCGTTCGTCGTCGCTCGCACCCCGCACGCCCCTCACTCTATGAGCCGACTCCTGCCAGATCTGGGGGAAAAGGGCGCTTGCCCGACTCGGGTGCGCGGGTTTGAACCGGCTACATCGGCGGCAGGCTCGTGCCGCGCCTGCTCGAGGCCGGCCACGAGGTGCGGGTCTTCGTGCGCGACCCCGTGCGCCTGCGCGATGTGCCGTGGGCCAGCCAGGTCGAGGTCGCGACGGGCGACCTCGCGAACGCGGGCGATGTCGCGCGCGCGGTGGCGGGCATCGACGTCCTCTACTACCTCGTGCACTCCATGAGCAGCACGGGTGATTTCGAGCGCACCGAGCGGCACGTGGCATCCACCGTCGCCGCAGCGGCCGCGGCGGCCCAGGTCGGCCGCATCGTCTACCTCGGCGGACTGCACCCCGAGGGCAAGCTCTCGCCGCACCTGCGGAGCCGCAAGGAGGTCGGCGACATCCTCATGGCCAGCGGGGTGCCGACAGCGGCCCTGCAGGCCGGGGTCGTGATCGGGTCGGGCTCGGCGAGCTTCGAGATGATCCGGCATCTGACCGAGGTGCTGCCGTACATGCCTGCGCCGAAATGGGTGCGCAATTTCATCCAGCCGATCGCGGTGCGGGATGTTCTGCACTACCTCGTCGGAGCATCCACCCTGCCGGCCGATGTCAACAGGGCCTTCGACATCGGCGGGCCCGATGTGCTGCGCTACGGCCAGATGATGAACGGCTACGCCGTCGAGGCCGGGCTCAAGCAGCGGCCCATCGCGAGCCTGCCCGTGCTGACGCCGTACCTCGCGAGCCAGTGGGTCAACCTCGTCACGCCCATCCCGCGCGCGCTCGCCGTGCCGATCATCTCGAGCCTGCAGTACGACGCGATCTGCACCGAGCACGACATCGATCAGTACATCGACCCGCCCGCCGCGGGGCTCACGGGCTA
>NCEJ01000010.1 GCA_002280615.1 Micrococcales bacterium 32-70-13 | reverse complement strand
GCGCGGGCCTCATCGCGCGCCGAGTACTCGGTGCGCACGCCGCGGATGTCGCGGTAGTCCTGGTGCCCGGGCCCCGCCCAGAGGATCGAGTCGCCCTCGCGCGCGAGGTTGACGGCGACGCGGATGGCCTGCTCGGGCGGGCTGACCTCGTGGATCTCGGGGGTGTTGCTCGCGAGCGCCGCACCCTCGAGCAGGGTGGCGCGGATGGACGCCGGGTCTTCGAAGCGCGGGTGGTGGTCGGTGATCACGAGCACGTCGCAGCCCTCGGCCGCGACGCGCGCCATCTCGTGCCGCTTGGTCGCGTCGCGGTCGCCGTCGGCACCGAAGACCATGATCGTGCGGCCTGTCGTGAAGCGCCGCACGGCGGCGAGCGTGTTCTCGAAGGCGTCGGCGCTGTGGCCGAAGTCGACGTAGACGCTCGGCCCGCGGTCGCCCGAGACCCGTTCGGTGCGCCCGGGCAGGTAGGCGTCGATGCCGCGCTCGCCGAGCGCCTCGGCGATGTCGTCGAGCGCGATGCCCGCCTCGACGAGCATGACGATGCCGAGCCCGGCGTTGGCGGCCATGTGCCCGCCGATGAGCGGCACGCGGGTCTCGATGGCGCGGCCCTCGGGGCCCTCGAGCCGGAACCCGGTGTGGGCAAGGTGCTCGTCCGTCACCGTGACGCGCCAATCGGCCTCGACCTCGGGGCGCGAGGTGATCGTGACGACGGGGATGCGCGCAGCATCCACGACCCGCTCGCCGTAGGCGGAGTCGAGCGAGACGACGCCGCGGCGGCCGCGATCGGGGAAAAACAGCGGCAGCTTCGCCTGGAAGTATTCCTCCATGTCGGCGTAGTCGTCGAGGTGGTCGTGCGTGAGGTTCGTGAAGCCGACGACGTCGAACAGCAGGCCATCGACGCGGTGCCGACTCAGGGCCTGCGCGCTCACCTCGACGGCGACGGCGTCGACACCGGCCTCGCGCATGCGCGCGAGCAGGGCGTGCATCTCGCTCGCCTCGGGCGTCGTCAGGCGGCTGACGACCGTGAGGTCGCCGATGTGGCGCTCGGCGGTCGAGCTCAGGCCCGTCACCCGGCCGAGCTGGCGCAGGATGCCCTCGAGCAGGTAGGCCGTCGAGGTCTTGCCGTTCGTACCCGTGACGCCGAGCATGAGCGCCGGCCGGTCGTTCGTGCGGTACACCCAGGCCGAGATCTCACCGAGGGCCGCGCGCGGGTCGGGAACGACGAGCACGGGGAGGCCCGATGCCGCCGCGAGGTCGAGCCCCGAGGCATCCGTCAGCACGGCGACCGCACCCGCCGCTGCGGCGTCGACCGCGAACTCGGCCCCGTGCCGGTGCGCGCCGCGCAGCCCTACGAAGAGGTCGCCAGCCCGCACGTCGGCCGTCGAGAGCGTGACGCCCGTGAGCGCGACGCCCTCGAGCGACCCGTGGTGCTCGAGCCCGAACGACTCGACGAGGGCGTCGAGCGGGCGGGGCTCAGGATGCTCGGGTCGCAGCACGGGGGGAACGCGGGACAACGCAACCTCAGCTCTGTCGGGGCCGACCTCTCACCAGGTCAGCGGGATGCTCGGGGCCGGAGCCGTCGACGGGGGCACCCGGAAGGTCTTCAGCACCTGGGTCATGATCGACCGGAAGGTCGGCGCGGCCGCAGCCGACACCCTCATCGTATCGGGCTTGCCGTAGGTGACGACGACCACGAACTGCGGGTTATCGGCGGGCGCCGTGCCCGCGACGGTGACGATGCGCTCGCGCCCGTAGGCGCCGTTTTCATACACCTCGGCAGTACCGGTCTTGGCGGCGACGCGGTAGCCCGGGATCGTCAGCTGGCTCGTCAGGTAGCCCTGCGTGACGACCAGCTCCATGGTCGAGATGACGTCTCTCGCCGCCGACTCGCCGACGATGCGCTCGGGCTCGCTCGGCGGCAGGTTCGTGACGGTCCCGTCGGCGCGCTCGCACCCCGTGACGAGCGTGAGGGGGGCGCGCACTCCCCCGTTCGCGAGCGTCTGGTAGAGGCTCGCGACCTGGGCGCTCGTGGCCGACATGCCCTGACCGAACATCTGCGTGAACGCGGTGTGGCCGTCGACGCTGCTGGGGTCGGGAACCGTCCCGGGCTCCTCGCCGAGGAAGCCGACGTCAGTCGGCTCGCCGAAGCCGAACGCGCGCAAGTAGTCGTGCCGCTGCTGCAGCGAGAGGCGCTCGCTCAGCACCGCCGTGCCCGTGTTCGACGAGTTCATGAGCACGCCCGCGGCCGTGTAGCGGGTGTCGCCCGTGTCGACGGCGTCACCGATCTGGAAGCCCGCGATCGTGCTGTACCGCCGGGGCGCGATGATCTGGTCGGTGAGCGTCGCGGCGCCCGAGTCGAAGAGGGCCGCGAAGGTCGCCGACTTCATGGTCGAGCCGGGCTCGTACGGCCAGGTGAAGACGCGCGAGCCGAGGTTCTCGGGCGCGGTGCCGTTGACGTTGTTGGGGTCGACCGTGGGCCAGTCGGCCGCGGCAATGAGGTGGCCGTCGGAGACACGCACGACGACCGCCGTCGCCCACTCGGCGCCGATCTCGGTCGCGCGCTCGGCGATCGCCTGCTGAGCGAACCACTGCACGTCGGCATCGATCGTAAGGCGCAGGGTGCCGCCGTCGACGGCATCCTGCGCCACGACGGTCGTGCCCGGCAGCTTGACCCCGTCGGCCCCGCGCTCGTAGGTCGCCTCGCCATCGGTGGCCTCGAGGCAGTCGTTGAGGCGGTATTCGAGGCCCGTCTGCGGGCCGTCGGTGCCGAGGAACCCGACGAGGTTGCCGGCGATCTGCCCGTTGGGGTACGTGCGGGCGGGGATGCGCTCCCAGTACACCCACGGGATGCCCAGCTCGCGCACCTGCTCGAACCCCTCGGGCGTCACGCCGCGCGCGAGGTACGCGTGGTCGTCTTGCGGGTTCTCGGCGAGCTGGGCCTGGATGTCGGTGAGCATCGCGATCGGATCGCCCTCGACGATCGCCGCGACCGAGGCCATCGCCTCGGCCACGGTCACCGTCACGCGGTCGCCCGTGTCGGGATCGGTGCGGCGGAAGTCGGCGACGAACCGCGGCGACACCGTGATGTCGTAGCGGAAGACCGAGTCGGCGAGCACGACCCCGCGGGCATCGACGATGTCTCCCCGAGCGCCGTGGATCGTCGTGGGGATGGAGCGCCGTGCCTCCGACTCCTGGGCGAGCTGCTCGGCGCGCACGACCTGGATATCGACGAGGCGCACGACGAACGCGGAGAGCACGATCGCGAGGATGAGCATCCATGCCGCGAGGCGGCGACGGGTGCGGCTCTCGACGGTCACCATGCGCACCCCCTCCCCTCGTGGTCGATCAGCGCGTCACCGGCGAGGGCAGCGCCCCCGACGGCAGCGCCGTGCTCGACCCCGACGGTAGCGACCCCGACGGCAGCGGCGTCGGAGGCACGCCCGTTGCGACCGCCGATGCACCCCCTGCCGCCGCCGGGGTCACGAGGGGCACGTCGGCCAGCAGCACGTTGCCGACGAGATCGCCCCGACCATCGAGCACCCCGGTGCCGGCCCCCGCCGGCATCGGAGAGCCCTGCACGGTGCCATCGGAGAGGAGCAGGAATGCGGGGCTCACGGTGCTCACGACCATGCCGAGCGACTCGGCGTTGGCGGCGACATTCTGAGCCGAGTCGAAGACGTTGAGCCGCTCGGTGAGCACCTGAGCGGTGCGGTCGAGCTCGATGCGCTGGGCCTCGAGAGCGGTGATGCGGTAGGCGCCCTCGGAGAGCACGATGCTCAGCAGCAGCTGGGTGAGCAGGATGGCGAAGACGCCGGCGACCGTCGCGATCGCGTACGCCGCGCGCGGGCGCGCCCGGCGCTGGCTGCGGGTCGCGACGACCTCGAGCGGCGGGCGGCTCGGCGCGACACGGCGCGGCCGCGGCGCCGGCGTCAGCGGGACGGCGCTCACGCGGCGACCTTCAGCCGCTCGGCAGCGCGCAGGCGCACGGGAATGGCGCGCGGGTTGCGCGCGCGCTCGGCCTCGTCGGCCTGCTCGGCGCCGCGCACGAGCAGAGCGAACTCGGGGCGGTGCTCCGGCAGCTCGACGGGCAGTCCCGCGGGCGCCGTCGAGCGCGACCGGGCGGCGAGCTCGCGCTTCACGATGCGGTCTTCGAGCGATTGGTAGGCGAGCACGACGATGCGCCCCCCGACGGCGAGCGCGTCGAGCGCCGCCGGCAGGGCCGCCTCGAGGGCGGCGAGCTCGGCGTTGACCTCGATGCGCAGCGCCTGGAAGACGCGCTTGGCGGGGTGTCCCGTGCGCTGCACGGCGCGCGGCGTCGCGTCGATGATGAGCTGCACGAGCTGCGAGGAGCGCTCGAGCGGCGCCTCGGCGCGCGCGCGCACGATGCTGCTCGCGTAGCGCGGCGCGAGCTTCTCCTCGCCATAGCTGTAGAAGATGCGGCGCAGGTCGGCCTCGGAGTACTCCGCGAGGATCGTCGCGGCCGTGATGCCCGTCGTGCGGTCCATGCGCATGTCGAGCGGGGCATCCTGCGCGTAGGCGAAGCCGCGCTCGGCCTCGTCGAGTTGCATCGACGAGACACCCAGATCGAAGAGCACCGCGGTCGCGCGGTCGATTCGCAGACCGTCGAGGGCCGAGCGGATGCCGCTGTAGACGGTGTGCACGAGGTGCACGCGGTCGCCGAAGCGGGCGAGGCGCGCGCCCGCCTTCGCAAGAGCATCGGTGTCGCGGTCGAGCCCCACGAGCGTGAGGCCGGGGTGGCGCTCGAGCGCGGCCTCGGCGTGACCACCGAGACCGAGCGTGGCGTCGACGAGCACGGCGCCCTCGACCGCGAGCGCGGGCTCGAGCAGCTCGAGCGTGCGATCGAGCATGACGGGGATGTGGCGGGGAGCGTCGGTCATCATCGTGTCCGGATCGAGCGCGGGGCCCCGATCCCCATCCGTGCGACCTGGCACCGGGGAAGGTGCGCCAGGGCGACTCACGGCTGGGAGTCGGGGTCACGCGATCAGAAGAGCCCGGGGATCACCTCCTCCTCGGTGTTGGCGAACGCGTCCTCGCGCTCGGCGTAGTAGGCGTTCCACGCCTCGGTCGACCAGATCTCGGCGCGATCGCCGGCACCGATGACGGTGAGCTCGCGGTCGAGGCCCGCGTACTCGCGCAGGACGGTCGGGATCGTGAGGCGGTGCTGCGAATCGGGTTCCTGCTCGCTCGCGCCCGAGAGGAAGAGGCGCTGGAACTCGCGGCCCTGCTTGCTCGTGAGCGGCGCGGTGCGCAGCTTGTCGAGCTGCTCCTGGAACATCGCCGCGCTGAAGACGTAGATGCAGTGCTCCTGGCCGCGGGTGAGCACGACTCCTCCGGCGAGCTCGCTGCGGAACTTGGCCGGGAGGATGATGCGCCCTTTGTCGTCGAGCTTGGGGGTGTGCGTGCCGAGAAGCATCGTCCTGGCCCCCCTCTCATCTCCGGCCCGAGATCAGGTGATGACCTCCACTTTACTCCACTTTCCTCCACCAAGTAAAGGAACATCGGCACTCTACGCCCTATTTCCCTCCCCGGGGAGTGCGCAGCTCGCCCGGATCCCCCAGAAGACGGGCGATATGACGGTGGAGTCGTGGTGGAGTCCCAGTGGAGGAAAAGCGCGCGCTCGGCGCCGGGCGCACGAAAAAGCGGGGCCGACCGAGTGGTCGACCCCGCGAAGGAGAGGAGGTGGAGGAGGGTGGAGGGTTACTCGCCGCGCTCGTCCTGGCGGCGCTCCCAGCGCTCCGACATCGTCGACATCCACGACGATCGGGCGGGCCGTGCGGTGCGGGAGGAGGCCGAGGTGGCCGTCGAGCCCGTCTCGGCACCGCGGCCGGGAGAGATCACGAGCAGCACGCCGCCGAGCATGAGCCCGAAGCCGACGACGCCGATGATCGGCTGGCGCACGATGACACCGGCGACTAGGGCAGCGACGCCGGCGACCGCGAGCAGCGCGCCGATGACGATGAGGCGGTAGTTGGGCTTGCCCCGACGACCCGAGACGGTCGCGACGAAATCGGCGTCGTTCTGGTAGAGATTGCGCTCCATCTCTTCCAGGAGGCGCTGCTCGTGCTCCGAGAGCGGCATGGTGAACCCTTCGACGACTGAGGGGGTGGATGCTCCCCCGGGCCCTCATTCTAGGCTCGCGGTCCTCGATAGGCTAGGCAGGTGCCTGAGAGATTGCGGTTAGTCGACCTTGTCAACGCTCGACTCGAGCAGTTCCTCGAGGAGCGGGCCGCGCAGCTGGGCACGATCGCCGACGACCTCGCGGTCTTCACCGATGCGAGCCGCGACCTCCTCAGCGGCGGCAAGCGCTTCCGCGCGCTGTTCTGCTACTGGGGGTGGCACGCCGTCGCCGGCACCGTGCGGGCCGACGACCTGCTCGCCGAGCTCGACGAGCATCCCGACCTCTCCAGCGTCGTCGACGCCGCCGCCGCACTCGAGCTCTTCCACGCCGCCGCGCTCGTGCACGACGACATCATGGACAACTCCGACACGCGGCGGGGCATGCCCGCGGCGCACCGCCGCTTCGAGGCCGACCACGCCCGACGCGAGTGGGTGGGCAGCGCCGCCACCTACGGCACCTCCTCGGCCCTGCTGCTCGGCGACCTGCTGCTCGGCTGGAGCGACGAGCTGCTCGACACCGGCCTCGGACGCCTCGACGACCCGCGCAACGCGCGCGCCGCGCGCGCCGAGTTCCAGACCATGCGCACCGAGGTCATGGTCGGCCAGTACCTCGACATCCGCGAGGAGGTCGCCTGGCGCGACGCCGACGAGGCCGAGCTCCTGCCCCGCGCGCACCGCGTCGTCACCTACAAGTCGGCGAAGTACTCGATCGAGGCGCCGCTCGCCCTCGGCGGGCTCATGGCCGGGGGCAGCCTCGAGCAGGTCACGGCGCTGCGCGCCTTCGGGCTCCCGCTCGGCGTCGCGTTCCAGTTGCGCGACGATCTGCTCGGGGTATTCGGCGACCCCGCGGTCACCGGGAAGCCCGCCGGCGACGACCTGCGCGAGGGCAAGCGCACCGTCATCATCGCGCTCGCCCGCGCCGCGCTGCCCGCGGGCGCCGTGCGCCTCATCGACGAGCTTCTCGGCGACCCGCAGCTCTCGGAGCACCAGATCGCCACGCTGCAGGCGACCATCCGCGACAGCGGCGCCGTCGAGACCACCGAGCGCATCATCGCGCGCAGCGTCGCCGAGGCCGTCGCCGCGCTCGAGGATGCCCCGCTCAGCCGTTCGGCGCGCGCCGAGCTTATCGGCCTGAGCGACCTCGTCACCCGCCGCGCGCACTAGCGCGCGACAGCGCCACCGCTAGAAGGCGAGCGCCTGCGCGACCCGGCGCACCTCGGCCTTGCGGCCGGCGCGCAGGGCGGCGATGGGCGAGACGCCCAGCAGCTCGTTGACCTCGAGCATCCAGTCCATCGCCTCGTCGTCGGTGAATCCGTCGTCAGCGAGCAGGATGAGCGTTCCACGGAGGTCCTTGAGGGGCTCGCCGTCCTGGAGGAACTCCTCGGGCACGACGAGCACCCGCTCGCGCCGCACGGCGAGCAGGTGGCGGTCCTCGATGAGTCGGTGCACCTTGCCCGGGCTCAGGTCGAGCATTTCGACGAGATCAGGGACGGTCAACCAACGAGCGGATTCTGCGGCCACCCCACCAGCGTGCCATGACTCCGGCCGGATCGCCGCCGGTGCCGTATGTTACGAACAGGTAAACTCCCGCAACATCTTCCCCATTGGTTGACGTACGTTGTACTCTGTCACAGCGGATGCGGGGGCAACCGCCGCGCCCCCCTGGGCGCACCAGGGCACTGCGAAGGGCCGGGATACACGATGAGCGAGACTGACCGCGCCGCTGACACCGCGCGTCTGTCGCCGGGGGCATCCGACACGGACGATCGCGCACGCGCGGTCTTCGCCGGGCTGACGCCGAGCCGAATCGGCAGCGAGAGCGCGGTGGCGACCATGGCGGTCGCCACCGCGACCCGCGGCGATCTCGGGCGACGGGCACGCGCGACCGCCTTCGGCACCGTGCCGGTCGTGCTCACGGGCGCGATCGCCCTCGGCCTCGGCCTGACCGGCCCCGTCGAGCCCGCGCACGCCCGCAAACCCCTGCCGCCCAAGCCCGAGCAGGCGCCCTCACCGCTCGGCCTCCGCACCGCGCTCACCCAGATCGGCGCCGCGCTCATGCCCGGCGGTCTCGCGGCGCAGACCGTCAGCACCGTCGCCGCACCCGCCGTCTACACGGTGGAGCCCGGCGACACCGTCAGCAGCATCGCCCAGCGCTTCGGCATCTCGACCGCCTCGGTGCTCGCCCTCAACGGGCTGTCGTGGAAGTCGACGATCTTCCCCGGCCAGGTGCTCGTGCTCACGACCGCCCCCGTCAAGACGACGGGCACCCCTGCCCCCACGACCTCGGGAGGGCGCTACAGCATCGTCAAGGGCGACACGCTCTCCGCGATCGCCGCCCGCTTCGGCGTCTCGACGCAGTCGATCCTCGACGCCAACGGCCTGACGTGGACGAGCATCGTGTATCCCGGTCAGACGATCGTCATCCCGGGCCGCGTGCCCGCGGCGGTGCCCCCTCCCGCCCCCGTCGTCGGCCTCGCGGCGGATGCCCCGCTCGACCCGCCCGCATCCACGACCCCCATCGCCGGTGCGGCGGCCGCCGAGGCCTCCGCTCCCCCCTCGGTCGCCGCCACGGTCGCGACCATGGCCATCGCCGAGCGCCCGGTGCTGCCGGTCGAGCCCCGCCGGTCGGCCCCCGCCCCGAGCGCCCCCTCCGGGGGATCGGGCGCGCGCCCGCCGAGCGGCGGCACGATCACGCCCCTCACGGCCGAGATGCGCGAGCACGCCACGACGATCATCCAGGTGGGCCGCCAGCTCGGCGTGCCCGAGTACGGCATCGTTATCGCGCTCGCGACGGCGATGCAGGAATCGTCGTTGCGCAACCTGTCGTGGGGCGACCGCGACTCGGTCGGCCTCTTCCAGCAACGACCGAGCTCGGGCTGGGGAACGGCGGCCGATCTGCAGGTTCCGAGCCACGCCGCGCGGCTGTTTTACGAGGGCCGTACGGGCTACACGCGCGGCCTGCTCGACATCCCTGGCTGGCAGAACATGACCCTCACGCGGGCCGCCCAGGCGGTTCAGATTTCGGCCTACCCCGACTACTACGCCAAGTGGGAAGCGAGCGCGTGGGCCTGGTATTTCGAGCTCACCTGATCGGCCCTCCGGCGCCGCGCGTGGCACCCGGGGCGCCCGAGCCGCGCGACCTAGACTAACCCGGTGAGCACCTCGACGACCGATCCCCTCATCGGCCGCCTGATCGACGGCCGGTACCAGGTGCGCTCACGCATCGCGCGCGGAGGCATGGCCACGGTCTACCTCGCCACCGACCAGCGCCTCGACCGCCTCGTGGCCGTCAAGATCATGCACGGCCACCTCGCCGACGACAGCCAGTTCAAAGAGCGCTTTATCCAGGAGGCGCGGTCGGCCGCTCGCCTCGCGCACCCCAATGTCGTGAACGTCTTCGACCAGGGTCAAGATGCCGAGTCTGCCTACCTCGTCATGGAATACCTGCCGGGCATCACCCTGCGCGAGCTACTGCAGGAGTACGGCGCGCTCACGCCCGAGCAGACCATGGACATCACCGAGGCCGTTCTCGGCGGCCTCGCCGCGGCCCACAAGTCGGGCATCGTGCACCGCGACCTCAAGCCCGAGAACGTGCTGCTCGCCGACGACGGCCGCATCAAGATCGGCGACTTCGGACTCGCCCGCGCGGCAAGCGCCAACACCGCGACGGGCAAGGCGCTGCTCGGCACGATCGCCTACCTCTCGCCCGAGCTCGTGACGCGCGGCATCGCCGACACCCGCAGCGACATCTACGCCGTCGGCATCATGATGTTCGAGATGCTCACGGGCGAGCAGCCTTTCAAGGGCGAGCAGCCCATGCAGATCGCCTACCAGCACGCCAACGACTCGGTGCCGGCGCCGAGCACGCTCAATCCCCGGGTTCCGGCGGAGTGGGACGAGATCGTGCTGTGGGCGACCTCGCGCGATCCGAACGACCGGCCGGCGGATGCGCGCGCCCTGCTCGAGCAGGTGACCGAGACCGGCCGCTCGCTGCAGACGGCCCTGCCGACCGCAGCCACGCAGCGCACCATGCTGCTGACCTCACCCATCCCGACCGCGCCCGCGACGGGCGAGACGCAGGTGCTCGGCACGCGGGGTAACGACGACCCCGGCAACGGCCCCTCGGCGACCGCGGAGCTGACCCGCCGCGGGCCGGCGAGCCGCCGCCGGGGTTGGATCCTGTTCGCCGCGGTGCTCGCCCTCGCGGGCCTCGCGGCCGGCGTCGGGTGGTGGTTCGGCGCCGGTCCGGGCGCGAGCGTAACGATCGCCGACGTGCGCGGCCAGACCGTCGAAGCCGCGCGCCTCGTGCTCGACGAGCAAGGCGCGGCGGTCGCCGACAGCACCACCGAGGTGTTCGACCTCGAGGTCGCCGCTGGGCTCGTCGCGGGCACCGATCCGCCCGCGGGCGAGGTCATCGACCGCGAGACCCTCGTGACGCTCCTCGTCTCGAAGGGTCCCGAGCCGACGACCGTGCCCGATGTCGTGGGTCTGCCCGAGGCCGATGCCCGCATCGCGCTCGAGGGCGCCGGGTTCGAGGTCGGCGATGCGATCGCCCAGTTCGACCCCGACGTACCCGAGGGCTCGGTGATCGCGGTCGTCGACGAGGCCGAGGCCGCGCTCGCGGCGGGGGCCGCGTCGTTCACGGGCACCCCGGTGCGGCTGCTCGTCTCGGTCGGCGCGATCCCCTCGGTGCGCGGGCTCACGGTCGAGGCCGCTCAGGCGGCCCTCGCCGCGCGCGAGCTCACGGGCATCGTGGGCGGCGCATCCGAGTTCGACAACGAGGTCGCCCTCGGTGACGTGCTGCGGCTCGAGAGCACGAACGGCGGCCCCGTGCGGCCCGGCAGCACCCTCACGATCATCGTCTCGCGCGGGCCCGACCTCGTGGACATCCCCGACGTGGTTGGAGAGACCATCGAGAACGCCATCGCCGCGCTCGAGGCCGCCGGTTTCGTCGCCATCGTGCAGACGAATGTGCCCCGGCCCTTCTGGGACGTCGCCGAGGTTCAGGACTCGAACCCGTCAGACGACGGTCAGGCGATCCGCAACGCCGAGATCACGATCATCGCCAACTTCTAGCTGCGGCCGAGCTCCTCAGCGACGAGGAAGGCGAGTTCGAGTGACTGCATGTGGTTGAGGCGCGGGTCGCAGAGTGACTCGTACCGCGTCGCGAGGGTCTCCTCGTCGATGTGCTCCGAGCCCCCGAGGCATTCCGTGACGTCGTCGCCCGTGAGCTCGACGTGGATGCCGCCGGGGTGCGTGCCCACGGCGCGGTGCGACTCGAAGAAGCCCTTGACCTCGTCGACCACGTCGTCGAAGCGGCGCGTCTTGTAGCCGTTGGGCGTCGTCATGCCGTTGCCGTGCATGGGGTCGCTGACCCACAGCGGCGTCGCATCCATGCCCCGGATCGCCTCGAGCAGCGGCGGCAGCGCGTCGCGGATGACGCCCGCGCCCATGCGGGTGATGAAGGTGAGGCGGCCGGGCTCGCGCTCGGGGTCGAGCACGTCGATCAGCCGCTCCATCGTCTCGGGCGTGGTCGAGGGCCCGAGCTTGACGCCGATGGGGTTGCGGATGCGCTTGAAGAAGTCGACGTGCGCGCCGTCGAGCTCGCGCGTGCGCTCGCCGATCCACAGGAAGTGGGCGCTCGTGTTGTAGGGCGTGCCCGTGCGCGAGTCGATGCGCGTCATGGGGCGCTCGTAGTCCATGAGCAGGCCCTCGTGGCTCGAGTAGAACTCGACGCGCTTGAGCTCGTCGAAGTCGGCACCGGCCGCCTCCATGAACTTCACAGCGCGGTCGATCTCTTTTGCGAGGCCCTCGTAGCGCTGGTTCGCGGGGTTCGCGGCGAAGCCCTTGTTCCAGCTGTGCACCATGCGCAGGTCGGCGAAACCACCCTGCGTGAAGGCGCGGATGAGGTTCAGCGTCGAGGCGCTCGTGTGGTACCCCTTCACGAGGCGCGCGGGGTCGGCCTGCCGCGACTCGGGGGTGAAGTCGTAGCCGTTGACGATGTCGCCACGGTAGGCGGGCAGCGTGACGTCGCCGCGCGTCTCGGTGTCGCTCGAGCGGGGCTTGGCGAACTGGCCGGCCATGCGGCCCATCTTGATGACGGGCATCGAGGCGCCGTAGGTGAGCACGACCGCCATCTGCAGGATGGTCTTGACCCGGTTGCGGATCTGGTCGGCGGTCGCGCCCGCGAAGGTCTCGGCGCAGTCGCCGCCCTGCAGCAGGAACGCGTCACCGCGCGCGGCGCGCGCAAGGCGGTCACGCAGCATGTCGACCTCGCCGGCGAAGACGAGCGGCGGGAGCGTTGCGAGCTCTGCGGAGGCGGCCGCCGCCGCGGTGGCGTCCGGCCACTGCGGCTGCTGCTTGATCGGCAGCGTGCGCCAGTGGTCGAGACCGCGAATCACGTCAGGGTCAGCGTGCACGACGGTTTCGTCTGGGTCGACCACCGGGAGAGTCCTTTTCGATGCGGGGGCGGGATGCACGGCGCAAGAGGCCGCGACTATCCAGCCTAGCGGGCCTTCGCCGGGCGCTTGTCCTTCACGCTCGTCGCGTACACGTCGCGGTACTCCTGGCCGCTCAGGCGGCCGAGCTCGTACATGATCTCGTCGGTGACCGAGCGCAGTACGAAGCGATCGGACTCGAGGCCGCTGAAGCGCGTGAAGTCGAGCGGTTCGCCGAAGACGACCCCAGGCCGCATGACCTTGGGCAGCTTCGTGCCGATGGGCATGACCTTCTCGGTGTCGATCATGGCCACGGGCACAACGGGCGCACCCGACTCGAGGATCATGCGCGCGACACCCGTGCGGCCCCGGTACATGATGCCGTCCGGGCTTCTCGTGCCTTCCGGGTAGATGCCGAGGGCGAGACCGTCGGCGAGCACGCGCAGGCCCGTGTTGAGCGAGGCCTCGGAGGCCTTGCCGCCCGAGCGGTCGATCGGCAGCTGCCCCGTGCCGACGAAGAAGAGCTTGGTGAGCCAGCCGCGCAGGCCCTTGCCCGTGAAGTAGTCGCTCTTGGCGAGGAACACCACGCGACGATCGAGCACGAGGGGCAGGAAGACGGAGTCGACGAAGGAGAGGTGGTTGCTCGCCAGGATGACGGCGCCGTCCTTCGGCACGTTCTCAAGCCCGCGCACCCACGGGCGGAACGCGGTGAGGATGATGGGCCCCACCACGAGGTTCTTCATGAGCCAGTAGAACATCGTCGCGCCCTCCCGTCGTCGCCGTAGGAAGCCTACCCGGCAGTCGGGTCAGGCTGTGGCCGCGTGGATGCGCGCCAGATCCGCCGCGCCGACGACACCGGCGTCGTTGACGAGCTGGGCGACGGCGAACCGCGGCTCGGGGTGGTAGCCGCGGGCGGGGAGATGCGAGAAGTAGGACTCGCGCACCGGATCGAGCAGCAGGTCGCCGGCGACAGCGACACCGCCGCCGAAGACGAACAGCTCGGGGTCGAGCACGGCGCTGAGGCTCGCGCACGCCTGGCCGAGCCAGCCGCCGAGCTGGCGCAGCGCGTGCAGCGCGCCGGGGTCGTGCGCGGTGATGAGCTCGGCGAGCACGCCGCCCGTGAGCGCGCCCGCTCGCGCCCGCGCCTCCTCGAGGCCGAGACCGATGCCTCCGGCATCGGCGATCTCGTTCGCCATGCGCAGCAGGGCACGGCCGGAGCCGTACTGCTCGATGCAGCCGCGAGCACCGCAGCCGCACGGCAGCCCATCCGGGACCACGCGAAGATGACCGAGCTCCCCCGCTGTGCCGAAACCGCCGCGCAGCAGACGATCGCCCGCGACCACGGCGCCGCCGACGCCGGTGCCGATAGTCAGCATGGTCATATGGTGCGCGTCGCGCGCGACCCCGAACCGGAACTCCGCCCAGCCCGCCGCGTTCGCGTCGTTGTCGATCGTGACGTCGAGGTCGATGCGCTCGCGAAGGCGATCCCGGAACGGCTCGTGCCGCCAATTGATGTTGGGCGCGTAGTAGACGGTCGACTGGGCCGCATCGATGAATCCCGCGGCCGCGACTCCCGCCGCGATGACCTCGTGGCCGACGCGGAGTCGCTCGATCATCGCCACGACGAGATCCATGATCGCCGCCGGATCGCCCGCGGGGGTCGGCTGACGCAGCTCCTCGACGATGCGACCGTCGTCGCTCACGAGAGCCCCGGCGATCTTCGTCCCGCCGATATCGATTCCGATGGAGTGCATGAGCGAAGAGTCTACTGAGCACAGGCCGTTGCCTCGCCCGCCCGCTCGCCCGGGTAGAGTGTGGGCATCAGTTGCCCGCCCACCGGTGCCAAAGGAGTTGCCGTGAAAGAATTCGTCGTCCCAGCAGTGGTGACCGCAGACCCCGACGCCAACGCGTCAGATCTGCTCGTCGATCGCGTCGCCCTCGCCCCAGAAGGTGCACTCTTCTCGCTCCCCACCGCCGACGGCGGGTGGAGCGACGTAACGGCGCGCGAGTTCCACGACCAGGTCGTCGCCCTCGCCAAGGGCTTCATGGCGGCGGGAGTGAAGTCCGGCGACAAGATCGGCTTCATGTGCAAGACGCGGTACGAGTGGACTCTCGTCGACTTCGCCACCTGGTTCGCGGGCGCCGCCCTCGTTCCCATCTACGAGACGAGCTCACCGAGCCAGATCCAGTACATCCTCGAGAACTCCGAGGCGAACCACATCATCGTCGAGACTGCGGAGCACTTCTCGCGCTTCGACGAGATCGCGGGCGATGTGACCGGCGTGGGCCACGTCTGGCAGATGCACCTCGGCGATCTCGAGAAGCTCGCGGGCTCGGGCCACGGCGTGAGCGACGAGGACCTCGAGACGCGGCGCACGACGGCGAAGGGTGCCGACCTCGCGACCCTCATCTACACTTCGGGATCAACCGGAACCCCCAAGGGGGTCGTGCTGACGCACTCGAACTTCGTCGAGCTTTGCCGCAACTCCGCGATCGCGATGAAGGAGGTACTCGCTCCGGGTGCTTCGACGGTCCTCTTCATTACGACGGCGCACATTTTCGCGCGCCTCCTCTCGATCCTGTACGTGCACGGCGGAGTCCGCGTCGGCCATCAGGCCGACACCACGCAGCTCATGCCAGCGCTCGGATCCTTCAAACCTACCTTTTTGCTCGTCGTGCCGCGTGTGTTCGAGAAGGTGTACAACTCCGCGGAGCAGAAGGCGGAGGCGGGCGGCAGGGGCAAGATCTTCCGCAAGGCGGCCGACGTGGCAGTCGCCCACTCGCAAGCGCTCGACACCGGATCCGTACCGCTCGGGCTGCGTCTGCAGTTCGCGCTCTTCGACAGGCTCGTCTACAGCAAGCTTCGCAGCGCCATGGGCGGTAACGTCGTATACGCCATCAGCGGGTCGGCGCCCCTCGGTTTGCGCCTCGCGCACTTCTTCCGCAGCGTCGGAATCAGGATCCTCGAAGGCTACGGGCTCACCGAAACCACGGCGCCGGCGACCGTGAATCTCGTGGACCGCTTCAAGATCGGCACCACGGGGCCGGCGCTCCCGGGCGTGGGCATCAGGATCGACGAGGACGGCGAGATCCTCGTGTCAGGCATCAATGTCTTCGCCGGTTACTGGAAGAACGACGCTGCGACGGCCGAGGTCATGCAGGACGGCTGGTTCCGCACCGGGGATATCGGTGTGCTCGATGACGATGGGTACCTGACGATCACAGGCCGCAAGAAGGAGATTCTCGTGACTGCGGGCGGCAAGAATGTCGCACCGGCCAGCCTCGAGGATCCTATTCGCTCGAACCCCATCATCAGTCAAGTGGTCGTGGTCGGCGACCAGAAGCCCTTCATCTCGGCGCTCGTCACCCTCGACAGCGAAATGTTGCCGACGTGGCTGAGCAATAATGACGAGAACCCCTCTATTTCTCTCGCCGATGCCGCCTCGAATCCCAAGGTCATCGCCGAGGTGCAGCGCGCCGTCGACGCGGCGAACAGCCGAGTGTCTCGCGCCGAATCGGTGCGCAAGTTCACCATTCTCGCGACCGACTTCACGGAGGCGAGCGGCCACCTCACACCCAAGCTGAGCATCAAGCGCCACGTCATCGCGGCCGACTTCGCCGACGTCATCGAGGGTATGTACTCCGGGTCTCCGCAGACGCAGGGCGTCTCCATCCAGCACTGACGCAGGACGTTCCCATGCAGCACTGAGAGTCGCAGGCTACGCGAATGATTCGGGTCAGCGCCCGAACCACTCCGCGTCCCGCACGGCGCGCATGGCCTCACGTTTGACGTCGGGCTCGAGGCCCTCGATGTAGAGGCGTCCGCGCAGATGGTCGGTTTCGTGTTGCAGTGCTTGCGCGAGCAGGCCCTCTCCGCTCAGCTCGACGGGCTCCCCCTCCAGATCGATGCCCGTGACGCGCGCCCAGGGGTGTCGCAGGCGGGGGAAGCCGAGCCCGGGAACGGAGAGGCAGCCTTCGTCAACCGGCTCGGCGTCGCCGCGCACCTCGGTGAGCTCGGGGTTGAGCACGTACCCGACGACTCCGTCGACGTTGTAGCTGAACGCGCGCAGCCCGACGCCGATCTGCGGCGCCGCGACGCCCGCTCGGCCGGGCACCTGGACGGTGTCGAGAAGGTCGGCCACGAGCATTCTCACGCGGTCATCGATCATCGTGATCGTGTCTGCGGGGCTGCGGAGGACGGGGTCGCCGAAGAGGCGGATGGGGCGGACGGTCACGTGCGGCTCAGACGCCGCGACGCTCGGGCATGCCCTCGGCGACGAGCGCGGCCAGCTCCCGCGCGGCCGAACGCGTGAGGGGACGCAGGGAGGCCCAGTTGATGACCGACCCCGAGGCGAGGTGCTCGTCATAGGGCATGCGCACGATCGCGCGGACGCGAGAGGCAAAGTGCGCCTCGATCTCCTCGAGCTTGACGAGGTTCGTGCCCTGCGTACCCGTGTTGATCGCGACGATCGCGGATCGGACGAGCTCGCCGTATCCGTTGGCCTCGAGCCAGGTGAGGGTCTCGGAGGCGAGCCGCGCCTCGTCGACGCTGCCGCCGGAGACGATGACGATGGAGTCGGCGCGGCGGAGGGTCGCGCGCATGACGGAGTGCACGATGCCCGTTCCGCAGTCGGTGAGCACGATCGAGTAGTAGCGCGCTGTGAGGTCGGCGACGACGTTGTAGTCGTTCTCGTCGAAGGCCTCGGAGAGCATGGGGTCGGTGTCGGAGGCCAGGATGTCGAGGCGGGTCTCGTCGCGCGAGACGAGCGTCGAGAAGTCGGTGAAGCCCTGGATGCTCGGCGCGCGGTTGACGACATCGCGGACCGTCGCGCGCGTCTGGCGTGCGACGCGCTCAGAGAGGGTGCCGCGGTCGGGGTTCGCGTCGATCGCGATGACGCGGTCGTCGCGCACGGAGGCGAGGGCCATGCCGAGCAGGGTCGTGATGGTCGTCTTGCCGACGCCGCCCTTGCGCGTGAGCACGGGCACGAAGCGCGCGCCGCCCTCGAAGGCCGTCGCGATGGTCGCGTCGAGCTCTTTGCGCGCGCGCACCTTCGCCGAGTCGCCGAGGTTCACGAGGTGGAAGGTGATGGCGTAGACGAACGCGGGCCAGGCGCCCTCGGGGGCCGGGCGGTTGCGGCGGCGGGGCTCGATCAGGCGGTCGGCGGTCAGCATCGCCGCCGACTCGGGGCCGTTGTGTACGCCGTCGAGCATGTCGCGGCGCGAGTACACCCCCTCCGCGACGGGGAGCGGTGGAACCTCGGCCTCGCGCTCGTCCTCCTGCTCCGGGGCGACGGCGACGGCTTGCAGCGCGTCGTCGTCGAGCTCGATCACCGTGGTGCCGAGCTCGAGCACCTGCACGACCGCGGGGTCGACCCCGGTCTCGACGAGAGCCACGGCCTGCTCGTCCTCCGGCTGCTCGCGCACGGGGGCCGGAAGCTCGACCTCGATCGTGAGGCTCGCGGGCAGCGCGGCGGCCAGACCGGCATCGCCGACGGGCTCGACGCCCTCCGCGACCGAGGCGGCCGCGGCCGTCGGGTCGGCGGGGGTGGTTCTGGC
>NCEJ01000259.1 GCA_002280615.1 Micrococcales bacterium 32-70-13 | reverse complement strand
AGCGGCAGGGCGTCGCCGAGCGTCGCGCTCGCCTCGTCGAGCGGGATGCGCCAGTCGATGCCGACAGCGTCGACCCCGAGGGCGGCGATCTGCGGCAGGATGCGGTCGGTTCCGAGACCGAAGTGGATGCGCGGCACCTCGAGCCCACGCAGGTGGTCGAGCGCCCGCTTGGTGTGGGGCGCGACACGGCGCTGGTAGTCGACGGCCGAGAGCGAGCCCACCCACGAGTCGAAGAGCTGCGCCGCCGAGGCGCCCGCCTCGACCTGCGCGCGCACGAACTGGCCCGTGACGTCGGCGCACCAATTCAGCAGCACGGCCCACGAGCGCGGGTCGGCGTGCATCATGGCGCGCGCCCGCTGCTGGTCTTTCGACGGGCCGCCCTCGACGAGGTACGCGGCGAGGGTGAAGGGCGCGCCCCCGAAGCCGATGAGCGGAGTCGAGCCGAGCTCGGCCACGGTCATGGCGACGGCCTCGCGGATGGGCTCGAGCGCCGCCGGGTCGAGCGGGCGCAGCCGCGCTGAAGAAGATGCCGGCATCGACGCCGTGGCGCCGCACGGGCTGCAGCGTGATCTCGCTCGCGAGCTCGGGCGTCAGGCACGCCTGCAGCATGTCGCCGCCCGCGCGCAGCGCGCGGTACTCGGGCAGCGAGCGGCCCGCCTGCCGCATGAACCACACGGGAGGCCGCTCGGGCCGGTCGCCGCGCAGGGCCCGGACGAGGAGCGACTGGGTGGTGCGTCCGTCGACGAGGGGATGCGCGGGGGGCAGAGTCACCCCCACAGAATAGGGCGGCCTCCTGGAGAGAACTCCCGGCGGGGGTACAGGTCGAGCACGTTTCACTTGTACCCCCGGGGGTTACGCAGGATCGGGGTGTTCAGCCCGCCTACACTGGTGCCTCGTGCTGCTGTGCGTGACCGCCAACCATCGGAACACCCCGTTCGAGATCCTCGAACGGCTCTCCGTCGACGCGGGCGAACTGGCCGACGCCGTCGCTGGCGGCGCCCCCGAGCTGCGGGGCGCGGTCGCCGTCTCGACCTGCAACCGCGTCGAGCTGTACCTCGATATCGACGCCCCGGCCATCGCCGCGCACGCCCTCGCCCGCCAGGGCTTCGAGCGTGCGCTCGCCGAGCTCGGCGGCGACGCCGCGCGCGACCTGACGACGACGGCCGAGGTGCTCGACGATGCCGCGGCCGTGCACCACCTGTTCTCGGTGTGCGCCGGGCTCGACTCGGTCGCCGTCGGCGAGGAGGAGATCGCCGGGCAGGTACGTCGCGCCGCCACTCGCGCCCGCGAGACCGGCA
>NCEJ01000009.1 GCA_002280615.1 Micrococcales bacterium 32-70-13 | reverse complement strand
GCCGCGCGAATTCCGAGCGGGCGTGGTTGGGCGGGGATAGGGTGACCGCGTGAGGGAGCCCCGCACCATCGCGACCGCCGAGGTGGCGGCGCTGCTGCGTGTGCCCGGCCCGCACGACGACAAGTACTCGCGCGGCGTGCTCGGCATGATCACGGGCTCGAACCGATACCCGGGCGCCGCGGTGCTCGGCGTCGAGGCCGCCTTGCGCACGGGCGTGGGCATGGTGCGCTACCTCGGCCCCGCGCGGGCCGCCGACCTCGTGCTGCAGCGGCGCCCCGAGGCGGTCACGGCCGAGGGCCGCGTGCAGGCCTGGGTACTGGGGTCGGGCATGGATGCGGGGGCGACCGCGGTCGAGGAGGGACCCGACGCCGAGTCCGCCGGGCGGATGCGGGCGGCGCTCGCGAGCAGGCATCCCCTGGTCATCGATGCGGGGGCGCTCGACGCCGTCGGCTCCGCACGCGGCCCCGCCATCATCACGCCCCACGCGCGCGAGCTCGCCCGCCTGACGGGCTCCGACCTCGATGGCGTGCTGGCCGACCCGGCGGGTGCCGCCCGCGCGGCGGCCGAGCAGCTCGGCGTGACGGTGCTGCTCAAAGGCCACGCGACGCACGTCGTGGCGCCGGGCGGGCCCGTGCTCGTCGCGCGTTCGGCGACCCCGTGGCTCGCGACGGCCGGGGCGGGGGATGCCCTCGCCGGCATCCTCGGCGCGCTCGTCGCGACGCACGCCGCCGGCGGTTCGGCGAGCACCGGGCCGGTCGATCTCGCGATCCTCGCGCGTCTCGGCGCCGCGGCGGCCGTGGTGCACGGGCTCGCCGCCCAGCGCGCCTCGGCCGGCGGACCGGTGACGGTGCTCGACGTGTGCGCCGCGGTGCCCGCGACCATCGCCGCGTTGCTGCGGGGCCGGGGCGACTGAGCGCGAGCATCCGCGGCAGTACGCTCGATCTCATGCCCGCGCCCGCCGATCGCCTCGCGCGGTTCCGGCACCTCGCGACTACCGCGGCGGGCAGCGCCGTGAGCCTCTGGATCGCCTTCGCCGTCGTGCACCTCTGGCTCGGCTTCCTCAACCTCTACGGCCCCGGCCTGCCGATGGGCGACGTCACCCTCGTCTATCTGTTCTGGGTCGAGCGCGGCGTGCTCGGTGCCGAGTGGGTCGGCATCGACACCTCGTGGGTCTACCCGCTGCTCGCGCTCGCGCCCATGCTCGCGGCCTACGTCTTCGGCCCCGACCTGTACGGCACGACGTGGCTCACCCTCGTCATGATGCTCAACGCCATCGCGCTCGTGTCGATCATCGGGGTGCAGGAGCGCGCTCGGCGCGCGGGCGCCGCCTGGTGGTGGATGCTCTTCCTGGTGCTCGTCGGCCCCATCGCGCTCGGCCGCATCGACGCCATCACGGTGCCCGTGGCCCTCGTCGCCGTCATGCTCATCGCCGACCACCCGAAGTGGGGCGGCGCACTGCTGGCGATCGGCGCCTGGATCAAGGTGTGGCCCGCGGGACTGCTGCTCGCCGCCCTCGTCGCCCTGCGCGCCCGCGGTGCCGTGCTCGCCGCGGCCGTCGCCGTCTCGATGCTCGTCGTCGCGACGGGCATCGCGCTCGGGGGCGCCTCGGCGCTGCTCACGCCCATCACCGAGCAGACCGGCCGCGGGCTCCAGGTCGAGTCGCCCGTGTCGACCGTGTGGCTCTGGGCCGCGGCGGCGGGGGAGTGGGCGGCGAGCGTGTACTACGACCAGGGCATCCTGACCTGGCAGGTCGTCGGCGACGGCTCGCAGCTCGCCGCCGACCTCATGACGCCGCTGCTCGCGCTCGTCGTGCTCGTCATCGTGTCGCTCGGCATCGTCGCCGCGCGACGCGGGGTCGACGAGGTCGAGCTGCTGCCGGTGCTCTCGCTCGCCCTCGTCATGGCGCTCATCACCGTCAACAAGGTGGGCTCGCCGCAGTTCGCCACGTGGATCGCCGTGCCCGTCGTGCTCGGGCTCGCGTGGCAGGCGTGGGGCGGGCCGTCGTTCCGGGTGCCCGCGGTGCTCGCGCTCGTGATCGCCGGGCTGACGCAGCTCGTCTACCCCGTGTACTACGGCGCGCTGCTCGCCCTCGACCCGCGCATGCTCGTCGTGCTCTCGGCCCGCAACCTGCTGTACGTCGCGCTGCTCTCGTGGGCGGTCTGGCACCTCATCGCGCTGTGCTCCCGGCCGCGCGTCGTATCGTCGGGAGTCGCGGCCGGTGCCGCCGCGCCCGCCTCGGAAGGAGCATCCTCATGATCGTCGCGTTCTCGGTGGCCCCGTCTGGCGGTTCGTCGTCGGATTCGGTGCACGACGCGGTTCGGGCCTGCCCAACCGCACCTCGTCGATGTTCACCGAGATCGAGGGGGAGTGGGACGAGGTCATGGATGTCGTCAAGCGCGCCACCCTCGCCGTGGCCGAGCACGGCACGCGCGTGTCGCTCGTGCTCAAGGCCGACTACCGGCCGGGTCATGTCGGCGAGCTCGACGGCAAGGTGCAGCGGCTCGAGGCCGCTCTGGGGGATCGCGCGTGAGCGTCTCGACCGCCAGCGTCCCCATCATCGATGAGGCGACCGCGGCCGAGTACGCCCGCGCCCAGCGCGAGCACGACGAGGCGCACCGCCGCGCCCACGGCGGTGCCGAGCGCCGCCCGCTCAGCCGCGGCCGCGTCTATGGCGCCCTGCTCGCGCTCGCGCTCGGCGGTTTCGGCATCGGATCGACCGAGTTCGTCGCGATGGGCCTGCTGCCCGAGATCGCGCGCGACCTGCTGCCCGGCCTCTACGCCGCGAACACCGAGGAGGCCATCGGGCAGTCGGGCTGGGTCATCACCGCCTACGCCCTCGGCGTCGTCGTCGGGGCACCGACGATCGCGGCCTTCGCGGGCCGCGTCCCGCGGCGCCGCCTGCTGCTGTGGCTCGCCGCGGCCTTCACGCTCGGCACCGTGGCCTCGGCGACCCTGCCGACCTTCGAGCTCGTCATCGCCGCGCGCTTCATGGCGGGCCTGCCGCACGGCGCCTACTTCGGCGTCGCGGCGCTCGTCGCCGCGAGCCTCATGGGGCCCGGCAAGCGCGGCCAGGGCGTCGCCCTCGTGCTCAGCGGCCTCACCGTCGCGACCGTCATCGGCGTGCCGCTCATCACGGCCGTCGGCCAGGCGGCCGGCTGGCGCGCCGCATACCTCGTCGTGGCCGCCCTGTTCGCCGCCACTTTCGTCGCCGTGCGCATCCTCGTGCCCTGGCAGCCCGGCGACGCCAACTCGACTGTGCGGCGCGAGCTCGCGGCCTTCGGCAGCCTGCAGGTCTGGGTCGCTGTCGCGGTCGGCGCGATCGGCTTCGGCGGCTTCTTCGCCGTCTACAGCTACATCGCGCCCATGGTCACCGATTCGGCCGGGATGCCCGGCAGCGCGGTGCCGTGGTTCGCCGGGCTCATCGGCTCGCTCGCGCTGCTCGGCCTCGCGGGCACGGTGCCCGTCGGCCTCATCGCCGGAACCTTCCTCGTCGGGTTCACGGCGTCGATCATGTCGCCCGTCATCCAGACCAGGCTCATGGATGTCGCGGGCGAGTCGCAGACGCTCGCGGCGGCCCTCAACCACTCGGCCCTCAACGTCGGCAACGCCCTCGGCGCCTTCCTCGGCGGGCTCGTGGTGGCCGCCGGGTGGGGCTATCTGACGCCCGCGTGGGTGGGGCTGCTGCTCGCATTCGGCGGCGTGATGCTCGCGATCGTGAGCGTCGCGCTCGAGCGCCGCACGGCGCTGGTCGCCTAGCGCCTCAGCGCCGGCCGTGCGGGGCTAGAGCCCGCCGCCCCCGCCGGGAGCATCCACGAGGATGCCATCGGAGATGGCCTGCTTGCGCAGCGCGACCTTCGTGCCCACGTCGATGCCCGCGATGCGGTACTTCTCGCGGATGCGCTTGAGGTAGCTCTTGGCCGTCTCCTCCGAGATGCCGAGCTGGTACGCGACTGTCTTCACGGGCTCGCCCGCGCCGTAGAGGGCCATGACCCGGCGCTCCTGCGCGCTCAGGCGCGGCGAGCCGCCGACGTCGGCGGCATTGAGCGCGAGGTCGAGTTCGGCCGAGATGAACGACTCGCCGTGGCGGGCGGCGCGGATCGCCTCGACGATCATGCCGGCGTCTTCGCTCTTCACCAGGTAGCCGAGGGCGCCCGCGTTGAGCGCCTCGCGCACGACGTTGGGCTCGCTGTAGGTGCTCATGAGCACCACGCGCACGTTCATCGACTTGAGCGTCTGGATCTTGAGCGAGACGGGGATGTTGTCTTTGAGATCGAGGTCGAGCAGCGCGACGTCGACGGGGAACGCGGGGTGCGAGAGCAGGTCGGGCCACGCGGCGACCGCGGCGACCATCTCGATGTCGTCAGCCGCCTGACGGATCCACTCGGTGAGCGCCCCCAGGAGCATGCGGTGGTCGTCGACGAGGGCCAGTCGAATGGGCGAGGTCTGCGCCATCGCGGTTCCTCCTGCTCTGTGGGTGCCGGTGAGGCTTCGGGTGCGGGTGGTGCTGCGGGTTCAGGCGGTTCAGTGCGGTCGGGCCGCGTCGACCGGGTTCTCGACCGTGCAGTCGAGGTCGATCACGACGGTTCCGCTCGCCGTGCTGTCACTGTATCGCCCGACCCGGTCGAGCGACTCCCACACACCGGGGTCGACGCGATTGCGTCGCAGGCCCGTGACCTCGATGCGCATGGGGATGACGAGTCGCCCGCCGACGGTCGCGCGCTGCGGATCGAGCGGGCCGAGCGCGACCGTGACCGCGCGGGTCGGCGAGGCGCCCGCGGGGTCGGCGGCGAGCAGCCAGAGCGCGGCGAGCAGCGCATCGCGCTGGCCGTCGTCGAGCAGCCCCGCGAGGGTGCCCGGGTCACTCACCGTGACGCGGCGCCCGAGGTGCTCCGACTCGCTGACGGCGTGGAACAGCCAGGTCTCTCGGCGCCCCTCGATGAGGTGCAGCCGCAGCTCGGTCGCGAGCGTGGATGCGCGGGAGGAGTAGAGAGCGGGCAGCGGCAGCGGCGCATCGCCCGTCGCGACCGCCTCGAGCAGCTCCTCGGCGTCGAGGTCGAGCCGGGCGAGCTCCTCGCTCGCGAGCATCCCCACCGCGAGTCGCGGCGCGGTGACGGTCGACTGCACGAGCACGCGGTCGAGCTCGCGCTTGAGCATCCGCTCGAAACCGCTCACGAGCAGCACGCCCGTGATGCCCGGGCCGACCGCGAGCGCGACCGTGACGACCTGCGAGGGGATCGTGACCGGGGTGAGCGGTGTCGAGACGAGGATCGCCACGATGAACGCGATGCCGAGCGCGGAGGCGGCGAGCAGCACCTCCCAGCGCGAGCGCAACGTCACGATGACGAGCAGCACGAAGCCCGCCGAGACCGAGGCGGTGGCATTGCGCCCGATGTCGCCCAGGGGCGCGATCGCCACGAAATCGAGCCAGACGACCGCCGCGAGGGCGGCGAGGAAGACCGCGTAGAGCCAGTCGGGCAGGCGCTCGCCGCTCGCCGAGATCGTGATCGTCAGCCCGAGGAAGGTGACCATGAGCAGCAGCCAGGCGGCGGCGACGGGGATCACCGAGGGGTAGGCGTCGATGCGCGACAGGAAGAGCGAGATGCCGAGCATGGCCTGCAGCGCCGCGATGATCGCCACCCCGAGGCCGAGGAACCCCGAGCCGAGCGCCGAGGCGTGCGTCGAGGTGGGCGTGCCGCGGCGCGTCGAGGAGCGCGCGCCCGCGGGCCGCACACGGCCGCCGAGGGTGCTCTCCTCCGGTGGGCTGTACTTGCCGCTCATCGCGGCACCTCCAGGATGACCGTCGTTCCCGCGCCGGGCGTCGAGAAGACGCGAGCGTTGCCCCCGACGTCGCGCAGGCGGGCCACGACCGATTCGGTGAACCCGAGCCGCTCGGCGGCGACCTCGCTCGGGTCGAAGCCGATGCCGGCATCGGTGACGACGGCCCGCAGCACGTCGTCGCCCTGCGTGATCGTCACGTCGGCTTCGGTCACGCCCGCGTGGCGGCGCACGTTCTCGAGGCACTCGGCGAGGGCGAGCAGGAAGGCGTCGAGCACGTCGCTCGGCAGCAGCACCTGACCGCTGCCGTGCCAGCGCACCGCGAGGCCCATGCGCAAGAAGCGCTGCTTGACCGATTCGAGCGTCGTGCCGAGCGGCGTCTCAGCCACGGGCTCGAGGCTGTAGGTGCCCGAGAACTGCGGCATGGGCGTCGAACCGAGGCGCAGCTGGCGCAGCAGCCGGGCATCCTCGCCGGCCTGCTGGCGCAGGGCGTCGGCACTCACGCCGACGCCCGAGTGCGCGAGCAGGGTCAGGGTCGCGAGCACGGTGTCGTGCAACAGGCGGGCGCTCTGGCGCCGCTGCGCCTCGGTCTCGCTCGCCTGCCGCTCGAGGTGGTGCGCACGCCCGATGTTCTCGATGCGCCGCACGGCGCGCTGCACGCCGACCGTCACCCACAGGCCGATGATGAGCGTGATGACCCAGCCCGCGAGCGTCGCGATGGCGGAGGTCGAGATGAGCCCGCTCGTCGGGCCCGCGGTCGCGACGAGCAGGCTGCTCACGAGCGTGCCGCCGGCCCACAGCACCCAGCGGCCCGTGCCCTCGCTCAGCACCATGCCGACGGCGCCGAGCCCTGCGGCGCCGAGCGGAGCGAGCGAGGTCGAGAGGGCGAGCGAGGTGGGCTGGCCCCAGGGCAGCTGCGCGAGGGCGAGCGCGCCGCAGCCGAGCACGATCGTGAGGGCGACCCAGCCGATGTGACCGCTGCGGCCCACCATGACGAGGGCGCCGGCCTGCCCGGCGAGGAGGATGAGCACGGAGGGCAGCAGGTCGGGGTCGACGATGCCCGGCAGTGAGAGGCAGAAGGCGGCGAGCACGACGCCGCTCAGCCCGAAGGCCCGCGCCGCCGATTGGAGCAGCCGTCGGCGCTCCTTCTCGATCAGCTCCATGCGGCTCAGTCTGTCACCCGAGCGGGTCACATCCTCAGAGGCTGCACGCGCGTGTGAACGCGTCGTAGAGAGCAGCCCGGGTCGCCGGATCGGCCGCGATCGTCACGGTGCCGGGCTCGCCGTCGAGCCGCACGTCGATGCGGAAGAGCGTGCCCTGCTTGTCATCGGCGAGCGCGTGCGCGTCGCACCGTGCGGGCGTCAGCAGCAGCGGGATGCTCACCGCGCCCTCCGCGCTGCCCGAGCCGTGCGCGCCCAGGCCGTCGAGCGCGACGCCCGTCACCCGTGCGCCGTCGCTCGCGCGCACGAGCCCGAACAGCACGGTGTCGTTCGCGGCCACGAGCTCGAGGCCCGGCGCGCGCGTGTCGACCTCGAGCGCCAGGCCGATGAGCGGCCCCGCGGCGCCGCCGGCGGCGTCGCGCGCGGGGTCGTGCCGCACGGTGATCGCGGCGCGCTCGAGCACGGCCGCGGCGAAGCACTCGGCATCGAGCCACTCGGTCCACTGGCCGAGCCGATCGGTCGTCGGCACCCGCAGCTCGGCCGTACCGCCGTCGGCGAGGGCGACGGTGAGCAGGGCATCCGGGGGCCGCGTGGTCGACGCCGGGCAGGCGGCGCTCGTCAGGGTCATGGCGAGGTCGCGCGTGAGGCCCGGACCGATCGCGGTCTCGCGATCGCGCTCGATCGGCGCCGCGAGGGCCGGCGACTCGAGCACGGCGCGCACGATCGTGAGCGGCGCCGCGCCCTCGTTGCGCACCGAGAGCTGGATGCCGCCGCGCGCCGGGTCGATGCGCGAGCGGTACACCTCGGCGACCACCGCGACCTCGTCGAGGCTCACGGCGGCGCTCGGCGCCGCGGTGGGGGCGGGCGCGGCGCAGGCCGCGAGCGGCAGGCACACCGCGAGCGCGACGATGCCCGCGAGGAGCGGGTGCGCGCGAGCGGTCATGATCAGTCGGCGAGCAGCGCTGCCAGATACGGCCCCACGAGGTCGTCCTCGATGAGGAAGGCGTCGTGCCCGAACGGTGACGAGATCACGACCGCCTCGTCGCCATGGATGGTCGCGGGCAGGTGCGCCGCGAGCACCTGCTGCTGCTCGACGGGGAAGAGGCGGTCGCTGTCGATGCCGAGCACGAGTGTGCGCGCCGTGACCGCGCCGAGCGCCTCGGCGAGCGAGCCGCGGCCGCGGGCGATGTCGTGCGAGTTCATGGCCTCGACGAGCGTGATGTAGCTGTTCGCGTCGAAGCGGCGTGTGAACTTGTTGCCGTGGAAGTCGAGGTAGCTCTCGACGGCGAAGCGCCCGCCGCGCCCCAGCGGGTCGAGCACGCCCTGCCACGAGCGCTCGAAGCGCTCGTTGAGCTCGCTCGGCGAGCGGTAGTTGAGCAGCGCCATGCGGCGGGCGAGCGCGAGCCCGCGGTACGGGCCCTCGGGCTCGTCGTAGTAGTCGCCGTCGCGGTAGAGCGGATCCATGCGGATGGCCTCGAGCTGCACCGAGTTGAGCGCGATCTGGTCGGCGCTCGAGACCGCGGGGGCGGCGAGCACCGCGAGGCGCTGCACCCGCTCGGGATGCTGCACCGCCCACTCGAGCGCGTGCATGCCGCCCATCGATCCGCCGATGACGGCGGCGAACCGCTCGATGCCGAGCGCATCGGCGAGGGCGACCTGCGCCGCGACCTGGTCGCGGATGGTCAGGTACGGGAAGCGCGAGCCCCACTCGGTGCCGTCGGGCGAGAACGAGGCGGGGCCGGTCGAGCCCTGGCAGCCGCCGAGCATGTTGGGGGCGATGACGAACCAGCGGTCGGTGTCGATCGCGAGGCCCGGCCCGACGATGCCGCCCCACCATCCGGCGGTCGGATGCCCGGCACCGGGCCGCCCGACGACGTGGCTGTCGCCCGTGAGGGCGTGCACGACGAGCACGGCGTTGTCGCGTGCCGCGCTCAGGGTTCCCCACGTCTCGTAGGCGAGCCGCGCGTGGGGGAGGGTCGCGCCCGACTCGAGCGCGATCGAGCCGACGGCCTGGAATAGCCGGTCGCCGGGCGCATCGCCCTCGCGCCAGGCGCCCGTCGTGGGCGGCGTGCCCAGCATCGAGCGGCGGTTGGCCTCGGTGATGAATGCCGAGGGCACCGTGTCTTCGCTCGTCTGCCAGTCCATGCTGCGTCCATTCTGACGCAGAGACGGCCCTGCCCCCGCCGTGGGTTGGCGGGGGCAGGGCCGGGATGTCCGGATGCTGCGGCTAGACCGCCGCGTTGGCCGCGACGACCGCGCGCGCGGCCGCGAACCCGGCCTCGAGGTCGGCGATGATGTCGTCGATGTTCTCGAGCCCGACCGAGAGGCGCACGAGGCCCGGCGTGACGCCGCTCGTGAGCTGCTGCTCGGGCGTGAGCTGCGAGTGGGTCGTCGATGCGGGGTGGATGATGAGGCTGCGCACATCGCCGATGTTGGCGACGTGGCTGAAGAGCTCGACGGAGTCGACGAGCGCGCGCCCGGCATCCACGCCCCCCTTCAGCTCGAACGAGAGCACCGCGCCCACGCCCTTCGGCGCGTACTTCTGGCCGGCCGCGTACCAGGGGCTCGAGGGCAGGCCCGAGTAGCTGACGGTCGCGACGTCGGGGTGCGCCTCGAGCCAGCGGGCGACGGTCTCGGCATTCTGCACGTGGCGCTCGATGCGCAGGCTCAGGGTCTCGATGCCCTGGATGAGCTGCCAGGCGTTGTCGGGCGAGACGGCCGCGCCGATGTCGCGCAGCAGCTGCACGCGCGCCTTGATGATGTACGCGATGCCGTCGCCGAGCACTCCCGTGTAGCTCGCCCCATGGTACGAGGGGTCGGGCTCGGTGAGGCCGGGGAACTTCTCGGTGTTCTGCGACCAGGCGAACTTTCCGCCGTCGACGATGACACCGCCGAGCACGGTGCCGTGCCCGCCGAGGAACTTCGTGGCCGAGTGCACGACGATGTCGGCGCCGTGCTCGAGCGGGCGGATGAGGAAGGGCGTCGCGATCGTGTTGTCGACGATGAGCGGCAGGCCGTGGGCGTGCGCAACCTCGGCGACGGCGCTGATGTCGAGGATGTTGACCTTGGGGTTGCCGACCGTCTCGCCGAACAGCAGCTTCGTGTTCGGCCGGATGGCGGCGGCCCACGCCGCGGGGTCGTCCTGGTTCTCGACGAAGGTGACCTCGATGCCGAGCTTCGCGAGCGTGTAGGTGAAGAGGTTGTAGGTGCCGCCGTAGATCGACGACGACGACACGATGTGGTCGCCCGCCTGCGCGATGTTGAGCACGGCGTAGGTCGTGGCCGCCTGGCCGGAGGCGAGCAGCAGGGCCGCGGTGCCGCCCTCGAGCGCGGCGATGCGCTGCTCGACCACGTCTTGCGTGGGGTTCTGGATGCGCGTGTAGATGTTGCCGAACTCCGCGAGCGCGAACAGGTTCTTGGCGTGCTGCGCGTCGTTGAACGTGTACGCCGTCGTGCGGTAGACGGGCGTGGCGCGCGCGTTCGTGACCGGATCGGGCTGAGCCCCGGCGTGGATCTGCAGGGTCTCGAACTTCCAGCTGGCGGTCATGGGGTCTCCTCGTGGGTCGGTGGAACGACTCGAACGGTACGCATGCCCGCGTCACGGGGCAATGCCCGACGACACACGCCGTAACCTGCTCGGGCGCTCAGCGCTCGCGGTCGCGTCGCGACCCGGTGGGGTCGACGCGCGAGGGTTCGAGCCGCATCGGGCCCGTGCGGGTGTCGAGATCGGGCCGGAAGAGCCATCGCGGCCGCGGCTCGACGAGGGGCCGGAACAGCCGTCGCACCGGGCGGCTGGCGAGCCCCACCGTCGTGAGCAGGGCGAGCACGATGAGCCCCACGAGCCACGGCCAGCCCGAGCGGTCGTCGCCGCCGACCACCCCGCTCTCGCGGATCGGGTAGAGCACGAAGCTGTGCAGCAGGTACACGTACATGGTGGCCTGCCCGAGCCCCGTGACGAGCGTCGGGCGGCGCGGCACGAGCGCGAGCACCGCTGCCGAGAGCAGCACCGCGAGCGCGATGAGGGCGAGGCGCACGAGGCCCGCCCACCAGGCGTCCTGCCCCAGCTCGAGATAGGCGTCGTCGTAGAAGAACCAGAACCGCAGATCGATGGCGCGCCAGACGTCGATGAACACGATGAGCACGGCCAGCCACGCGGCCAGCACGACGACGGCGATCGAGCGCACGAGCCGTGCGGGCGGGTCGGCGAGCCGCCAGCGGTCGACGAGGCCCCACTCGTCCAGCTTCCAGCCGAGCACGAAGAAGGGCAGGATGCCGATGGCCCGGGAGAGCGAGAACGTCGAGTCGACGTTGCTGAAGTAGCCGACCCCGACCGAGAGCACCACGGCCCACGCGAGCGGCCAGCGCACGAGCGCGAGGTAGGGCAGCACGAGCCGGAAGATGCCGAGCGCGAGCAGGAACCAGAGGGTCCACGACGGCTGCGTGGGGTTGACCGACCAGTTGCCCTCGACGACCGCCTGCACGGCCGTCCAGATGGTCTCGAAGATCGCGTAGGGGATGACGATGTCGGTGATGACCCGCCGCATCCGCCGCTCGTTCGGCGGCCCGGGCCGCGAGAAGTAGCCGCTGATGATCGCGAACAGCGGCATGTGGAAGGCGTAGATGAACAGGTAGAGCACGAGCGCGGCATCCGAGTCGCCGATGAGGCGCTGGATCGCGTGACCGATGACCACGAGCGCGATCGCCACGAACCGCGCGGTATCCCAGAGCGGCACGCGCGAGCGCGCCGAAGCCGTTCCCCCCATCGCTCCAGGCTAGCCCGGGCCCGCGGCGGGTAGCGTGTCACCATGACCCCCTTGACAGCAGTCGTGACCGGTGCAAGCTCGGGAATCGGGGCCGCCACGGCGCGCCTGCTCCGGGCGCACGGCTGGCGCGTCGTCGCCGTCGCGCGCCGTGCCGATCGGCTCGCGGCGCTCGCCGCCGAGACCGGGTGCGAGACCGTCGTGGCCGACCTGACCGATGCGGCCGCGGTGGATGCCCTGCGCGAGCACATCGCCGCGACGGGCCCGATCCACGCCATCGTCGCCGTCGCGGGCGGAGCGATGGGCACCGACACGGTCGAGTCGGCCGATGCCGCCGACTGGATGCGCATGTTCGACATCAACGTGCTGAGCGCGCAGCGGGTCATCAGCGCCCTGCTGCCCGCGCTGCGGGCCGGCGCGCGCGAGCGCGGGGTCGGCGACATCCTCGCCATCACGTCGACGGCCGGGCAGATCGCCTACGAGACGGGCGGCGGCTACAACGCGGCGAAGTTCGCCCTGCGCGGCATGATGCACGCCCTGCGGCTCGAGCTCGCGGGCGAGCCGCTGCGTGTCATGCAGGTGGCGCCGGGCATGGTGCGCACCGACGAGTTCGCCCTCAACCGCTTCGGCGGCGACGCCGAGAAGGTCGACGCGCTCTACGAGGGGGTCGAGCATCCCCTCACGGCGCACGACATCGCCGAGCTCGTGGTGCACGCGATCGAGGCTCCCGCCCACGTCAACGTCGACGAGCTGACCGTGCGCCCCGTCGCCCAGGCGGCGCAGCACAAGCTCATCCGCCGCCCGCTCGCGGTGCGCGAAGACTGAGCCGGGCCCCTCACCGAGGCGCGTCGACCAGAGCGGGGTCGGCCGCGACGTCGCCGAAGGCGAGGCGGGGCACGAACACGAGCGAGAGCGCCGCGACGAGCGCGGCCCCGCCGCAGATCGCGAACACGACGAGGTAGCCGAGCAGGCTCGACGCCGTCTCGGTGACGGCCTGGCCCGCCGCGAGCACGAGCACGACCGCGAAGATCGCGCTCGCGAAGGCCCCGCCGATGGTCTTCGTCGTGTTGGTGAGCCCCGTCGCGATGCCGGTCTGCCCGAGGGGCGCGGCGGCCGCGGCCGCGGCGGGCAGGGCCGCGACGAGCGCGCCCGAGCCGATGCCCGCGACGACCATGTTGAGAGTGACCCCCACGGCGGTCGCGTTGTTGACGAGGAAGGCGAGGTACCCGAGCCCGACCGTCACCGAGGCGGCGATGAGGGCGAACCGCGGGGTGAACCGGCGCGAGACGAGCGGGAAGAGCAGCGCGCCGATGATCATCGCCACGAGGTACGCCCCGATGATGTACGAGCGCTCGGCCGCGTCCAGCCCGAGCCCGAAGCCGTTGACGGGGTCGGTGCCGGCGAAGGTGCTGAGCGGCGCCTGGGCGCCGAGAATGCTGATGCCGACGAGCCCGGCCGTCAACTGCACGGGCCACATGCTCGGCTGCCGAAGCACGCGCAGGTCGATCGCGGGGTCGGGGTGCTTCAGCACCCATTTGCCGAAGGGGTAGAGCAGCAGCAGGCCCACGACCATGAGCGCGTACACCCACCAGGTGGCGGGGCCGTTGATGCGCAGGAAGGTGAGCCCCGAGGTGACCGTGAGCAGCGCGATCGTCAGCAGCACGAACCCGATCGTGTCGAGGCGGCGACCCGGCTGGGGGCTCGACTCGGGCACCCCGAAGAGGATGACGAAGAACGCGACCGTCACGGCGATGGCCGGGATCATGAGGGTGAGCATGACGTTCTCGTTGAAGGCCGCGAAGACGCGCGCGCCGCCGAGCGCGCCGACGATCGCGCCGGCCTCGAGCGCCACGACGAGGTAGCCCGCCGCGCGACGAGTCTGCGAGGCGCCCGTGTCGCTGCGGCGGCCGCGGTCGAAGATGAGCGCGACCTCGAGCGGCAGCCAGACGACGTAGAACCCCTGCAGGGCCCACGCGACGAGGAAGACCCAGAACGAGTCGGCGAACACGAGCCACCAGCTCGCGCCCGCCGTGAGCACGGTCGAGATGAGCAGCACCTTCTTGTGCCCGATCATGTCGCCGAGCTTGGCGAGCACGGGCACGACGAGCGCGCTCAGCAGCAGCTGGGCGGCCTCGAACCAGTTGAAGTCGGCGTCGGTGATGCCCAGGTACAGCACGAGGTCGCTGATGAGCGGCACGTAGTAGCCCTGCAGCACGCCGCTGACGAACTCGACGAAGAACAGGTAGCCGACGAGACCGAGGGTGATGGCGCCGGCCTTCCCGCGCAGGGAGGAGGGGGCGGTCGAGACGCTCGCGGGCTCGGTCATTCCGCGATGCTAGCGCGCGGCGGGGGCGCGGCCCAGCACAGCGCCCGCCCCAGGCCCGCGCGGCCGGTAGCGTGCTCGCATGAGCGACGCACTCGCGGGCATCGCGCCCGACTGGGCCCGGGCGCTCGACCCCGTCGCCGACCGGGTGCGCGCCCTCCTCGCCGAGCTGCGCGCCGAGGCCGCGGCCGGATCGCCGTTCCTGCCCGACGAGCACCGCGTGCTGCGCGCCTTCACCGCGCCCCTCGCCGCCGTGCGCGTGGTGATCGTGGGGCAGGACCCGTACCCCACGCCGGGCCACCCGATCGGGCTGAGCTTCGCCGTCGACGCCGCCGTGCGCCCCCTGCCGCGCTCGCTCGCCACCATCTACCGCGAGCTGCACGACGACCTCGGCATCGTCCCTGCCGAGCACGGCGATCTCGGCGCGTGGAGCGACCAGGGCGTGCTGCTGCTCAACCGCGTCCTGACGGTCGCTCCCGGCCGTCCGGGCTCGCACCGCGGGCGTGGCTGGGAGGAGGTCACGGCGTGCGCCCTCGCGGCTCTCGCCGCACGCGGCGGGCCGCTCGTGGCGGTGCTGTGGGGCCGGGATGCGGCCGGCGCGGCGCCGCTGCTGGGGGCCGTGCCCATCGTCGCGAGCGCGCATCCGAGCCCTCTCTCGGCCCACCGCGGATTCCTCGGATCGCGGCCGTTCAGCCGCGTCAACCGGCTGCTCGTCGAGCAGGGAGGGGCTCCGATCGACTGGCGCCTGCCCCCAGCACCGGCGAAAGTAGACTGACGCCGTCGCACCGGGCGGCGCGGTCAGAAGGGGGCGGGATGCTCGAGGAGGAGTACCAGCGGCGTCGCACCCTGCCGCCCCACCTGCGCAAGCGCCCCGAGCCCGAGACGCCCTTCGCCTTCACGGTGCGCGAGGCGGTCGAACAGGATCTCCCCGACGTGCGCGAGATCTACAACCACTACGTGGCCAACTCGACGGTGACCTTCGACGAGTCGCCATGGACCTTGAAGGCGCTGCGCACGAAGTACGCGAAGGTGCGCGAGCTCGGTTACCCCTTCCTCGTCGCGGTGTCGCCCAACGGTGTCGTGCTCGGCTTCGCCTACGTCTACCCCTGGAAGGAGAAGGCGGCGTACCGGTTCACGGTCGAGAACTCGATCTACCTCGGGCCCGCCTCGACCGGCAAGGGCCTCGGCACGGCGCTCATGGGTGAGCTGCTCGACCGCGCGAAGGCGGCAGGAGTCAAGGAGGTCATCGCGGTCATCGCCGACCGCGGGGCTGAGGGGTCGATCGCATTGCACGAGCGCTTCGGGTTCGAGACCACCGGCTCGATGGGACGTGTCGGCTTCAAGTTCGGCCGGTGGCTCGGCGTCGTCATGATGCAGAAGTCGCTCGCGCGGCGTCGCTGACAGCCCGACAGCGCCGACCGCGCGCTGTGAGCGGCGGCGCTAGTTGTAGACCTGCGCCGCGACCTCACCGGCGAGCACGACGGCCTCCTCGTAGAACGCGGGGCCGCCGGGGCTGCTGATGACCGAGATCCAGCTCTCCTGCGTGACGACGTTGTAGATCGCCGGCGCGAGGCTCTCGTCGCCCTGCTGACCGTAGGTGAGCGCTCCGGAATCGGTCGTCGCCTCGTTGAGGCTCTGGGCCGTGAGGTCGTCGATGATGCGCGCGCGGTTCGACGGGGAGACGGGGGCGACGCTGATGAGCAGGCTCGACAGGTCGACGCCATCCTGCGCGAAGACGCAGCTGATGCCGCCCGCGAGCTGCTCGGGGGTCGGGTCGAAGAAGTACTCGTTGCCGTAGACGCTGCCGGGGCCGCCGAGCAGCTCGAGGTTCTGCGCCGCGAGCGCCTCGACGCGCGCCGCGGGAAGGATCGTCGTGCAGTCGACCGGCATCGTGAAGGCGAGGTCGACGGGCTCGGGCTCGGTCGTCTCGACGACCGTGGGGGTCGGCTCAGGAGTGGGCTCTTCCGCGACCGGTTCGGGTTCGGGGGCGCAGGCGGAGAGCCCGCCGATGAGAACGAGAGCGGCGGTGCCGGCGAGCAGGCGCTGCGCGATCATGATGCTCCTCAGGAGGGCGGCCTCGAGACGGTCGGTGGGCGCGCCCCCGACGCCCATCGGCGCGAATCTAGCAGTCGGAAGTGCCTGGCGAGGCGCGTTCGCGGCGTGCTCGGGGGCCTGCAGGGGCGTTCGTTGCGCAATCGATATGCGCCGCGGCGCGCGGGGGTCGCCGTAGGCTCGGACGGTGCCCGACCTCCACCACCTCAGCGCGCTCGAGCAGGGGGAACAGCTGCGCCGCGGGCACATCAGCCCGCGTGAGCTCGTCGAGCACTACCTGGCGCGCATCGAGCGCCACAACCCCGCGGTGGGCGCCCTGACGGTCGTCGCGGCCGAGCGCGCGCTCGCTCGCGCCGATGCGCTCGAAGGGCTCGTCGCGCGGTCGGCGCCCCTGTGGGGCATCCCGATCGCCGACAAGGAGCTCGTGCAGCGGGCCGGCCAGCGCACGACCTTCGGATCGCGCCTGCGCGCTGACCACGTCGCGTCGAGCGACGACGAACTCGTGCAGCATCTCGACGCCGCGGGGGCGATCAGCCTCGGCGCGACCGCCGCCCCCGAGTTCGGCCTGCCGTCGTACACCGAGAGCCGCGTCGCCCCGCCCGCGCGCACTCCGTACGACCTCACCCGAGGGGCGGGGGGCTCGAGTGGGGGCGCCGCGGCGGCCGTCGCAGCGGGCCTGCTGCCCGTCGCGCCCGGGAGCGATGGGGGCGGCAGTATCCGCATCCCCGCCGCGGCATGCGGCATCGTGGGGCTCAAGCCCTCGCGCGGCCGGGTCCCGGCCGGCAGCGGGCTCGACCGGCTCGCGGGCCTCGTCGTGCCCGGGCCTCTCGCCCGCACCGTTGCGGATGCCGCCCTCATGCTCGACGCCCTCATCGCGGCCGCACCCTGGCCCTTCGCGACCCGCGCCCCGATCGACCCTCCGCTGGCCTCGGGCCGCGAGCACCCGAACGCGGGCCCCCTGCTCGGCGCGGCCGTGCGCGGCGAGGGCCGCTACCAGCTCGGGGTCATGACGAGCTCGCCCTGGGACACCGACACCGAGATCGTCATCGAGCCCGAGGCCCGATGGGCGCTCGACGAGGCCGTCGCGACGTTCGCGGCGCTCGGTCACGGTATCGACGCGCTCGCGCTCGCGCCCGAGCCCGACTATGGCCGCCACTTCCGCACGGTGTGGATGGCGAGCGCCGCGTCGATCCCCGCGCGCACGCCCGACGAGCTCGCCCTGCTCGAGCCGCTCACGGCCTGGCTCGTCGGGCAGGGTCGGGCCCTGCGCGCCGAGACGCTCGCCGAGGCCCTCGCCTGGCTGAGCGGTTTCGAGCGGCGCGTCATCGCCCGGCTGTCGACGGTGGATGCCGTGCTCACGCCCGCGCTCGCCATGACGCCGCGCCCGCTCGGCTGGTACGACGCGGAGGATGCCGACCGCAACTTCACGCAGCAGGTGCAGTACACGCCCTGGACGAGCTTCGTGAACGTCGCGGGCCTGCCCGCGCTGACCCTGCCCGTCGGCCTCACGCCGGCCGACTCGGCGCAGCCCGGGCTGCCGATGGGTGTGCAGCTCATCGGCCGGCCGGGCGGCGAGGCGACCCTGCTCGCGCTCGGGGCGCAGTTCGAGCGCCGCCGACCGGGGGCGAGCATCCACCCGCCGCAGTGGTGGAGCTGAGCGCGCGCTCGTTTTACGGCAGCAGCAGTGCCGCGGCGTCGAGGGTGAGCGACTCGGCCTGACCGCCCGAGAAGTAGCTCGCGAACCAGAACTCGTCGGTGAGCAGGTGCGACTCGTTGTAGGTGCCGATCTCGAGCTCGACGGCGATCGAGTACAGCTCGCCCTGGGGGATGGTCGAGGCCGTGTAGCCCCCGGCCACGAGCGCCGCGATGACCGCCGTGCGCGAGGCCGCGTCGAGCCGCGCGATCGAGGTCGTCGAGCCGCTCTCGGTGGCGGGGAGGATCCAGGTGCAGCTCCCGCGCTCGGGGACGGAGGCGAGGATGCCCTGCAGCGTCGTGTCGGCCGTGCCCCAGCCCCCCGTCTCGGGCCCGCTAACGTCGCCGATGGAGGTGCGGCCTTCGGCGGTGAGGCTCGCGACGAGCGCGGGCGAGTAGATGCCGCCGCAGTCGGGCAGGGCGATCGGCTCGGCAGTGGGCGTCGCGCTCGGGGTCGCGCTCTCGGAGGCCGAAGGGCTCTCGCTGGGGGAGGCGCTCGGCGTGGGCTCGGGGGTCGGCGTGCAGCCGACGAGCGAGACGGCGAGCGCCGCGACGATGAGGGCGGCGGGAGCGATCGGCAGTCTCAGCATGGCGCCAGGGTAGTGCGCGTCAGAACCGCGGCGGTATAGGCAATTACCGGTACCCGCCCTTCTCGAGGCCCGCTTCGACCTCGAAGCGGTTGCGGCGGGCGTCCTGGCCCGCCGCCAGGTAGAGCGGGATGAAGGCGAGCCCGTACTTCTTCCACTGCGCGCGGTGCACGGCCTCGTGCTCGAGCACGCTCTCGCGCAGGTTGTCGTGCGTGAGGTAGGCCGCGCCGATCGTCGTGCCGCCGCGGCCGAAGGCCCAGCGCGGCAGGCCCGCGCACACGATCACGCCGCCGCGCCGCGAGACGCGGAAGCCGCCGAGCAGGGCGCCCCACGTGACGCCCAGGGCCGTGGCGACCCAGTAGCCGGGGCGGGCGACGACGGGGTGCAGCGCGACGGCCCGCAGGGCGCGATTGCGGGCCAGGCGGTCGACGGCGCGAGCCGGTCGGCCGCGCGGCGGGCCGGCGGTCACGGCCGCCCGTAGCCCTCGAGCAGCCGCAGCCAGATCTCGCTGAGCGTCGGGTACGAGGGCACGGCGTGCCACAGGCGCGCGAGGGGCACCTCGCCGACGACCGCGATCGTCGCGGCGTGCAGCAGCTCTCCGACATCGTCGCCCACGAGCGTGAACCCCACGATGACACCGCGATCCTCGTCGACGACCATGCGCGCCGTGCCGCGGTAGTCGTCGCCGTGCACGGTCGCGCCCGCGAGCCAGCCGAGCTCGTAGTCGACGACGCGCGTGCGCAGGCCCTTGGCCTCGGCCTGCTGCGCCGTGAGGCCGACGCTCGCGACCTCGGGGCTCGTGAAGGTCACCTGGGGCACGGCGGCGTGGTCGGCCGTCGCGACGTGCGCGCCCCAGGGCGCGTCGTCGATGGATGCTGCGCTCGCGCGCGCCGCGATCACGTCGCCCGCGGCCCGGGCCTGGTACTTGCCCTGGTGCGTCAGCAGTGCACGGTGGTTGACGTCGCCGACGGCGTACAGCCAGTCGACCCCGCGCACGCGCAGGGTGTCGTCGACCTCGAGCCAGGCGCCGGGCTCGAGCCCGATGGTCTCGAGACCGAGGTCACCCGTGACGGGAGTGCGCCCCGTCGCGACGACGACCTCGTCGACCTCGAGCACGCGGCCCTCGGACAGCGTGAGTGCGACCGTGCCGTCGGCACGGCGATCGACGCGCTCGGGGCTCGCGCCGAGCAGCACCTCGGCGCCCTCGGCGCGCAGCCGCTCGGCGACGGCCTCGCCCGCGAACTCCTCCACGCCCGCGAGCAGCCCGCTGCGCGCGATGAGGGTGACGGCGCTGCCGAGGCTCGTGAACGCCGTCGCCATCTCGCAGCCGACCACGCCGCCGCCGATGATCGCGAGCCGCGAGGGCACGGTCTCGGTGCTCGTGATCTCGCGCGAGGTCCACGGCCGGGCCTCTGCGAGACCGGGGATGGGCGGCATCGCGGCCGTCGAGCCCGTGCAGATGGCGACGGCGTGCGTCGCGGTCACGGTGCGGCTCGCGCCGTCGGTCGTCGTGATGACGACGCGGCGCTCGCCGTCGAGCCGCGCGTGCCCGCGGGCGAGGGCGATGCCCGTCTTCTGCAGCCAGCGCACCTGGCCGGCGTCGTCCCAGTGGCTCGCGACGGCATCGCGGCTCGCGAGCACGGCCGCGGCATCGATGCCGCCGGTGATCGCCGCGCGGGCACCCGGCACGGCGTGCGCCGCGCGCAGCACGCTCGCCGCCCGCAGCAGGGCCTTCGAGGGCATGCACGCCCAGTACGAGCACTCGCCGCCGACGAGCTCGCTCTCGACGATGAGCACGCTCATCCCGCCCTGCACCGCCCGGTCGGCGACGTTCTCACCCACGGCCCCGGCGCCGATGACGACGAGGTCGTAGGCGTCGAGAGCGGGGAGATCGGTCTGGGCGGTCGTCGTGAGCGGGCGCATGCGCCTACCGTCCCACGAACTCCGGGTCGGTGCGAGTGAGAAAAGCCTGCATGCCGATGCGGGCATCCTCCGTCTGCGCGAGGCGCACGAGCTCGCGCGGCAGCCGCGCCTCGGCGGCGGCCTCGCCCTCGCGCACCGCGAGACGAGCGTTCGCGAGCGTCGCCTGCACGGCGAGGGGGGCCTGCGCCGCGATCCGACCGGCGAGCTCGCGGGCGCGGGCCAGCTGATCGCCCGCGGGCACGACCTCTTGCACGAGGCCCATGCGGTGCGCCTCGGCGGCGTCGAAGCGGTCGCCCGTGAGCATCCACCGCATCGCATCGCCCCAGCCGGCCGCGCGGGCGAAGCGCGTCGTCGCCCCGCCGAAGGGGAGGATCGCCCGGGCGACCTCAAGCTGCGCGAACACCGTGTCGTCAGCGGCGACCACGATGTCGCTCGCGAGCGCGAGCTCGATGCCGAGCGTCAGGCATGTGCCCTGCACGGCGAGCACGACGGGCTTGCGCACGCGCGTGCCGTCCATGCCCCAGGGGTGGATTCCGCCCTCGGGCACCATCGCGAGCCCTTCCGGCCCGATGCGCGGCACGACATCGGCGAGGTCGAGCCCGCCCGTGAAGTGGTCGCCGTGCGCGAAGACCACGCCGACCCGCAGCTCGGGGTCGCGGTCGAGCTCGCCGTAGGCGAGGGCCAGCTGCTCGAGCATCGCCACGTCGGCGGCGTTGCGCTTCTCGGGCCGGTTGAGGCCGATGAGCAGCAGGTGCCCGTCGCGCTCGACGGTGACGCGGGGCGGGGTCGCGGCCTGTGCTTCTGCAGTCTGGGGGGTCGTCTCGCTCATGCCCGCCAGCGTAGCCAGCGGTGGTCGCGGGATGCCCGGCCTTTGTCGCTCAGCGACGAGGTTTCAGCGGCTGAGGGCGGCGAGGATGCGCAGGATCACGGTGAGGGCGTCGCTCCCGCTCTCGTCGGCACCGTCGTCGGTCGCGCCCGCGCTGTCGCCCGGCACCTCGTCGCGCGCCGGCGCGGGAGCGAACTCGGTGAGCCCGGCGCCCACGAGCGGCAGCTGCGCCCGGGCCTGCGCGACCGCGGCCGTGAGCTGCTCGAGCGTCAGCCCGAAGGGCGCGGGGAACCCGACGCCGCCGAAGACTCCGGGGTCGAGCACGTCGAGGTCGATGTGCACGTAGAGCACGGGCTCGACCCCCTCGGCGCGCGCCGCGGCGATGCGCTCGGCCACGCGGTCGCCGACCTCGTCGGGGATCACGCGCGGCATGCCCGCTTCGTCGATGAACCGCGCCTCGGCGTCGTCGAGGTCGCGCACGCCGAGCAGCAGCACGTCGGCCGGCGCGATCGCGCCCGCGTCGACGAGCGCGCGCAGCACCATGCCGTGGAAGGCCCCGCTCGGCGAGGTCTGGGCGGTGTTGAGGTCGGCGTGCGCATCCGCCCAGAGCAGCACGACGCGCCCCTGCCGGGCGGCGTGCTCGATCCCTGCGTACTCGACCCCGCAGTCGCCGCCGATGATGATGGGAGTGCCGTCGAGCTCGGCGAGCTCGCGCTCGATGCGCTCGCGCACGAGCCGGATCGCGCTATAGCGCAGGATGCCGGTGCCCTCGCTGTCTCCCGCCTCGAGCGGCACGTCGATGAGCCGGGTCGCGGCGCTCGGCAGGTCGGCGCGGATCGCGTGGGCGCCGTCGACGAGCCGCATCGCCCGGGCCGAGCCCGAGCCCTGCCACTGGGGCACGCATGCGCTCAGTCTCGCACTCTGCCCCTCATCATCCTGTTCGCGCTCCCGGAACGGCAGCCCGGCCAGGGTCGACAGCAGCCACTCGAGCGGCCCGCGGCGCCCGAGCGCCTGCAGCGCGAGGCCGAGCGCGATGCCGCCGAGCGACAGTCCGAAGAGCAGGGGGATGCCCACGGCGGCCTCGAAGCGCCCGGCCGGGCCGAGCGGGGCGAGCGCCGCGATCACGAGCACGTGCGCGACGTACACCGTGAGGGCGACCCGGCCCAGGGCCGTGAGCGGTGCGGCGAGGATGAGGGCGATGCGCCGCGGTTCGGGGCCGTCGAGGGCGAGCAGGGCCGCCGCGATGATCGCGATCGCGAGACCGCCCGCGCCCAGCAGCTCGGCCGTCGTGCCGCTGTGCGCCTCGGCGTCGACGCCCGGCAGCACGGCCGCCGCGCCGTAGCCGGCGACGCTCGCGGCCGCGCCCAGGCCCAGCATGAGCCCGCGCACGCGCGTCGAGCCGAGGCCCGCCCGCGCGCACAGCAGGCCCGCGAGCAGCAGCGGCAGCCAGAGCAGCGCGGGGTAGTAGCCCGTGAGCAGCCAGTCGACGAGCACCGCTCCGGGGTCGTCGCCGAGCGCGAGCGGCCCCGTCGGCTCGAGCCCCGACAGC
>NCEJ01000116.1 GCA_002280615.1 Micrococcales bacterium 32-70-13 | reverse complement strand
CGTGCACCTGCTCGTGCAGAGCTGGCCGCTGCTCGAGCTCGTCGGCCGATCGGTCGAGTGGTGGCTGTGGCTCGGCCTCGCGGGCGTGCTCATCGTCGTACTCGCCGCGCGGTACGAGCGCCGGCTGCAGAACGTGCGCGATGCCGCCGTGCGCATCGCCCAGCTGCGTTAGACCTCGAGCGCCGCCCGCGCGCGCAGGACGGCGTCGGCGTGGGTCACGCGACCGCCGAGCATCGTGAGCGCGACCGGCATCGTGCGCAGCGCCTCGGGGTCGACCGCGAGCGGGTCGACGTCGAGCGCGACGAGGTCGGCGGTCTCGCCGACCGCCACGAGGGTGCGGGTCGAGGCCGCGAGCGCTTCGACGACCGTGATCGACTGCTCGGCGTGGAAGGCCGGGCGACCGTCGCGCGTGCGGCTCGTCGCCGCTGCGATCGCGACCCAGGGGTCGAGCGGTGCCACCGGCGCGTCGGAGCCGAGCACGATGCGCGCGCCGGCGTCGAGGAACGAGCGCAGCGCGAAGGCCCGCCGCGTGCGGCCCGGCCAGTAGCGCTCGGCCACGTCGCGGTCGTCGACGGCATGCTCGGGCTGCACGCTCGCGGTCACGCCGAGCGCGGCGAAGCGGGCGAAGTCGCTGTCGTGCACGAGCTGCGCGTGCTCGATGCGTCCCCCGCGGCCGAGCTTCGCGAACACGTCGAGAGCCAGGCGGTTGGCACCATCGCCGATCGAAGCCCGCCTCGCTGCCGCGGGCGAGCAACGGGTGCAGCTCGCAGGGGGGCACGTTGAGGCGGCCGTAGGCCTCGGCGGGAGCATCTGGATACGGGTCGCAGCAGTAGGCGGTGCGCGTGTTGAGCGAGCCGTCGGTGATGACCTTGAGGGGGCCGACGCTCACGGTGCCGGCGAGCGGCTGGCCCGAGCGCAGGCCGAGCTCGATCGCGCGGTCGAGGTGCTGCGGGTACACGCCGAACTCGACGCGCAGGGCGTCGAAGCCCGCGGCGACGCGGCGGGCCCAGTCATCGCGGTTCCAGCGCATCTCGAGGTCGACCACGCCGACGACGCCGCGCGCGGCCGCCTGCGCCGCCGCTTCGGCCACCCAGGTGTCGAGCTCGTCGTCGGGCGCGCTGTCGAGTCGCGCGGTGATGGCGAAGGCCGCGTCCTCCCGCAGCACCCCGTCGCCGTCGGCGCCCGCGGTGGTATCGACGCCGAAGTGCACGAGGGCGGCGCTGTTGAGCCAGACGCAGTGCACGTCGGCGCTGATGAGCACGATCGGGCGGTCGGGCGCGACGGAGTCGAGCAGGGCGGCGGTGGGCGCATCCGGCCACAGGCCATCACGGAAGCCGACGCCGACGACGACGGCGTCGCGCGCCTCGCCGCGCGCGAGGGCAGAGCGCACGATCGCGGCGGCCTCGGCCGCGCTCTCCGCCGGCGCGAGGTCGATGCGGCGGCGGTGCTGGGCCCACTGGGTGAGGTGCACGTGCTCGTCCCACAGCCCCGGCATGATGAAGCGGCCCTCGAGGTCGATGTCGTCGGGCCCCGCGGTCTCGATGCCGGCCGGCAGGATTCCGACGATCACCCCATCATCGATGAGGAGGTCGATCGGGTCGTGGCCGCCGAGCGGTCGCGCGTTACGAATCGCGCGCGTCATGGTGTCTCCTCATCTCGCGGGCGAGGCCCGGGTGGCTGTACGGCCCGTCGCTCTCGAGCGCGCCGATGATGCGCTCGATGACCTCGACGGGCTTGTTCTGGCTGAGCTTCGCGCGGGCGTCGACCCGCGTCACCCGCACGCGCACGCCGACCGTGCCGCGGGCGACACGTCGAGAATACTCCGGGTCGAGGTGCAGCCCGCGGGGCTCGGCGACGCGGCGCTCGAAGTGATCGGTGAGCGCGGAGAGCGCCTCGAGGTTCTCCTCGTCGCTGAGGATCTCGGGGGTGCCCCAGAGGTGCGCGGTGACGTGGTTCCAGGTGGGGATGATGTCGCCCGGCTCGTACCAGCTCGGCGAGATGTAGCCGTGGGCGCCCTGCACGATGAGCAGCACCTCGTGCTGCCCCAGCTCGTGCGCCTGCTCGTCGGGCCGGCCGACGTGCCCGATGAGCACGATCTCGTCGCCCGTCGAGGCGGCCTCGTCGAGCAGGAAGGCGTAGTGCGAGGCGACGATGCCGCTGCCGGGCGGGCTCGACACGATCGTCATCCACGGGTTCTCGCGAATGAGCCGGCGCACCTCGTCGGGGTCGGTCATCAGGTAGTGCGGCGTGTGGCGCATCAGACTCCTGCCTGGCAGCTCGGGCACCAGTAGAGCTTGCGCCCCGCGGCGATCTCGAGGGCGATCGGCGTGCGGCAGATGCGGCACGGCTGGCCCTCGCGCTTGTAGACCCAGTGCCGGTCGGCGCGGTTGCGCAGGGCGGCGCGCTGACCCTCTTCGTCGAGGCCGTCCATCGTGAGCATCTGGCCCGTCTCCACCCCCACGCCGAGCAGGTAGCGCCAGTCGCGCCACAGGTCGCGGATGACGTCGTCGGGCAGCGCGGCCCCCGTGACGTGCGGGTCGAGGCGGGCCCGGAAGAGGATCTCGGCGCGGTAGACGTTGCCGATGCCGCTCACGACCGACTGGTCCATGAGCAGCAGGCCGATGGGCACGCGGCGGCCCCGGATGCGCGCGAGCATGCGCTCCTCCCCCGCGTCGGCGTCGTCGACGAGCGGGTCGGGGCCGAGCGCGTCGATGACGCGCTGCACCCCCTGCGCGTCGAGCACCTCGCACGCGGTCGGCCCGCGCAGGTCGGCGACGGCGCGCTCGGTCAGCAGGCGCACACGCACCTGGCCGACGGGCTCGGGCGGGAAGCCGGCGAGCGCCGCATCATCGATGACGCTCTCCTTCTCGGCCTCGGCCATGCGCAGGCGCGTGCGGCGGGGAGCCCCGATCGATGCGAGGGATGCCTCGTGCTCGCCGACGACCGTCGTGCGAGCATCCGGCGCCTCATCGGGGTCGGTGCCGGTCATGTTGGTCTGCCCCATGCGGCCGCGCGCCGAGCGCTGCGTGGCATCCTGCGCGACCGCGCCGCTGAAGTCCCAGGCCCCGTAGATGCCGAGGTGCACGCGCAGCCACAGCGCGGCGTCGAACTCGAGGAACATCTGCTTGCCGACGGCCTTCGAGTCGGTCATGGTGCGGCCGTCGATGAGCGCCGCGCCGTCGGCGAAACGGCCCTGCGGCGAACTGACCCGCACGGGCTCGCCGACGAAGTGCCGCGCGAACTGCCGCGCGATGCGATGGACGGAGTGGCCTTCGGGCACCGCTAGACGATCTCGTGCCCGGCGATCGCGCCGGTGGTCTCGTACTCGGCGAGCTGCGCGATGCGGCGCGCGTGGCGCTCCTCGCCCGGGAACGGCGTGCCGATGAAGAGGTCGATGAACCGCAGCGCCTCGTCGACCGAGTGCTGGCGGGCGCCGATAGCGATCACGTTGGCGTCGTTATGCTCACGGGCGAGCTGGGCGGTCGCCTCGCTCCAGACGAGGGCGGCACGGATGCCCTGCACCTTGTTGGCCGCGATCTGCTCGCCGTTGCCCGACCCGCCGAAGACGATGCCGAGCGCCTCGAGGCCCGCCGCCTGGTCGCGCGCGACGGCGCGGGCGGCATTGATGCAGAAGCTCGGGTAGTCGTCGAGAGCGTCGTAGTGCTGCGGCCCGTGGTCGTGCACCTCGTGACCCTGGGCGGCGACGTGCTCGCGCACCGTCTGGCTGAACTCGAGGCCGGCGTGATCGGTCGCCACGTGGATGCGCATGGCTCGATTCTACGAGCGCGGGACGTTCGCCCCTGTCGTCGAGAGAGCCCCAGTGCCAGGCTGGCGCCACCGATTCGAGAGGAGTCACCACCATGACTCGCACCTACGTCATCACGGGCGCGGCGAGCGGCATCGGAGCCGCCACTGCCGCGCTGCTCGCCGGCCAGGGTCACCGCGTCATCGGGGTCGATCTGCACGACGCCGACATCACGGCCGACCTCACCACGCACGAGGGCCGCGCGGCGCTCGTGCGCCACGTCACCGAGCTCAGCGGCGGCCGCATCGACGCGGTCGTCGCCAACGCGGGGCTCGCGACCGAGTCCACCGCCACCGTCGCGGTGAACTACTTCGGTGCGCTCGCGACGCTCGAGGGTCTTCGGCCGCTTCTATCGGGGGCGGATGCTCCGCGCGCGGTCGCCACAGCATCCATGGCCTCGCTCCTCCCGGTCGACGACGAGCTCGTCGACGCGTGCCTCGCGCACGACGAGCCGGCCGCGCTGCACCGTGCGCAGCAGCTGCTCGACGAGCGGAAGGGCGGCCTGATCTACGGCTCGACGAAGCGCGCGCTCGTGCGCTGGATCCGCCGCAACGCCGCGACGCCCGAGTGGGCCGGGGCGGGCATCCCGCTCAACGCCGTCGCACCGGGGGTCATCCGCACGGCGATGACCGCGCAGTACACCTCGACCGAGGAGGCCCAGAAGGCGATTCTCGAGATG
>NCEJ01000115.1:5615-6311 GCA_002280615.1 Micrococcales bacterium 32-70-13 | reverse complement strand
CGTCGGCCTCGTCGTGCGCAAGCCCGGCGCCGCGCTGTACGGCGAGCTCGTGGCCGCGGCCGTCTCGGCCCTGCTCGGCGGCATGTGGGGCTGGACGGCTCTCGCCTGGGGGCTCGTGCAGGGCCTCGGCGCGGAGATCGTGTTCGCTATCCTGCTCTACCGCGCGTGGGGGCTGCTGCCCGCCATCCTCGCGGGCATGGGCGCCGGCGTCGGCCTGGTGATCATGGACCTCACGTTCTACTACGCCGGCACGCGCCCCGAGTTCATGGTCGTCTACGCCGCGAGCGCCATCGTCTCGGGGGCCGTGATCGCGGGCCTCGGTAGCTGGCTGCTCGTGCGCGGCCTCGCCCGCACGGGGGCCCTGTCGCGCTTCGCGGCCGGTCGCGAGGGTGCGACGCCGGTTCCGGCGGCGCCGACGACGACTGAGGACGCACGATCCGAGGCGTGACGACCGCGCCCGCGGCGGCGCTCGGCGCGCTCGGTTGGAGTTGGACTCCAGCCGGGCGCGCCGCCCCCGTGCTCGTCGACCTCGACCTGGCGATCGCGCCGGGCGAGCGCGTGCTGCTGCTCGGCGCCTCGGGCAGCGGCAAGTCGACCCTGCTGCAGGCCTGGGCCGGGGTGCTCGGCGGGGCCGACGAGGGCGAACAGAGCGGCCGGCTGACCGTCGACGACCGCGAGGCGGGTGCGGTGCGTGGC
>NCEJ01000115.1:0-5609 GCA_002280615.1 Micrococcales bacterium 32-70-13 | reverse complement strand
GCGGCGCTCGCCGACGCCGACACCCGTCGGCTCTCGGGCGGGCAGCAGCAGCGCCTCGCGCTCGCGGGCGTGCTCGCCATGCGCTCCGCGGCACTCCTGTTCGACGAGCCCACGGCGCAGCTCGACCCGGCCGGGGTGCACGAGGTCGCGGCCGCCGTGGCCGCACTCGTCGTCGAGCACGGGCTCACGCTCGTGGTCGTCGAGCACCGCGTCGACGTGTGGGCGCCCCTCGTCGACCGCGTCGTCGTGCTCGAGGCCGGGCGGGTCGTGGCCGACGGGCCCGTCGCCGCCGTGCTCGGCGAGCAGGGCGCGCGGCTCGCGCAGGGGGGCGTGTGGGTTCCCGGGCGCGGGCCCGAGCATCCCCCTGCCCCGATCGCGGTGCCGGGCGACGAGCTGCTGCGGGCCACCGGGCTCGCGGTACGGCCGGCCGGCGGCGAGCCGATCGACCTCGGTCTCGATCTCGTCGTGCGCGCGGGAGAGGTCGTCGCGCTGACAGGGGCGAACGGCGCCGGCAAGAGCACGCTGCTGCTCACGCTCGCGGGCCTGCTGCCGCCCGCCGCCGGCTCGATCGACGCGCTCGGGGCGGGTGAGCCCGCCGGCTGGAGCTCGGCCGAGCTCGCCGATCGGTTCGGCGTCGTGTTCCAGAACCCCGAGCACCAGTTCGTCGCCGCGACCGTGCGCGACGAGCTCGCGCTCGGTGGGGTCGACGATTCCCGGGTCGACGCGCTGCTCGACCGGCTGCGGCTGCGGCACCTCGCCGACGCGAGCCCCTTCTCGCTCAGCGGCGGCGAGCAGCGCCGGCTCTCGGTCGCGACCGCCCTCGCCGCGGCGCCCGCCGTGCTGCTGCTCGACGAGCCGAGCTTCGGGCAGGACGCCCGCACGTGGGCAGAGCTCGCCGCTCTGCTCGCGGCGCACCGCGATGCCGGGGGAGCGGTCGTCATGGCCACGCACGACCGCGAGCTCGTGGCGGCGCTCGGCGCGCGGGAGGTGGCGTTGCCGGCTCCGACACCGGCCGAACGACCCGACGACGCCGCCCCAGCCCGGCGGGAGCCGCTCGGCGAGCGCCTGAACCCCGTCGCGGCCATCGCGGCCTCGCTCGTGCCGGCCCTGCTGCTCGTCACGACGCTCGACGTCGTCTCGGCCGCGGTCGCCCTCGCCCTGCAGTTGCTGCTCATCCCGCTCCTAGGCATCCCGATCGGCACCCTGCTGCGCCGCACCGCGCCCGTGCTCATCGCGGCCCCGCTCGCCGCCGCCACGGTCGTGCTCTACGGCCGCGCCTCGGGCACTGTCTACGCCGAGTTCCTGCTCGTGCGCATCTCCGACGGCTCGCTCGAGCTCGCCCTCGCCACCCTGCTGCGCATCCTCGCCATCGGCATCCCCGCGATCGCCCTGTTCGCCCGCCCCGACGCGACGCGGCTGGGGGATGCTCTCGGCCAGAACCTTCGCCTGCCCAGCCGCTTCGTGCTCGGTGGCGTCGCCGCGCTGCGCCTGCTGACCGTGCTGCGCGACGACGCGCGGCTGCTCGAGCGGGCGCGTCGCGCGCGCGGCCTCGGCGACCGCGGCCGGGTGCGGCGCGCGCTCGGGCTCGTGTTCTCGCTGCTCGTGCTGTCGATCCGCCGCAGCTCGGCGCTCGCGATCGGCATGGAGGCGCGCGGTGTCGGCGCCCCCGGTCCGCGCACGTGGGTGCGGCCGTCGCCGTGGCGGGCATCCGATTCGGTCGTCGTCGCCGTCGGCATCGCGATCTCGGTCGTTGCCGTGTCGGCAGCGGTGCTCACGGGGGAGTTCACGAGTGTCATCGGCTGAGCGCGCGGCCCCGCGCATCACCCTCGAGCCCGGCGCCTGGCACGAGCTCGACTCTGCGCGCGACCTCATCATCGAGGGATGCGGTGCCATCAGCCCCGCCGCCCGCGCGCTCGCGCACCGGGCGGTGTGGGTCGAGCTGGCCGACGACGCCGAGCGGCGCCGCCGCGCGATCGCGCGCGACGGCGAGGCCTTCGCCCGCAACTGGGATCGCTGGGCGCGCCAGGAGGACGAGCACGCCGCACTGCACGACCCGCGCGGCACGGCGGACGAGCAGCTCGACGGGCTCAGCCTGTCCAGCGCTCGATGACGGTGAACGGGTCGGCGAAGCGCCACAGCACGCCGGGCTCGCCGATCGCGCTCGTCGACTCGAGGCGCACGACCTGCTCGACCCCGTCGGCGGTCACGACGAGACTGCCCGCGTCGGCGCCCTGCACGATCGTCGAGCGCGAGGCCGCTTCGAGCCGCACGCCGAGGCCTTCGAGCTGGGTCGAGCTGACCGACACCGACTCGGTCGCGACGAGCTCGGTCGACTGCCCCCAGGATGCGCGGGCGATCGCGACCACCTCGCCCGCGGCGACGACTTCGACGGGCCGCACCGCTTCGCGCACGCCTTCGACGATCGCCGTGGCGGCATCCTCCGCCCCCGCGTAGCCGGGCTGACCGAGCAGCACGACGACGACGGTCTCGTCGCCCGCGGGCACCGCGAGCAGCACGCACACCCCCGCGGCGTCGGTGTAGCTGCGCGAGAGCCCGACGGTGCCGAGATCGGCGACGAAGGTCGACTGGTCGACGAACGCGGTGCCCGCCGCCGTGTCGGTCGGGCGCGTGGTGAGCAGCTCGGCGAGCACGGGGTTCTCGAGCGCGAGACGGCCGAGCTGCGCGAGCTCGCTCGCCGTCGAGAGCGAGCCGGCGTCGAGGCCGGTGCCGTCGACGACGGTCGTGCTCGTGAGGCCCTGCTCGTCGAGCCACGTGCGGGCGGCCGCGAGGTAGCCGTCGAGGTCGCCGAACACCGAGTCGATGAGCAGCTCGGCGGTGTTGTTGCCCGAGCCGAGCAGCGTCGCGGCGATGAGGTCGCGGCGGGTCCAGGTCTGGCCGAACACCACCTCGATCGTGCGGGCCCCCGCCGAATCGAGCGCCCGGTACCGGCTGACCGCTGCCTGATCGATCGTGATCGCCGGCCCGGGAGCGCCCACGCCGAGCGGCTCGGCGGCGAGCGCCACGCTCGCGAGCACGAGCTTGGCGACCCCGGCGATCGGCCGCGGCTCGGTGCCGCCCGCGAGCACGGGCGTGCCGCTCTCGGCGAGCAGCGCCGTCGAGCCCGCCTCGGGCAGCGGCACCGCGGCCGCCCAGGGCTCGTCGACCGCGGCGCTCAGCGTCTGCTCGATGTGCAGCCGCGGCAGGGGGCTCAGCAGCGCGGCGGCCGCGTAGACGACGCCGACGACGAGGGCGAGGGCGAGCATCCCGCTCACGACGCCGCGCACCCGCCGCCCGGTGCTCATGCCCAGCCCAGCCGGTGCAGCTCGTCGTCGTCGATCCCGTAGAAGTGGGCGATCTCGTGCACGAGCGTCACGTGGATCTCGTCGCGCAGCGCCTCGAGGTCGCCCTCGGCGATCGCGAGCAGGGGCTCGCGGTACAGGATGATGCGGTCGGGCAGCTCGCCGAAGCCGTACTGGCCGCGGTCGGTCAGCGCCGTGCCCTCGTAGAGCCCGAGCAGGTCGAGCGAGCCGTCCTCCGGGCGGTCCTCCACGACGAAGACGAGGTTGTCGAGCCCCTCGACCATCTCGTCGGGCAGCTGGTCGAGCTCGTCGATGACGATCGCCTCGAAGGCCTCGGCGTCGAGATCGAGGGCGAGGGATGCGCCGTCGTCGCTCATGCCCCGGCTCCGTCGGCGGCCGTCGACTCCGCGGCCTCGAGCACCTGCACGAGGCCGTCCTGCATCCAGGCGAGCCAGTCGTAGACGTCGCGCAGCCCCGGCTCGCCGAAGGCCCCCTCGTCGCCGTCGACGATGATGCCCATGCGGTCGGCGATCACGAGGCGCAGGTCGCCGATGCCGCGCACCCAGTCGAGGGCGGCATCCATCGTCAGGGGCACCGAGCGCGCGACGTCGTCGGCGGCGACGGCCGCGAGCGCGGTCGAGAGGGTGCGCGCGAAGCCGATCTTGCGGTCGATGAGGCTGCGGCGGCTCAGGCGCCGCCACTCCTCGGCGAGCTCGGGCTCGTGCCGGTAGGCGTCGGGCAGCACGCGGCGCACGGCCGAGTCGTCGTCGATGGGCGACTCGAGCGCCTCGGCGAGCAGCGCCTGCAGCTGGTCGGCGAGCGAGACGAGGATGCTCGCCTCCTCGGGCTCGACGTGCACCGTCGCGATGGCGCCCGGGTCCGTGTGGCCCTCCGTGATCCTCATCGGGGCACCTTCTCGACCGTGGCCCAGAGGCCGTACTCGTGCATGGCCTCGGCGTGGCGCTCCATGTGCTCGCGATTGCCCTGGGCGAGCGTGGCCCGGCCCGCGGTGTGCACCTGCATCATGAGCTCATCGGCGGTGAGAGCATCCACCCCGAAATGCCGGCGGAACACCCACGAGACGTAGCTCATGAGGTTCACCGGGTCGTTCCAGACGACGATCTGCCACGGCACCTCGGCGGCGTGCAGCTCGCGCTCGAGCAGCTGCCCGCCGGTCTGCGGCGTCGAGGCGGGGGAGTCGGCCATGCGCCCAGTCTGCCCGCCGTCGCTGACAAGCCCGGCAGAACAGGCCGGGCGGTATCGAACCGAGATCGAAAACGTGGGGTGAGTAACGGGGCTTGAACCCGCGACCTCCTGGACCACAACCAGGCGCTCTGCCAGCTGAGCTATACCCACCATGCTGGCCATCTCGCGATGGCCGACACGACAGTCTATTACAGGCGGGGCGCCCACTTCTGCACGACCTCGTCGGCGTGCGCCTGGGCCTCCTCCGAGGTCGGGCCCGGCTCGGCCACGAAGCCCGCGCGGCGGTAGTACTCGAGCTCGCGGATCGACTCGAGAATGTCGGCGAGCGCCCGGTGCCCGCCGTTCTTCGCCGGGGCGTTGAAGTACACGCGCGGGAACCAGCGGCGCACGAGCTCTTTGATGCTCGAGACGTCGACCGAGCGGTAGTGCAGGTGCGCGTCGACGCTCGGCATCGACCGCGCGATGAAGGCGCGGTCGGTACCGATCGTGTTGCCCGCGAGGGGAGCCTGCCCGGCGGTCGGCACGTGCTCGGTGATGTACGCGAGCACCTGCTGCTCGGCCGTCTCGAGCGGGATGCCCGTCTCGAGCTCGTCGAGCAGCCCGCTCGCGGCGTGCATGTCGCGCACGAAGTCACCCATGTTCGCCAGGCCCGCCTCGGTGGGCGCGATGACGACGCTGAATCCGGGATGCACGGGCTCGAGCTCGTAGTCGGTGATGACCACCGCCACCTCGATGAGGTCGTCGACCGCCAGATCGAGCCCCGTCATCTCGCAGTCGATCCAGACGAGGCGATCGGTCGTTGAACTCACCGGGGCAGTCTACCGGCGTGGGCCGACCGGCTTGGCGGCCCGCGTACTCTGGAGCCGTGCGCCTCGAACTCTTCACCTCCGCCTTCTGCGACCCGTGCCATCGGGCGCGCGAGGTCATCGCCGAGGCGCAACGGCTCGTGCCCGCTCTCGAGGTCGACGAACGGGATGTCGCGGCGCACCAGGAGCGCGCCGCCGAGCTCGGCATCCGCAGCACGCCGACGACGATCATCTACGACCGCTCCGGGGGCGAGCTGCTGCGCGCCGAGGGCGTGCCGACCCTGCCGCGGCTGCTGAC
>NCEJ01000114.1:4616-11653 GCA_002280615.1 Micrococcales bacterium 32-70-13 | reverse complement strand
GAGGATTCCGCCGCGCAGGGCCGCGAGGTCGTAGGCGTGGATCGGCTGGCCGAGCTCGAGCATGACGTAGTTGGTGATGTCGACGACGAGCGAGATCGAACGGATGCCGGCGAGCTCGAGGCGCGAGACCATCCAGGCGGGCGTCGGGCGCGAAGGGTCGATCCCGCGCACGACGCGCGTGATGAACACATCGCAGCCGCGACGGCCGCGGATCGGGGCGCGGTCGTCGACGGTGACGCGGAAGCCCTCGGCGGGGGTGGGCGCGAGAGCCGTGGCGGGGTCGCGGAAGGCGGAGCCCGTCGAGTGCGAGTACTCGCGCGCGATGCCGCGGATCGACAGCGCGTAGCCGCGGTCGGGCGTGACGTTGACCTCGACGGCGAGGTCGTCGAGCCCGAGCAGGGCGATCGCGTCGGTGCCGACCTCGGGGTCGAGGCCGAGCGTCGCGAGGCGCAGGATGCCGTCGTGCTCGTCGCCGAGGCCGAGCTCGCGCGCGCTCGCGATCATGCCGTCGGAGACGTGCCCGTAGGTCTTGCGCGCGGCGATCGGGAACGGCCCGGGCAGCACGGCGCCGGGCAGGGTCACGACGACCTTGTCGCCGACCTCGAAGTTGCGGGCGCCGCACACGATGCCCCGGGTCGCGCTTTCACGATCGGGCCCGGGCGCCGTGAGCACCTGGCACCAGCGGATGGTCTTGCCGTTGGCCTGCGGCTCGTCGACGAACTCGAGCACCTGGCCGACGACGATCGGGCCGGTGAGGGCGACGTCGCCCTCGACCATGTCGCGCATGTCGCTCACGCCGTTGCGGAACATGAGCGTGCGCTCGATGCCCATGCCGAAGGCGAAGCCCTGGTACACCTCGGGATCGATACCGGCGGCGCGCAGCACGTTGGGGTTGACCATGCCGCATCCGCCCCATTCGATCCAGCGCGGCCCCTCCTTGAAGGTGGGGTGCCACACGTCGAGCTCGGCGCTCGGCTCGGTGAACGGGAAGTAGTTGGGGCGCAGGCGGATGCGCGCGCCCTCGCCGATGACGGCGCGCGCGAGGTGCTCGAGCGTGCCACGGAGTTGCGCCATCGTGAGGCCCTTGTCGATCGCGATGCCCTCGAGCTGGTGGAACACGGGCGTGTGCGTCGCGTCGAGCTCGTCCTTGCGGAAGACGCGGCCGGGCGAGACGACGTAGAGCGGCACGCCGCGGTCGAGCAGCGAGCGCACCTGCACGGGGCTCGTCTGCGTGCGCAGCAGCAGGTGGCGCTCCTCCGGCTCGACGAAGAAGGTGTCTTGCGTGCCGCCTGCTCCATGAGCGTCGTGAGCGGGTGGCGCGCGCCGGTGAGGCGCAGCGACGGGATGCCCGTGACATCGATCGCCTCGGCGGCGAGCCGCGCCTGCTCCTCGGCCACGGCGAGCTCGGCCTCACGCTCGGCAACGGCCTGCCCGACGCGGGCGCGGGCCTGGCCGACCAGCTTGCCGAGCGCGGCCTTCTGGTCGGCCGGCACGTCGCGCAGCAGCGCATTGAGGCCCGCGAGCGGCGATGCCTCGCCCGCGTGGGCCGACTTGGCGGCCTTCAGTGCGGCGGTGTCGGCGGCCGCGGCGATCGCCGCGAGGGCGGCATCGACCGCGGATTCGACGGCAGAATCGGTGATCGCGAGAGGGTCCGGCACAGGGACAAAGCTTAGTCGGGCCGCCGGGGAGGTCTGTCTCGCTCGAGCACGGGCAGGGTGATCGCCCTCGTGCCCTCGGCGCCGAGGGCCGACAGGGGAGCCGCCGGCGTGAGCGTGCCTGCCTTGGGCCCGCTCCGCTTCGCGACGGCGCGCGCGATCCACGACAACGACAGGTTCAAGGCCAGGTAGATCACGAGACCGACGATGAACAGCGTGAAGACGTAGTTGTTGCCGAGCGCCTTCTGCATGTTCTGGATCGTGCGCGACAACTCGTCATAGGCCACCACGTAGGCGAGCGAGGTGTCTTTCAGCAGCACGACCATCTGAGCGAGGATGATCGGGAGCATCTGCCGGAATGCTTGAGGGAACTCGATGATCATGCGCGTTTTCGTCGTCGAGAGCCCGATGACCAATCCCGCTTCGCGCTGGCCCCGCGGCAGCGAGAGGATTCCTGCCCGCAGTGCCTCGCCGATGATGGCGCCATTGTAGACACCGAGACCGATGACGCCGGCCCAGTATGCGCCCGTGGAGAACACGAGGAACACGAAGAAGATCATGAGCAGCACGGGCATGCCGCGGAAGAACTCGAGCGTGATCGCTGCAGGAATCCGGATCCATCTCGTCGTGGCGGTTCTGGCGAAGGAGAAGCCGATGCCGATGACAATCGCCAGTACCGCAGCGGCACCCGCCATCAGGAGGGTCGCACCGACACCTCCGGCGAAGCGCTCCCACACCAGGGGGTTGGCGAGCACGTCCCAGCGGGAGGGGTCGAACATGCCCGGCGTTTCCGCACCATTGGCAGACACCCGCGGAGCGGCGAGCGTGGCGATCACCCACCAGAACAGAGCCGCGATCAGGATGATGCCCACGATAGAGCCGATGAGCGACCGGCGGCGAGCCTTCGGCCCCGGCGCATCGTAGAGAACGCTGAGACTCACCGCAGCACCCGCACCTTCTTCTCGATGTAGCCGGCGATCTGCCCGAGGGGGATGGTGATGACCAGGTACAGCAAGGCGGCGAACAACAGCATGAGCAGCACCTTGTCTCCGTGATCGCGTGTTGCACGCTGCACTCCGGAGAAGAGCTCGTTGACGAAGAAGATGCCCGCGACCGACGTGTTCTTGGTGAGGGCGATGAAGACGTTGATGAGCGGGGGCACGACCATGCGGCCAGCCTGGGGAAGGATGACGAGCGTGAGGGTCAGTCCGAAACCCATGCCGATGCTGCGAGCCGCTTCGGCTTGACCGATCGGCACGCCGTTGATGCCCGAGCGCACCGCTTCGGCGACGAACGGCGACGTGTAGAGGGTCAGGCCCACGATGGCGAGCAGTAAGTAGCCGATCTTGGGATCCGAGCCCACGGAGACTCCGAGAATCGGAAGCACGAACGCACAGAAGAACAGCACGAGCAGCAGGGGAATGTTGCGCAGCGTCTCGGTGTACGCGACCGCGAAGATTCGGAGGGACGGCAGCGGCGAAATGCGCATCGCCGCGATGATGACACCGAGAACGAACGCCCCGACGCCCGATATCAGGAGCAGGAGAACCGTCGTTCCGAATCCCTCGAGATACAACGGGGCGACGTCGATCAGCGAATCGATGACGCTCACGGCACTCCTTTCGTCCGGCTCACAGCCGATGGGATGCCGGCCCGCCCCGGTCAGGGCGGGCCGACATCGATGTGCGACTACCTAGTAGCGGTCGACCGCCGGGGGCTCCGGCAGGTCGAGCACCGTGCCCGCAGTGGCGTTCCAGGCATCGGCCCAACGGCCGTCTTCGTAGGCAGCCTCGAGCACGTCGTTGATGAAGCTGCGGAACGCGTCGTCGTCGCGACCCAGGCCGATGCCGTAGGGCTCCGACGTGAACGGGTTGTTGACGACCTCGAACTCGCCGGGGTTCTGGTCGGCGAGGCCGGCCAGGATGACGTTGTCCGTGGTCACCGCGACGACCGCGCCGTTGCGCAGGGGCTCGAGGCAGTTGGAGTACGTGTCGGTCGTGATGAGGTTGACGCCGTACTCGGCGATGTTCTTCTCCGAGGTGGAGCCGGCGACCGAGCAGACATTCTTGCCCGCGAGGTCGTCGGGGCCCGTGATGCCCTCGGGGTTACCCTCCAGCACCAGGATGTCCTGGCCCGCCAGGTAGTACGGTCCGGCGAAGGAGATGACTTCCTTGCGCGTGTCGTTGATCGTGTAGGTCGCGACCACGATGTCGACCGTGCCGTTCTCGATGAACGGCTCGCGGTTGGCCGAGACGGTCTCGACCCACTCGATGTTGTCCGCGGAGATGCCGAGCTCGCTCGCGATGATCTTGCCGATCTCCACGTCGAAGCCGACCGGCTCGCCGTCGAGGCCCTGCAGGCCGAAGAGCGGCTGGTCGAACTTGGTGCCGATGGTGATGGTGCCGGCCTCGGCGAGCGCGGCCATGGTCGAGCCGGCCTCGAACTCCGGCGCTTCAGCGACCGGCTCGGCCGGCTCGGTGGCGCCGCCAGCACACGCGCTCAGGCCCAGTACGCCGACGGCCGCAAGCGCGACGGCAGCGAATCCTCTGTTGAGTCTCATAGGGATGCTCCTTGCTGTGGTTCTCCCCCGCCGGTCAGCGGGAGAGGATCTTCGAGAGGAAGTCCTTCGCTCTCGGAGTCTGTGGGTTGTCGAAGAACTCGTCGGGCGTGGCCTCTTCGACGATTTCGCCGTCGGCCATGAACAAGATCCGCTCTCCGGCGTTGCGGGCGAAGCCCATCTCGTGCGTGACGACGACCATGGTCATGCCCTCGCGGGCGAGCGAGGTCATCACATCGAGAACCTCATTGATCATTTCCGGGTCGAGCGCCGAGGTGGGCTCGTCGAAGAGCATGACCTTAGGGTTCATCGCGAGAGCACGGGCGATGGCGACACGCTGCTGCTGTCCGCCCGACAATTGCGCGGGGAGCTTCTGGGCCTGGTTGGCCACGCCGACGCGGTCGAGCAGTTCCATGGCCTTCGTGCCGGCCTCTGCCTTCGAGACACCGCGCACACGGCGCGGGCCGAGGGTGACGTTCTCCAGCACCGTCTTGTGCGCGAACAGGTTGAACGACTGGAACACCATGCCGACGTCAGCGCGCAACCTCGCGAGATCTTTCCCCTCTTCGGGAAGCTGCTTGCCGTCGATGGTGATGGTGCCGCTGTCGATCGTCTCCAGCCGGTTGATTGCGCGGCACAGCGTGGATTGATGGTGCCGCTGTCGATCGTCTCGAGCCGGTTGATTGCGCGGCACAGCGTGGATTTGCCCGACCCGCTCGGCCCGATCACGACGACGACCTCACCCCGGTGAATCGTCGTGGTGATGTCTTTGAGCACATGGAGCTCGCCGAAGTGCTTGTTCACGTGGTCAATCGCGACCAACGGTTCAGACATGATCGACGTCCCTTCGAGTTCGGCCGCTCACCGGCGCCGGACTCCGGGGGTCTGACCGGGTACTGAATTCGCGGCGAGAGCACGAATCGAGCACGACGGTCATGGAGCACATCGACATCGGTGGCACGCGCTCACGCTAGGTCGCCGCGCCGTCTGCGGCATGCGTCTTGAGGGTTTCTTGAGCGTGCGGTTCGAGACCGTTCGGGGTCAGCGCCTCGACTCGCTGTAGTACTCCACGGCACCGGGATGCAGCGGGACCGGGTCGGTGAAGATGGCCTCCCGCCGGTCGAGCAGTGCGGCGGCCGGCACGTCTGCCGCGATGATCGATCGCGACTCGAACAGCACAGCGAGCACCTCGCGCACGAGCTCGTCAGATGCGCTCTGCGCGACCATCAGGTAGTTGGGCACGGTCATCGTCGCCGTGGCCTGGGTCCGTCCGTACGCCCCGATCGGCAACTCGGCGAGCCGGTAGACGCCGCCGTGCGCTTCATTCGCACGCTCGACCGTCTCTGCCTCGATCGAGAGCAGCCGGGTCGGGGCCTCCCTGAACAGTTCCGCGAGACCCGGGGTCGGAAGCCCCCCGACCCAGAAGAACCCCTCGATCGCACCGGCCCGCAGAGCATCGATCGACTCCGCGAGCCCGAGCGCCCGGTCATCGACCACAGCGGGTTCGACCCCCGCCGCGACAAGCACCCGCTCGGCCACGATGCTCACCCCCGAGCTGGGCGCCCCCAGCGAGACGGAACGACCGGCGATGTCGGCGATCTGGACAATGTCGGAGTCGGATCGCACCACGACGTGCACGTATTCGTCGTACAGCCGCGCCACGGCTTGCACCGCGAGGGGTTCGGAGAAACCACCGGTACCGGCGACCGCATCCGCAGCCACATCGCTCTGCGCGAAGCCGAACAGCGCACGCCCGTCGCTCACGCGCTGCAGGTTGTCGACCGAGCCGTTGGTCTCATCGACAGTGACGACCGTGTCGAGCCTGTTCGAGAGCACGTCAGCCAGCTGCTCACCGAAGGCGTAGTAGACCCCCGTGGCCCCGCCCCCCGCGATAGAGAACCGCTCGACGGGGGCCGCCGGCCCGCATGCCGCCAGCGTCAGCATCGTCACGATCAGGCCGAGAGCGGCCGTGACGACTCGTCGGTACCGCGGAATCATGAGGACCCGCCCTTCGGCAGCCGCAGGTGGACAGCGAGACCGCCGCCGTCGGGTGACTCGACGCGGAGCCCACCGCCGATCGACGTGAGCAGATCGGTGGCGATCGCCAACCCCAGGCCCGAACCCGGGGTGCTGCGATTTCGCGGACTGCGCCAGAACCGCTCGGTCAGGTGGGCGAGTTCATCGGCCCCGACGCCGGGGCCGTGATCGCGCACCACGATCTCCGCGCCATCGGTCGAATCCGCCACCGCGAGCACGACGCGCGTGCCCGACGGGGAGAACTTGACGGCGTTGTCGATCACCGCATCCAGTGCACTCTCCAGGATCGTGCGATCGGTCTCCGTCAGCACGCCCTCATCACCCTCGACGACGAGGGTGATGCCCGCCCGCGATGCCGCCTGGCGCCAGGCCTCGGCCCTTCCGCTCACGACCTCCGCCACGTCCACGACCTCCTCGGTCGCGCCGCGCTCGCTGCTTCTCGCCAGATTCAGGAGCGTATCGAGGATGCGCGTCATCCGGCGTCCCTCCTCGCGGGTCTCCTCGACATCGCGGCTCCAGTCGCCATCGAGCCCTGTCGCGAGGTACTCCACTCGAACGAGCAGCGCATTGAGCGGGTTCCGCAACTCGTGCGAGGCATTGAGAGCGAACTCCTGCTGGCGCGCCATCATCCTCTCGATCTCCTCCGCCATGCGGTTGAAGATCAGGATCATGCTGCGCAGCTCAGGCGGCCCGGTCTCGTCGGCGATGCGCGCTTCCACGTCACCGCGTTCGATCGCCTCCATGGCAGCGTCGACGCGTCGGATGGGCCGCAACACCCAGGTGGCGAG
>NCEJ01000114.1:0-4579 GCA_002280615.1 Micrococcales bacterium 32-70-13 | reverse complement strand
GAGTCGGTGAGCGCCCACGGCAGCGCTGGCTCGGGCAGCTCGCTCCTGCGCCCGGCGAGGGCGAGCTGAATCTGCGCTTTCGTGGTCTCATCGAGCACGACCGGCTCGTCGCCACCGCTGGCCCAGAGCGAACCGGACCGGTCGACGACCAGCACCCGCGTGCCGTAGAGCTCGTAGTAGCGCTCGGCTTCACCCGCAACGAGATCGGGGCTACCCGATCTCAGCGCCTGCCGAGCACTGGTGGCGAAGTACGCCACATCGCCCAGGAGCTCAGAGATGTGCTCCTGTTGGATGCTGCGCGCAGCGCTCCAGGCGTACGCGCCGCCCAGCACGAGCAGCACCGCAACGAGGGGAACGAGGAACACGGTGACCAGTCGCCGACGCATGCCTACCTCCCCGCGAATCGATAGCCGATGCCGCGCACCGTCTCGATCAGGTCGGCCCGCCCGGTCTTGCGCCGGATCGACCCGACGTGCACCTCGAGCGAACGGCTGAACGCATGCCAGTCGGTCTGCCAGACCTCACGGATGATGCGCTCACGCGGCACGACGACCCCGGGATACCGAGCGAGCACGGCGACGATGTCGAACTCGGTGCGCGTCAGCTCGACCGGGAGGCCGTCGACGAGCAGCTGGCGTCCGGACAGGTCGATCCGCGCTCCCGACACATCGATGACCTGCTCCTGGATCGGTTCGGCCACGAGCGACCGCGACCGTCGGGTGACGGCCTCGATCCGTGCCACCAGCTCGAGCACGTTGTAGGGCTTGACGACGAAGTCGTCGGCGCCGGCCCGCAGGCCTCGGATGCGCTCTTGCACATGGCTGCGCGCGGTGGCGATGATGATCGGCACCCCGGATCGCTCGCGGATTTCGCGGCAGAGCTCGATGCCGTCGATCGTCGTCCTCGACGATCAGAACGGTCATTCGACCGTCCGGGCGCTCACCCGATCGCAGGACGCACCGTGGTCATCGGTGTCGGCACTGACGTCGGCGGCCACCCCCTGCATTCTGGCGCGGTGCACATCGCCGAGGCTAGCAGTCGCTCCGGGACCCTCCCCGTGCGGGCCGGGCTTCCCCGAGCGTCGATCGCTCCCCGCCGCTCAGCGACCGTGCGCCCGCTGCGCGAAGGCGCTCTCGTAGAGGCACACGGCGGCCGCGGTCGCGAGGTTGAGCGACTCGGCGCGGCCGTAGATCGGCACGATCACGGCCCGATCGGCGAGCGCAAGCTGCTCGTCGGTGAGCCCGCGCGCCTCGTTGCCGAACAGCCAGGCGGTGGGGCCGTCGAGGTGACCGTCGGAGCGCACGGCGAGCAGGTCGTCGCCCGAGACGTCGGCGGCGAGGATGCGTGTGCCGAGCCCGCGCAACCGCTCGAGCGTCGCGGCGAGCGGTACGCCGACCACGACGGGCAGGTGGAAGAGCGACCCCGTCGTGGCCCGCACGACCTTGGGGTTGAAGACGTCAACGCTCGAGCCGGTCAGGATGACAGCATCGGCTCCCGCGGCATCGGCGACGCGGATGATCGTGCCCGCGTTGCCCGGATCCCGCACCTCCTCGAGCACAGCCACGAGGCGCGGCCGCGTGGCGAGCAGCTCGTCGAGCGCCATCGGGAACTGCCGGCAGACCGCCACGACCCCCTGCGGGGTGACCGTGTCGGCGATCGTCTCGAGCACGGCATCCGTCACCGTCTCGATGCGGAGGCCCGCGCCGCTCGCCTCGATGAGGAACAGGCCGGTCTCGGCGCGCTGGTTCTTCTTCGCGAGCTTCGCCGCCGCGCGCACGCGGGGCGAGCGCGGGTTGTCGATCACAGGCGCCATGGTAGCGAGACCGCGCTTAACGCCGGGTGAACGCGCAGACGCGGCGCGCCCCGAGAGGAGCGCGCCGCGTCGACGGCACTGCGGGTGTCGCGGATCAGGCCGCGTCGGCCTTGGGCGCCGAGGTGTCGGCCGGGAGGGCCTCCTTGGCGACCTTCACGAGGGCCGTGAACGCGGCGGGCTCGTTGACGGCCAGCTCGGCGAGCATGCGGCGGTCGACCTCGACGCCGGCCAGGCCGAGGCCCTGGATGAGGCGGTTGTAGGTCATGCCGTTGGCACGCGCGGCGGCGTTGATGCGCTGGATCCAGAGGCGACGGAACTCGCCCTTCTTCGCGCGACGGTCGCGGTACGCGTAGACGAGGGAGTGGGTGACCTGCTCCTTGGCCTTGCGGTAGAGGCGCGACCGCTGGCCGCGGTAGCCCTCGGCCCGCTCGAGGATGACCCGACGCTTCTTGTGGGCGTTGACGGCCCGCTTGACTCTTGCCATTTCGTTAGTCCTTCAGATCGTTTCTCGGGTCTTACTTCTTGCCGATGAGCTTCTTGATCACCTTGGCGTCCTGCGGCGCGAGGACGACCTCGCGGTTGAGGCGACGGGTGGTCTCGCTGGACTTCTTCTCCAGGTTGTGGCGCATGCCTGCGCCCTGCTTCATGACCTTGCCGGTGCCGGTCAGCTTGAAGCGCTTCTTGGCACCGGAGTGCGTCTTCTGCTTGGGCATTGCTTCCTCGTTTCTGTTCAGGTTGGATGCGCGGCGCGGGTTACGCGGACGCGGAGGGCTTGGGCGCGGGCTTGGCAGCCGCGGGCTTGGCAGCCGCAGCGGGCTTGGCAGCCGCAGCGGGCTTGGCAGCCGCAGCGGGCTTGGCGGCGGCAGCGGGCTTGGCGGCGGCAGCGGGCTTGGCGGCGGCAGCGGGCTTCGTGGCGGCCGGCTTGGCCGCAGCGGGCTTCTTGGCGACGACGGGCTTCTCGGCCGCGGCGGGCGCCTCGGTCGGCGCCTCGACCGGAGACTCTGCGGGCGCCTCGACGACGGTCTCGACTGGCGTGACAGGAGCCTCGGCGACGGGCGCCTCGGCGACCGGCGCGGCAGCAGGCTCGGCGACCGGCGCGCGCTCCGCGGGCGCCTCGGCCTTCGGAGCCGCCTCGCCCTCCTTGCGCGCCGCCCTCGAGGCCGCGCGCTGCGCGAGCTGCTCGGCCTTCGCGTCGGCCTTGTTGCGCAGCGGGCCGATGATCATGACCATGTTGCGGCCGTCGATCATGGGCGTCGACTCGACGGTGCCGAACTCGGCCACATCCTCCGCGAAGCGCTGCAGCAGGCGCACGCCCTGCTCGGGGCGCGACTGCTCGCGGCCGCGGAACAGGATCATGGCCTTGACCTTGTCGCCGGCCTGCAGGAAGCCCTCCGCGCGCTTGCGCTTGGTCTCGTAGTCGTGCTTGTCGATCTTCAGGCGGAAGCGCACCTCCTTGAGGATGGTGTTCGCCTGGTTGCGGCGGGCCTCTTTGGCCTTCTGCGCCGCCTCGTACTTGAACTTGCCGTAGTCCATGATCTTCACCACGGGCGGCTTCGAGTTGGGGGCGACCTCGACGAGATCGAGGTCGGCCTCCTGCGCCAGGCGCAGGGCAACCTCGATCTTGACGACTCCGACCTGCTCACCGGCGGGGCCCACAAGACGGACCTCGGGGACACGGATACGGTCGTTCGTTCTCGGTTCGCTGATGCGATTCTCCTCTGTCGTGATCCGAGCGGATCAGTGTGATTCTTCACGGAAGAGGAGAGAGCATCCCTGGCGCACGGCCAGCACCACCCACGGACTTCGCGCGGCTTCGCAGCCGTCGAACGGGGTGATTCGACCCGGTAACCTGGTAGTCGGTCAAGCGCGGGTGGGAGGTCTCTCCACTTTCGTACCGGGGATCTGGCCCCGGAGCCCGCATAACAATAGCAGGGAATACTTTGATGAGCGAGATCATGCCTGGCACCGAGCCCTCCCGCGACATCGCGGAGGTGCCGGCCGTCGAGATCATCAACACCGTCGCCGTGCACCTGCTGAGCGCCGCCGCCGTCAAGTGCGGGCTATCGGAGCACGGCGAGGAGGAGATCGACCTCGCGGAGGCGCGCAAGCTCATCACGGCTCTCGCGGGCCTCATCACGGCCTCGGCGCCCGAGCTCGGTGACCACCACGCGCGCGTGCTGCGCGACGGGCTGCGCTCGGTGCAGCTCGCCTTCCGCGAGGCCTCGCCGTTCCCCGACGCGCCCGGTCAGGGCCCCGGCGAGAAGCTCACCGGCCCAGTGAACTAGGCCGGTTCCGCGCTCGGGCGCGGCCCGGCGACCGGCTGCACCGAGAGCGAGTCGATGCGCTCGGCGACGGTCGCATCCTGCGCCCAGGCGGCGCTGAGCGCCGCGACGACCTCCCGCAGACGTTCCGGCGGGACGCTCGGCTCGACGCCCAGGCGCACGACGACCTCGGCGCTCTCTCCCCGGCCGAGCGGGTCGCCCGCGAGCAACGACACCGCCCAGATCTCGGGATGCTGGGCCGCGGGTCGCGCGACCGCCTCGAGCACTGCGGGGTCGTCGGCCGCGGGCACCCACGGCGCACCCTGCGCGATCGCCCAGACCGCCGGCCTCGGCAGCACGAGCAGCGTCTCGGACGATCGGGCGTCGATCACGACGCGGTCGGTGTGCTCGGAGGCGGCGGCGAGGGCGACGCGCACGGCGTCCGCGGGCACCGGCCGGGCATCCGGTCGCCAGTGGCGCATGGCGTCGACCGAGGAGAAGACGG
>NCEJ01000113.1 GCA_002280615.1 Micrococcales bacterium 32-70-13 | reverse complement strand
CTCGACCTCGGGGTTGGGCAGCAGCTCGGCGATGCGCGCCTGCAGCTCGTCGATGCCCTCGCCCGTCTTCGCCGAGACGAACACGGCGTCGGGCACGAGGCCGCGCAGGAGCAGTCGGGCGTCATCATCGAGCAGGTCGCTCTTGTTGATCGCGACGAGCTCGGGCAGCTCGCGGGCCCCGACCTCGCCGATGACGTCGCGCACCGTCGCGAGCTGCGCCGCCGGGTCGGGATGCGCGCCGTCGACGACGTGCAGGATCACGTCGGACTCGGCGACCTCCTCGAGCGTCGAGCGGAACGCCTCGACGAGCTGGTGCGGCAGGTTGCGCACGAAACCGACGGTGTCGGCGATCGTGTACGGACGGCCGTCGGGGGTCGTCGACTTGCGCACGGTCGGGTCGAGCGTCGCGAACAGGGCGTTCTCGACGAGCACGCCCGCGCGGGTGATGCGGTTGAGCAGGCTCGACTTGCCCGCGTTCGTGTACCCGGCGATCGCGACGCTCGGCACGGCGTATCGGTCGCGGTTCGCGCGCTTCGCGGCGCGCGCCGGCGCGAAGCCCTTGATCTGCTTCCGCAGCTTGGCCATGCGCGTGTTGATACGGCGTCGGTCGAGCTCGATCTTCGTCTCACCCGGACCGCGGCTGCCCATACCGGCACCGCCCGCGCCGACCTGGCCACCGGCCTGGCGCGACATCGACTCGCCCCAGCCGCGCAGTCGCGGCAGCAGGTACTCGAGCTGTGCGAGCTCGACCTGCGCCTTGCCCTCGCGGCTCTTGGCGTGCTGGCTGAAGATGTCGAGGATGACGGCTGTGCGGTCGATGACCTTGACCTTGACCACGTCTTCGAGCGCGCGCCGCTGGCTCGGGGCGAGCTCGGTGTCGGCGATGACGGTGTCGGCCCCGAGTTCGGCGACGATGAGCGCGAGCTCCTGCGCTTTGCCCTTGCCGAGGAACGTGCTGGGGTCGGGATGCGGGCGGCGCTGCAGCATGCCGTCGAGCACGGCGGCCCCTGCGGTCTCGGCGAGAGCGGCGAGCTCGCGCAGCGAGTTCTCGGCGTCGTCGAGGTCGCCCTGGCTGTAGATGCCGATGAGCACGACGTTCTCGAGCCGCAGCTGGCGGTACTCGACCTCGGTGACGTCCTCCAGCTCGGTCGAGAGCCCGCGCACACGCCGTAGCGCCGCGCGGTCCTCGCGATCGAACTGGTCGCCGTCGCGATCGCTCGAGTAGCTCGCGTCGTCCTGCAGAGCGGCGGCCCCGTGCAACGTCACCGAGCGCGCGCGCGACTCGGCGTTCGCCAGGACGCGCGCCACAGCATCCGCCCCCGCATCGAGGCCGGCGGCATCGCTCGGGGCGTCGATGGGATCGAGAGCATCGTGGTCGGCCATATGGCGTTCACTGTACTCCGCCCGACTTCGGTAGATTCTGCGCATGGCCCCCGACCACTACTTCACCGCCCAGCCGAGCGGGGAGTTCGTGGCTAAGCCGATCACTGTGGCTCTCGCGGGGCGCAGCGTCGAGCTGCAGACAGCCGGAGGCGTCTTCAGCCCCGGGGGTGTCGACGTGGGAACCCAGGTGCTGCTGTCGCACGTGCCCCCGCCGCCGCCGAGCGGCGACCTGCTCGATCTCGGGTGCGGCTGGGGGCCGATCGCCCTCACGCTCGCTCTCGAGTCTCCGCACGCGACCGTGTGGGCCGTCGACGTCAACGAGCGGGCGCTCGAGCTCACGCGCCGCAACGCCGCCGCCCTCGGGCTCGAGAACGTGCGCACCGTCACCCCGGAGGCCGTGCCCGACGACGTACGGTTCATGACGATCTGGTCGAACCCGCCCATCCGGGTCGGCAAGCACGAACTGCACGGCATGCTCGATCAGTGGCTGCCGCGCCTGCGCGAGAGCGCCGACGCCTGGCTCGTCGTGGCGCGCAACCTCGGCAGCGACTCGCTGCAGCGCTGGATGGATGACCGCTTCGCGGGCGAGCTCGCCGTGTCGCGGGCCGCGACCCACAAGGGTTTCCGCGTGCTGCGCGTGCGCAACCGTTCGGGGCTCACGGGGCCCATCACGACGATCGGCCCGGCAGCCCGCTGAGACCAGCGCCCGCGCGACCGGGTGAGGTCAGACCGCGATCTCCCCGTCGAACACGAGTTTGGCCGGCCCCGAGAGCGCGACGTGCTCGCCGTCCTCTGCCGCGAACATGCGCACGCCGAGCACGCCGCCCGGCACGGTGACGCGCCACTCGTTCGGCGCCGACTCGCCCGCCCAGTACCGCACCGCGAGAGCGGCCGCGACAGCTCCGGTGCCGCACGAGAGCGTCTCGCCGCTGCCGCGCTCGTGCACGCGCATGCGGATGCGCCCGATGCCGTCGACCACGAGCGGATCGGCGGGCACGACGAACTCGACATTGGCCCCCGCCGCAGGCACGGGGTCGAGCTGCGGGGCGACGCCGAGGTCGAGGGACGCGAGCTCGTCGTCGCTCGCGAGGGCGACGACGACGTGCGGGTTGCCGACGTTGATGCCCAGGCCGGGCCGGGCGACCGGTAGCTCGCGCGCGCGCACGAGCGGCTCGCCACCATCGAGCCGCCAGCGGCCGAGATCGGCGGCGAAGCCGTCGACGAGGCGATGCACGTCGATGACGCCCGCGCGCGTGCCGATCGCGACCGAGGCGCCGGGGGCGAGCTCGATGAGCTGCTGGTCGATGAGGTACCGCACGAACACCCGGATGCCGTTGCCGCACATCTCGGAGAGGCTGCCGTCGGCGTTCGAGTAGTCCATGAACCACTCGGCATCGGGGGCCGTCGCGAGCAGAGCGCGACCCTCGGGGATGCTCGCCGAGCGCACCGCGCGGATGACACCGTCGCCGCCGACCCCGAAGCGCCGGTCGGCGAGGGCCGCGCGCTGGGCGGGAGCGAGCTCGAGCGCTCCCTCGGGGTCGGACACGAGCACGAAGTCGTTGCCCGTGCCGTGGCCCTTGGTGAATCGCAGCGTCGTCACCCGCCCATGCTAGCCGCGAGGTCGTCGGCCACCCGGTGCTCGACCTGGGCCGCGAGGCCGTCGGCAGCGGCATCCAGCACCTCGATCGAGGCGTCGCGCCGGAACCAGCTCACCTGGCGACGGGCGTAGCGCCGCGTGAGGGCCTGGGTCTGCGCGATCGCCTCTGCCTCGTCGAGCTCGTCCCGCAGCTGCGCGATCGCCTGGGCGTAGCCGATCGCCCGGCTCGCCGTGACCCCGCGTTCGAGGCCGAGCGGCAGCAGGCCGCGCACCTCGTCGAGCAGGCCCGCCCGCCACATGCCACGCACGCGCTCGTCGAGTCGAGCGACGAGCGCCGCGCGCTCGAGCTCGAGCCCGAACTGCCGGTACGGGCGCCAGGGGCGCTCGCGCGCGGCGAGACCGGCGCTGAAGGGCTCGCCGGTCAGCTCGCCGACCTCGAGCGCCCGCACGATGCGCCGCCCGTTGTATGGGCCGATCGCGGCCGCGGCGACGGGATCGCGGCGCTCGAGCTCGGCGTGCAGGGCCGCGGGGCCGCGCGTCGCGAGCTCGGCCTCCCAGTGCGCGCGCCGCGCGGGGTCGGTTCCCGGGAACCGGAAGTCGGTGAGCACCGCCGCGAGGTAGAGCCCCGACCCGCCGACGAGCAGCGGCACTGCGCCGCGGTCGATGATCGCCTCGATGGTCGCCCGCGCCTCGGCCTGGTACCGCGCGACGCTCGCCTCCTCCGTCAACTCGAGCACGTCGATCAGGTGATGGGGTACGCCGCGCCGCTCGGCGACGGGCAGCTTCGCCGTGCCGATGTCCATGCCGCGATAAACTGCATCGCGTCGGCGTTGACGACCTCGGCCCGCTTCCCCCGAGCGGCGAGGCGCTCGGCCAGGTCGAGCGAGAGACCGCTCTTGCCGGTGCCGGTCGCGCCGACGAGGGCGATGATCACCGGGATGCCCGGCTCACGCGGGCCGCGGCGCACCCTCGGCGACCGCGGCGCGCAGGCCCGGCAGCCCGAGCGACACCGGCCGCGGGCCCGCGGTCGCAGGCGCGGGGGCGGCGCAGCTCTCGGCCTGCGCGCGATCCCACGCGTCGCCCGCGCGCGTGCGGCGGATGCGCAGCGGCTCGTCGTGGTCGGCGATGAGGTGGAACGACGCCGCCTGCGTGATCGTGGTCGTCACGATGTCGCCGGGCCGCGGTACCTCGCTGCCCGCGGGCACGGAGAGGTGCACGAGCCGGCTGTCGGCGGCGCGCCCCGAGATGCGATCGGTCTCGGCGTTCTTGCGCCCCTCGCCCGTCGAGATGAGCACCTGGACCTCGCGCCCGACCTGCCGCTGGTTCTCGGTGGCGCTGATCGCGTCTTGCAGGGCAGTCAGCCGCTCGTAGCGCTCTTGCACGACCTCTTTCGGTACCTGGTCGGGCATCGTCGCCGCGGGCGTGCCCGGGCGGATGGAGTACTGGAAGGTGAAAGCGCTCGCGAACCGCGCCTGCTCGACGACCCGCAGGGTCTCGGCGAAGTCGTCGTCGGTCTCGCCGGGGAACCCGACGATGATGTCGGTCGAGATCGCGGCGTCGGGGATGCGGTCGCGCACGCGGTCGAGGATGCCGAGGAACTTCTCGCTGCGGTACGAGCGCTTCATGGCCTTGAGGATGCGGTCGGAGCCCGACTGCAGGGGCATGTGCAGCTGGGGCATGACCGCGGGCGTCTCGGCCATCGCGTCGATCACGTCGTCGGTGAAGGCCGCGGGGTGGGGGCTCGTGAACCGCAGGCGCTCGAGCCCGTCGATGCGGCCGGCGGCGCGCAGGAGCTTGCCGAACGCGAGTCGATCGCCGAACTCGACCCCGTAGGAGTTGACGTTCTGGCCGAGGAGCGTGACCTCGATCGCGCCATCGTCGACGAGTGCTTGGATCTCGGCGAGGATGTCACCCGGTCGGCGATCCTTCTCCTTGCCCCGCAGCGCGGGCACGATGCAGAAGGTGCAGGTGTTATTGCAGCCGACCGAGATGCTCACCCAGCCACTGTGGGTCGAGTCGCGCCGCGTGGGGAGCGTCGAGGGGAACACGTCGAGCGACTCGAGGATCTCGAGCTGGGCTTCGCCGTTGTGCCGAGCGCGCTCGAGCAGCGTCGGGAGCGAGCCCATGTTGTGCGTGCCGAACACGACGTCCACGTACGGGGCGCGCTCGAGGATCGTCGTGGTGTCCTTCTGCGCCAGGCACCCGCCGACCGCGATCTGGAGGTCTCCCCCGCGTTGCCGCTTGATGCTCGCGAGGTGCCCGAGGGTGCCGTAGAGCTTGTTGTCGGCGTTCTCGCGCACTGCGCACGTGTTGATGACGACGATGTCGGCCTGGCCGCTTTCGGCCCGCGTGTAGCCCGCCGCCTCGAGAGAGCCGCTCAGCCGCTCGGAGTCGTGCACGTTCATCTGACAGCCGAAGGTGCGCACCTCGTAGGTGCGCTGCCGATCGGGGGCGGAGGGAGCGTGCGGCTCGAGGACAACGGTGCTCATGGTTATCTCAGTCTACGGCGCACGCCTCGCGCGGAGTCGGGATGGCGGGCGTGGGAAGCGGTAGCGGCGCCAACACGCTGCCGGGCACCGTTCTGCCCACCACGATGAGACTCGGTGCTAGCGGAACTCGACCCGGTGCACGGTGGCGAGCCTCGACGACCCGCTCGCGTCGCC
>NCEJ01000112.1 GCA_002280615.1 Micrococcales bacterium 32-70-13 | reverse complement strand
GACGGTGCACCGCGACGGCGAAGCGCTCGTCGTCGACGGCGGCGTCGGGCTGCTCGGCGGAGCGAGCGTGCCCGGCATCGACCTCGACCTTTCGACCGGTGGCGAGCTCGCGCCCGCCCTCGTCGCCCTCGCGGCGCTCGCGAACGCGCCGAGCACCATCACGGGAATCGGCCACCTGCGCGGTCACGAGACCGACCGGCTCGCGGCCCTCGCCGCCGAGATCACGGGGCTCGGAGGCGGTGCCACCGAGCTCGATGAGGGCCTCGCGATCGAGCCGCGCCCCCTGCAGGGCGGCCCGTGGCGCGCCTACGACGACCACCGCATGGCGACCGCCGGCGCGATCATCGCCGGGGTCGAGCCGACCGTGAGCTGGCTGCCGCCCGACGACGACGACCCGTACGAGCAGTACGACGAATCGCTCATCCGGGCCCGGCCGAACCCGAAGGCGAACCGTCCGCGCTCGAAGCAGCGCCCCGCCCACGACGATGCCGTCGTCGGCCGCGTCGTGACGGTCGACCGCGGCCGCTACCAGTGCCTCGTCGACGAGGGCGGGCCGGAGGAGCGCGAGGTGATCTCGACCCGCGCGCGCGAGCTGCGGAAGAGCGCGATCGTCACGGGCGACCGGGTCGATCTCGTGGGCGATGCCAGCGGAGTCGAGGGCTCGCTCGCGCGCATCGTGCGCATCCACGACCGCCGCACCCTCCTGCGCCGCAGCGCCGACGACACCGACGCGGTCGAGCGCATCATCGTCGCCAACGCCGACCAGCTGCTCATCGTCGTGGCCTCGGTGAACCCCGAGCCCCGCCCGCGGCTCGTCGACCGCTACCTCGTCGCCGCGTTCGACGCGGGCATCGAGCCGCTGCTCGTCATGACCAAGACCGACCTCGCCGACCCGGCGCCGTTCCTCGCCCAGTTCCGCGGGCTCGACCTCCGCGTCGTCGAGAGCCGCTCCGACGCGCCTCCGGTCGACGAGCTGCGCGCCCTGCTGCGTGACCGCACGACCGTCGCCGTCGGTCACTCGGGGGTCGGCAAGTCGACCCTCGTCAACGCGCTGGTTCCGGATGCCCGGCGCGCGACCGGCGTCGTCAACGCCGTCACCGGCCGCGGACGCCACACCTCCTCGTCGACCGTCTCTCTGCGACTGCCGGGCGGCGGATGGATCATCGACACCCCCGGCGTGCGGTCGTTCGGCCTCGGTCACGTCGACCCCGACAACATCCTGCGCTCGTTCGGCGACCTCGCCGAGATCGGGGCGGGCTGCCCGCGCGGCTGCACCCACCTGCCCGACGCGCCCGACTGCGAGCTCGTCGAGCGGGCCGCGGCGGGTGAGCTCGGCGAGTTCGGCGCCGAACGGCTCGACTCGCTGCAGCGGCTGCTGACGACGCTCATGACCCCGAGCGGGCGCACGGGCGCCGATACGCTGAAGCCGTGACCACGGCATCCCCCGCAGACGACCCGCGCACCGCCATCGGCGACCTCGGCGACGACCTCGCGCTCGCCCTCGACCTCGCCGACCGCGCCGATGCGGTGTCGATCGACCGCTTCCGCGCGGTCGACCTGCGGGTGACGACCAAGCCCGACCGCACGCCCGTGACGGATGCGGATCAGGCCGTCGAGCGCGCCATCCGCGACCGGCTCCTCGCCGAGCGCCCCGCCGACGGCATCCTCGGCGAAGAGTACGGCACGGCCGAGGGCACCGGCACGGGCGCCCACCGGCAGTGGATCATCGACCCGATCGACGGCACCGCGAACTTCCTGCGGGGCGTGCCGATCTGGGGCACCCTCATCGCCCTCGCGATCGACGGCGTACCCGTGGTCGGGGTCGTGAGCGCTCCCGCGCTCGGGCAGCGGTGGTGGGCGGCGCGCGGGCTCGGGGCCCGCACAGCCCAGCACGGCGGCCCTGCTCGTCCGCTCGCGGTGAGCGGTGTGCGCGAGCTCGCCGACGCCTCGCTCAGCTACAACAGCCTGCCGGGGTGGGACGACGCCGGTCGGCTCGAGCCGATCATCGCCCTCACCCGCTCGGTGTGGCGCGCGCGGGCGATCGGCGACATGTGGTCGTACATGCTCGTGGCCGAAGGCGCGATCGACATCGCGGGCGAATTCGACCTCCAGCCCTATGACATGGCGGCGCTGCAGCCGATCATCGAGGAGGCGGGCGGGCGGTTCACCTCGGTCGACGGCCAGGAGGGGCCGTGGCACGGCAGCGCCCTCGCCACCAACGGCCTCCTGCACGAAGAGGTGTTGCGCCGCCTGCAGGCTGAGTAGGCTCGCTCTCGAGCGCTCCTCGCAGCAACGACGGCGCCCACCCCTGCTCCACCCCTCCCGTCACCCCGAGCCGAAAAGAGCCCCCGTGAGCACCGTCACCTCCGCGCCCTGGGCGCGTGCCCTCGCCATCGTCACCCTCTCCGCTGCGGGCCTCGCGCTCAGCGGCTGCAGCCTGCTGCCCTCGTTCACGGGCGGCGGCACCGCCACTCGCGACGACAGCGGCGAGGTCGTCGAGGGCAACGACAGCACCGACGTCTTCACCCTCCAGGTGGGCGACTGCCTCAACGACGCCACGGCCGCCGAGACCGTCGAGACCATCCCCACCGTGCCGTGCGAAGAGCCCCACGACAGTGAGATCTACGCGTCGATCATCATGGAGGGTGACACCTTCCCCGGCACCGACGCCGTCATCGCCGAGGCCGACGCCGCATGCCTCGACGCCTACGCGGGCTTCGCGGGCATCGAGTACGCCGACTCGATCTACTACTTCAGCTACTACTTCCCGACCGAGGGCAGCTGGGAGGGCGGCGACCGCGAGATCCTCTGCACGATCTACGACGAGGCCGGCCAGGTCACGGGTTCGCTGCAGAACATCGGGCGCTGAGCATCCTGACCACCATCTCGGCACGACGACGGGCGGTGCTCGCGGTTCTCGCGGGCACCGCCGTCGCCGTGCTCGCCGGCTGCACGGTCTTCGGGCCGTTCACGCCGGGTGACGAGCCGGTGCGCGACGACGACGGTCGCATCATCGAGCCGAACGAGCAGACCGACGCGTTCGCGTTGCAGGTCGGCGACTGCGTCGACGACGCGACCGCGACAGGCGAGGTGCAGACCGTGCCGACCGTGCCGTGCGACGGCCCGCACGACGGCGAGATCTACTCGGCCCATCTGCTCGGGCAGTCGGCGTACCCGGGCGAGGAGACGGTGATCGGCAAGGCCGAGGTGCTGTGCCTGCCGGCGTTCGAGGAGTTCGTGGGCGAGCCCTACCTCGAGTCGCGCTTCGACTTCAGTTACTACTACCCCACCGAAGAGAGCTGGGCGAACGGCGACCGCGAGGTGCTGTGCGTCATCTACGACCCCGAGGGGCCCGTCACCGGATCGCTCGCGGGCGTGACCGACTAGCGACCCCGTCAGCGCCGCCGCTCAGAGCCGACCGCCCAGAGCCGACCGCTCAGGGTCGTCCGCTCAGACCAGCTCGATCACGGCCTTGCCGCGCGTCTGCTGCTGCGCGAGCCGGTCGATGAGGGGGAACGCTCCGGAGAGCGGCGCGACCTCGTCGATGGCGGCGCGCAGGGTTCCGCGATCGACCATGTCGAGCAGCGTCGCGAGGTCGTCGCTGTTCTCGCGTTGCATGACCGCGGTCAGGCGGTGCTTCACCCACGGGTTGAGCAGGATCGCGCGCAGCTGCCGATCGGTGCCGCGCAGCAGCGGACCACCCGACTTGTCGGCCCCGACGATCGCGAGGGTGCCGCGCTCGGTCAGCGCGCGCCGCAGCACGTGCAGCGCTCGACCGTCCGCCGCCTCGATGATGACGTCGAACCGGCCCCAGTCGGCGGGGTCGGGCGTCGCCCGGTAGTCGATGACCCGTTCCGCGCCGAGCGAGCGCACGAACGCGGCCTTGCCGGCGCTCGCGACGCCGGCCACCCGCGCGCCGGCGGCGACGGCGAGCTGCACCATGAACGATCCGACGCCGCCGCCCGCGCCGATGATGAGCACACGCTGACCCTCCTGCACGCGGGCGCCGTCTCGAACAGCTTGCAGCGCGGTTCCCGCAGAGACGGGCAGGGTCGCGGCATCGACCATCGACACCCCGTCGGGGATGCGGGCCCGTCGGGGATGCGGGCGATCTTCGCGGGAGAGGCGACGACGAGCTCCGCGAACGCCGCCCAAGCCGTGCCGGCCACGCGGTCGCCGACCGAGAACCCGGTCACCTCGCTGCCGACCTGCTCGACGACCCCCGCGAACGCGAGGCCGATGATCGGCTGGCGCGGGCGGCGCAGCCCGAGCGCCAGCCGCACCGCGTAGGGGTCGCCCGTCATGAGGTGCACGGTTCCCGAATCGGGACTCACCGCATGCACGCGCACGAGCACCTGATCGGGCTTCGGCGTCGGTGCGGGCACCCGCCCGAGGGCGAGCACCTCGCTGCGCCCGTAGGCATGCTGGGTGATGGCGGTCATCGTGGCGGTGGTGGTGGTCATGCCGAGTCTCCGTTACTGGTGGTGGTGGGGTAGCTGAACACCTCGTCGAGGCGCACCCCGAGGGCGTGGGCGATCTGGAAGGCGACTTCGAGCGACGGCGAGTACTTGCCCTGCTCGATCGCGATGATGGTCTGGCGCGTGACCCCGACCCGCTCGGCGAGCTCGGCCTGCGTCATCTCACCCGCCGCGAACCGAAGAGGGCGGATGCTGTTGGAGACGCGCGTGGGCTTCACCATGCGGGCACTCCCCCGCGGTAGAGCGCGATCTTCGTGACGGTCTCGAGCATCGCCGATAGGAAGAAGCCGAGGTAGAGCACGTTGGCGATCCAGAACGGGTCGAGCTCGAGCATCGCGAAGATGAGCGCGGCGAGCGCGGCGGCGATGAGGAGACCGCGCGAGGTGAAC
>NCEJ01000111.1 GCA_002280615.1 Micrococcales bacterium 32-70-13 | reverse complement strand
TACGAGGGGCTGCGGCGGCGCTACATCCACATCAACGGCGACTGGCGCGACCACTTCTGCTTCGCGCTGACCGTCGAGGAGGTGCCGCAGGGGGTGCTGCAGCGCTGGAAGGCGGGGCGCGTGCCCCCGGGTGCGGCGAGCATCCCGGAACTGGATGTCATCGCCGCACGCCGGGGCATCAGCCTTCCGCCCGCGCGGTGACCGCGGGAGCTCAGACCCAGGTGATGGGGATCGTCAGCATGATGACGGCCGCGAACACAAAGATCGCCGAGCCGATGACGATGAGCGAGTACTGCACGCGACGGCTGCGCACGACGGCGGCGACACCGAGCAGGAAGAGCGAGATGGCCATGAGCACGGTCGTGAGCGTGAGCCAGTCGCCGCGCGCGTCGAGCTCGTCGGCCTGCTGCGTGAGCGCGACGGCCTCGTCGGCCTTCTCGGCGTAGGCGCCGAACAGCACGCCCTGGTACTCCTCGTCGTCGAGCGGGCTCGTGTAGAACTCGGTGTCGGCGGCGTTGATCGCATCGGCCCGCTCGATCGCGGCCCCGAAGTGCTCGCTCACGGCGACGAAGTAGAGGGCGTCGTAGACCTCGGCCGCAACGGGGTCGCCGGCGTCGATCTGCGCCTGCAGCTCGGTGAGGCGCGCGAGGGTCTGCGCATCCTGCACGTACTCCTGGTTGCCCTCGAGGTAGAGCGACTCGGCCTCGGCCGTCGCGCTCTGCGAGAGCGAGAGCGACTTGGCGGTCTGGCCGTCGTAGAGCGCGGCCTGGAACGACACCCAGGCGGTCGCGACCGAGACGATGCCGAGCAGGATGACGATGAGCAGCTCGGCGTTGCCGAAGAAGGCGCGCAGGCCGGTCTTCTCGGTCTCGTGTGCGGCGGCTTCGGGGGCAGGGGTCGACGACATGATGTCCTTTGCGAGGGGTGGGGGAGCGGGGGATGCGGCCTCGGGTCTGCCAACACTCCGCCGACCTGCCGACCGCACCGGCTCGTGAATCGTACCTTTGCCGCATGGAGTCCACGGGCGGCGGCACGGCGATCCTCATCGCGGTCGCCGCCGGGCTCTGGATGCTCTACCTCGTGCCGATGTGGCGCCGCCGCCGCGAGTACCTCGCGACCGAGCGCAACGCCATCCGCCTGCAGCAGACGCTGCGCATCATGGCGCACGCGGCCGAGGTTCCCGAGTCGGTGCGCGCCGAACTGACCGCCCGCGATGTCGCCGCGCAGCAGCGCTCGCTCGCCGCCCGCCAGCGCGAGCTCGCCGCGATCGAGCGCGCGCGCGAGGCGGCCGCCCAGCGCGCGCTGCGGGCGCGCCTCAGCGAGTCGGCACCGGGCCTCATGGCCGAGATGGATGCCGCGCGCCTCGGCCAGCGCCGTCTGCGCCGCTCGCGCGCCCTCACCTCGCTCACGACGCTGCTCGCGCTCGTCGGCATCGTCGTCGCGGTGGTCGTCGGTGCCTGGGCCTGGGCGGGCTTCGCCGCCTTCGTCGCGATCAGCGGCGGGATGCTCCTCACGGGTCTCGCGCGCGCGCAGCGCCGCCGCACGGCTCGCGTTGAGGGCGTCGCCGCCCCCGAGTTCGTCGATCTGGCGCCCCCGGTTCGCCGGGCGCCCGCGGTCGCGAGCCGCGAGTGGACGCCCGTGCCGCTGCCCAAGCCGAGCTACCTCAGCGCACCGGTCGTGCCGACCGGGGCCGCGGCTCCGGCCCTCGACCACGCGGCCGCGCTCGCTGCTGCCGCCGCCGAGGCCGAGCGGGCGCAGCGGGCGGCAGCCCGCGCGGCATCCACCGACGTCGCCGCGCTGCCTTCCCGAACTTCGGACGGGAAGGCGGCCGAGGCCGCCCGGCCCGCCGCGAGCCGGTTCGCCGGCATGGGCCTCGTCGAGGGGCTGCCGACGCGCGCGCCCGACCTCGACGAGGTGCTCGAGCGCCGTCGCGCCGCCGGCTGAGCCCGCGCGGCACCCGGTCGAGCACCCCGCGCGCGAATGGTAATGTGGTCGACGCACCACGGGCCTGTGGCGCAGTTGGTAGCGCGCCTCGTTCGCATCGAGGAGGTCAGGGGTTCGAATCCCCTCAGGTCCACCACCCCATCACTTCTCGATCGCAGTACCCTCGCGGCATGACGACTCCGCCGCCGGACGAACGTGTGCTGCAGTGGATGCTCGACACCGACCCGGCGCTGCGCTGGCAGGTCGAGCGCGACCTGGCCGATGAGCCCGAGCACGTGTGGCAGGCGACTCGCACGCGCGTCGCGACGGAGGGCATGGGCGCCGCGCTGCTGGCGCATCAGGATGCCGACGGCCAGTGGGCGGGCGGCGCCTACTTTCCCGCCGACTTCGACTGGCACAGCGAGGAGGCCCAGGAGGGCCAGCCCTGGACCGCCACGACGTGGACGCTCAACACCCTGCGCGAGTTCGGGCTCGACGCCGCGGCGCTCGCCGGCACGGCCGAGAAGCTCGCCGCGAACGCGCGCTGGGAGTACGACGACCTGCCCTACTGGGGCGGCGAGGTCGACGCGTGCATCAACGGCTTCACGCTCGCCAACGGCGCGTGGCTCGGCGCCAACGTCGACGCGATCGCGACGTGGTTCGCCGAGCACCAGATGGCCGAGGGCGGCTGGAACTGCGAGTGGGTCGAGGGCTCGGTGCGGTCGAGCTTCCACTCCACGCTCAACGCGCTGAAGGGCATCCTGGAGTGGGAGGAGCGCACCGGCGACACCCGCCTGCGCCCGGCGCGGCATGCGGCGCACGAGTACCTGCTGCGGCGACGGATGCTGTACCGCGAGTCGACCGGCGAGCTCGTGGCGCCCTGGGCCACGCACTTCGGCTACCCGTTCCGCCACGTCTACAGCGCCCTCAACGTCATGGACTACCTGCGACGAGCGTCACTGCTCGAGGGCACCGCGCCCGACGAGCGGGCATCCGACGCGATCGGGGTCATCCGCGCTGCCCAGCAGCCCGATGGCAGCTGGCTGCAGGAGCGCCGCCACCCGGGTCGTGTCTGGTTCGAGCTTGACGTGCCCGTCGGCGAGCCGTCGCCGTGGCTGACGTTCCTGTCACTGCGCGTGCTGCGCTGGTGGGATGGCGGGGTCGTCGACCGCGCGTGACCGCGTGCCGTCGCGCTGAGCCGCGGCGCCTGCGACGATGACGATCACGATGCCGATGATCTGCAGGGGCCCGGGGAGCTGGCTCAGGATGATGAGCCCGACGACGAGCCCGAAGGCCGGCTCGATCGCGAGCAGCGTTCCGAACGCCGTGTGCGTCATGCGGCGCAGGGCGAGCATCTCGAGGCCGAACGAGATGACGGGCGTGATGAGCGCGATGCCCGCTGCGAGCAGGATGATCGGCACCGTGGGCGCGCCGCCGGCCACCTGGGGCAGCCCGATGACGGTCGTCACGACGGCCGCGATCGGGATCGTGAAGGCGAGCCCGGTGATGCCGCTGAAGCGGTCGCCGACCCGCTGGGTGAGCAGGTTGTAGAGACCCCAGCAGATGCCGGCGAGCAGGGCGAAGATGATGCCGAGAGCATCCGTCGCCCCCTGCCACGGCTCGGTCAGCAGCACCACGCCGACGAGCGCGAGGGCCGGCCAGACGAGCGCTCGGCGCTGGCGGCTCATGACCGCGGCGACGGTGAGCGGGCCGAGGAACTCGATCGCGACGGCGGTGCCGAGCGGGATGCGGTCGAGCGCGGCCAGGAAGAACGTCGTCATGAGGCCGGTCACCGCGCCGAGCATGAGCAACGTCGGCACGTCGGCGCGACGGATGCTGCGCACGCTCGGCCGCACGATGAGCAGCAGGAAGACCGCGCCGAAGCACATGCGCAACCACGAGGTTCCGGCCGCGCCGACCGCGTCGATCACGGTGACCGAGAGCGCATTCGACACCTGGATGAGCAGCAT
>NCEJ01000110.1 GCA_002280615.1 Micrococcales bacterium 32-70-13 | reverse complement strand
ACTTCCTGGCGTCACGGCGCCCGACGTGCTCGCCCTCGGCACCGAGGACTACGAGGGCGGCGACCCCGCCGTCTTCAACATGGCCGTCATGGGCCTTCGGCTCGCCCAGCGCGCCAACGGCGTGAGCAAGCTGCACGGCGACGTCTCGCGCGGCATGTTCGGCGCCCTGTGGGAGGGCTTCGACCAGGACGACGTGCCGATCACCTCGGTGACGAACGGCGTGCACGCCCCCACCTGGACCGACCCGCTCATGGTCGCCCTCGCGAAGGACAAGCTCGGCACCTACGAGACCTCGGCGTGCGACTGGACCTCCGAGGCCGTGAGCGACGCCGACCTGTGGTCGGTGCGCCGCGCCATGCGCCAGCAGCTCGTGACCGACGCGCGCGAGCGCGTCACCGCGGCGTGGGCCGAGCAGAACCCCGGCGTGGCCGCGCCGAGCTGGATGGGCGAGATCCTCGACCCCGACGTGCTCACGATCGGCTTCGCGCGCCGCGTGCCGACCTACAAGCGCCTCACGCTCATGTTGCACGACCCCGAGCGCCTGCGCGCGCTGCTCACCCACCCCGAGCGGCCCGTGCAACTCGTCATCGCGGGCAAGTCGCACCCCGCCGACGACAGCGGCAAGGCGCTCATCCAGAAGCTCGTGCAGTTCGCGGCCGAGCCCGAGCTGCGCCGCCGCATCGTCTTCCTGCCCAACTACGACATCGGTATGGCCCGCCTGCTGTACCCGGGCACCGATATCTGGCTGAACAACCCGCTGCGTCCGCTCGAGGCGTGCGGAACCTCCGGCATGAAGGCGGCCCTCAACGGCTCGCTCAACCTGTCGATCCTCGACGGCTGGTGGAACGAGTACTACGACGCCGAGAACGGCTGGGCGATCCCCACCGCTGACGCGGCCGGCGACGGTGCCGAGCGCGACAAGCTCGAAGCCGAGGCCATGTACGACCTCATCGAGTACCAGATCGCGCCGCGCTACTACGACCGCGATGCCGAGGGGCTGCCGCGCCGCTGGCTGCAGAGCATCCGCCACACGCTCGCGACGCTCTCGCCCGAGCTCTCGGCCGACCGCATGGTGCGCGAGTACGTCGAGCGGCTCTACGTGCCTGCCGCGCACGCCGAGCGCGCCATCACGGCCGACGGCAACCGGCCCGCGCGCGAGCTCGCGGCCTGGAAGGCCCGCGTCGCCCAGGAGTGGCCCCACGTGGCCGTCACGCACGTCGAGTCGGGCGGCGTGCAGTCGCCGCAGGTGGGCGACGAGCTCAAGGTGCGCGCGCACGTGCAGCTCGCCGGGCTCTCACCCGACGACGTGCTCGTCGAGGTCGCCTTCGGGCGTGCCCGCAACGGCGACGATCTCGTGGATGTTCGGCGCCAGCCGCTCGAGCTGGCCGAGCACGAGCTGGGCCAGCCCGCGACGTTCGTCGGCACCGTGCCGCTCGGCCGCTCGGGCTCATTCGGCTACAACGTGCGGGTCACCCCGAAGCACGCGCTGCTCGCGAACCCGGCCGAGCTCGGCCTCGTCGCCGTCGCGCACTGATCGCACACCCGCCGGGCGCTCCTCGCGCCCGGCGGGTCAGCGCGCGATGTCGGCGAGCTTGCCGCCCGTGATGCGCAGCAGGTCGTCGGGCGCGAGCTCGATGTCGAAGCCGCGACGGCCGCCCGAGACGTAGATCGTCTCCCACAGCGCGGCGGTCTCGTCGAGCACGGTCGGCAGCGCGGTCTTCTGCCCGATGGGCGAGATACCGCCCACGACGTAGCCCGTCTTGCGCTCGGCCACGGCGGGGTCGGCCATGACGGCCCGTTTGGCGCCGACGGCGGCGGCGAGCGACTTGAGATCGAGCATCCCCGTCACCGGAACGATGCCGACGACGAGCCGACCCTCCGCGTCGGCGAGCAGCGTCTTGAACACGCGGTCGGGGTCGAGCGCGAGCACCGTCGCGGCCTCGAGGCCGTAGTTCGTCGTCGCGGGATCGTGCGCGTAGGTGTGGGCCGTGAACGCGATGCCGGCGGCGGTGAGCGCGACCGTCGCGGGCGTGCCCGGCGCCGCCGAGCCGGCTCTAGCCATGCGCGCGGAACAGCAGCATCGACGCGGGGCCCACGACGAGCGTCTCGCCCGGGGCGTGCTCGCTCACGAGGTCGCCGATGTCGTCGTGCGAGCTGTCCCACAGCAGGGTGTAGCCGTCGACGCCCTCGTGGGCCGGCAGCGTGACCTCGACCTCCTCCTCGATGCCGTGCACGATGAGCAGGATGCGGTTGAACTCCTCGAACTCGGGCGTCGAGGCCGCGAGGTACTGCAGCGTGCGCTCGGCGGGGGAGTCCCAGTCGGTCATCGTCATCGCGAGGCCGTCTTTGTTGAACCAGTCCATCTGCGTCGCGTTCGGAACGGTCTCGCCCCAGCGCCCGTAGCGCACGGGCCGCAGGGCGGGGTTCTCGCGCCGCAGCTGCAGCAGCCGGCGCACGACGCGGTAGAGGTCCTGCTGCCACCCCTCGTGGTGCCAGTCGAGCCAGGTCAGCTCGCTGTCGTGGCAGTACGCGTTGTTGTTGCCGCGCTGGCTGCGGCCGACCTCGTCGCCCGCCGTGATCATCGGGATGCCCGCGCTCAGCAGCAGCGTCGCCATGAGGTTGCGCATGGCCTTGCGCCGGGTCGTCGTGATGACGGGATCGTCGGTGAGCCCTTCCACTCCGAAGTTGAAGGAGCGGTTGTTGTCGGTGCCGTCGCGGTTGTTCTCGCCGTTGCCGATGTTGTGCTTCGTGTTGTAGGCCGTGAGGTCGGCGAGCGTGAAGCCGTCGTGCGCGGTGATGAAGTTGACGCTCGCGAGCGGACCGCGCGCCTCGGCGAAGACGTGGGCGCTGCCGGTGATGCGCCGCGCGAGCGAGCCGATGCCCTCGGGGGCGGTGCCGTGCGACCGGGCCGTCCCGGCATCCGTCAACCAGAAGGCGCGCGCGCGGTCGCGGAACCCGTCGTTCCACTCGTGATAGCCGTGCGGGAACTGCCCGACCTGCCAGCCGCCCATGCCGACGTCCCACGGCTCGGCGATCATCTTCACGCCCTGCAGCTCGGGGTCGTCGAGGATCGCCCGCAGCAGGGGATGCTCGGGGTCGAACTCCGCCCCCGCGTCGCGCCCGAGCGTGGCCATGAGGTCGAAGCGGAAGCCGTCGATCTGCACCTCGTTGGCCCAGTAGCGCAGCGAGTCGAGCACGAGGCGCTGCGCGACGGGCTGCGAGAAGTCGATGGTGTTGCCGCAGCCCGTGGTGTCGATATAGGCGCCGTCGGGCGTCTGCCGGTAGTAGGAGGCGGCGTCGATGCCACGGAAGCTCGTCGTCGGGCCCTCGGGCCCCTCCTCGGAGGTGTGGTTGTAGACGACGTCGAGCACGACCTCGAGGCCGGCCTCGTGCAGCAGCTTGACCATCCCCTTGACCTCGCGCAGCACGGCACCGGTGCCGCCGAACTGCGCCTGGCGCGTGGCGTAGGCGGCGTGCGGGGTGAAGAAGTTGAGGGTGTTGTAGCCCCAGTAGTTGACGAGGCCCTGCCCCTGCAGCCGCTGCTCGCTCACGAACTGGTGCATCGGCAGCAGCTCGACCGTCGTGACGCCGAGGTCTTTCAGGTAGGCGATCGTCGCGGGGTGGGCGAGGCCCGCGTAGGTGCCGCGCAGCTCGTCGGGCAGCTCGGGCGCGAGCTTCGTGAGGCCCTTGGCGTGCGCTTCGTAGAGCACCGTGTGGTCGAGGGGGATGCGCGGCTTCTGCACGCCCGCCCAGTCGAAGGCGGGCGAGCCCGCGCGCGTAGGGGTCGAGCAGCACGCGCTCGGGGTCGAAGGCGTGCGTCGGGCCCGTGGGGCCGTCGACGCGCAGGCCGTAGCGCACCCCCGGCGCGAGCGCGCGGGTCGTGATGTGCCAGATACCCGACTTCATGCGGTGCAGGGCGTGGGTCTCGGCGATCCAGGTCGGGTCGTCGGGTGCGAAGATGCACAGTTCGACGGCAGTCGCATGTGCGCTGAACACCCGCAGCTCGCCGCCGCGGGCGGTCTGCCGCACGCCGAGGTTCCCGAGGGGGTCGTTCGAGGCCATGCGTCTTAGGCTAGGTCAACGCGAGACGAGCGCCGTTCATGGCCGTCGCATCGACCGTGCGCCGAGAGGAGGCCCGCGTGATCTACCTCGACCACGCCGCCACCTCTCCCATGCCGGCCGTCGTGCGCGAGGCCTACCTCGAGGCGCTGCAGCTCGTCGGCAACCCCTCGTCGATCCACGGGGCGGGCCAGCACGCCCGTGCGGTGCTCGACGACGCGCGGGCCCGCATCGCCGCCACGCTCGGCGTCGACGCGATCGAGCTGACGTTCACGGGCGGCGGCACGGAGGCCGTCAACCTCGCCATCAAGGGAATGTTCTGGGCGCGGAATGCGGGCGCGTCACGACGGCGCATCCTCGTGCCGCGCACCGAGCACCACGCGGCGCTCGACACCGTCGAGTGGCTCGCCGCTCACGAGGGCGCCGAGCTCGACTGGCTCGAGGTCGACGAGCTCGGCCGGCTGCGGCTCGACGGCCTCGCGGCCGCGCTCGGCGACGGCTCCGACGTCGCGCTGCTCACGATGCTGCACGCCAACAACGAGGTCGGAACCCTGCAGCCCACGATGCTGCACGCCAACAACGAGGTCGGAACCCTGCAGCCCGTCGCCGAGGCCGCGGCGCTCGCCGCCGCCGTCGGGGTGCCCGTGCACGTCGACGCGATCGCCGCCTACGGGCAGGTGCCCCTCGCGCCGCTGCCGCCGGGGGTGTCGGCGCTCTCGATCTCGGCGCACAAGATCGGCGGACCGGTCGGGGTCGGTGCGCTCGTGCTGCGCCGCGGCGCCGAGGTCGTGCCGCTGCAGCACGGCGGCGGGCAGCAGCGCGGGCGCTCGGGCACCATGGACGCCGCGGGCGCCACGGCCTTCGCCGTCGCGGCCGAGCTCGCGCACGCCGAGCTCGCCGAGCGGACGGCGCACAAGCGCGCGCTGCGGGCGCGGCTCGCGGCGGGCATCCGGAGCACGGTGCCGCAGGCCGTGCTGCGCGGGGCGGCGGGCACCGCGGCGGTCGAGCCCGACCCCGAGCGGGCCGCCGAGCTCGACGCGCTCGCACTGCCCGGCACCCTGCACCTGACCGTCCCCGGCGCCGAGGGCGACTCGCTGCTCATGCTGCTCGATGCTGCGGGCCTCGCCGTCTCGACCGGCTCGGCCTGCCAGGCCGGGGTGCCCGAGCCCAGCCACGTGCTGCTGGCCATGGGCCTCAGCGAGGCGGATGCTCGCGGCGCCCT
>NCEJ01000008.1 GCA_002280615.1 Micrococcales bacterium 32-70-13 | reverse complement strand
CCTCGAGGGCGAGGGCCTCGTCGCCTTCCGCTACCTCGACGTCAACCCCAACGGCTCGCTGCGCGACATCGCGGGCCTGCGCAACGAGCGCGGCAACGTGGTCGGCCTCATGCCGCACCCCGAGCACGCCATCGAGCCGGGCTTCGGCCCCAACACGCCCGCGGCCATGCGCTCGGGTGTCGACGGCCTGACGTTCTTCACATCGGTGATCAAGCAGAGCGTGCTGAGCTAGGGCCGTGACGACGACCTCGACCGCACCCTCCCGCCTGACCCCGAAGAAGCTCTACCGCATCGTCGCGATCGCCGAGGCGATCACGTGGACGCTGCTCATCACCGGGCTCATCCTGCGCGCCACGATCGGGCTCGACATCGCGGTGACGATCGGCGGCAGCATCCACGGCTTCGTCTTCCTCGCCTACGGCGCGACGGCCGTGCTGACGGCGATCAACCAGCGCTGGGGCGTCGGCCTCGGGCTGCTCGCGGTCGTCACGGCGGTCATCCCCTACGCGACGATCCCCTTCGACATCTGGGCGCACCGCACGGGCAGGCTCGAGGGCGATTGGCGCCGCGAGGCGACGGACGATCCCCGCGATCAGCGCTGGTTCGACCGCCTGGTGCGGTGGATGCTCACCCACCCCTACCTGCTGGCCGCACTCATCCTGCTCGCGGTCGTGGTGCTCTTCACCGTGCTGCTGATCCTCGGCCCGCCGGTACCCAAGGCCTAGCGCGCGACGGGCTCAGGCGCCCGCGCGGCTCGGGGCCTCGGGGTCGGCCGAGGGCGCGAGCATCTGCTCCGCCCGCTGCTGAGCCTCGGGCGTGCCGCTGAAGAGCTGACGCCGCGCCGAAGCGTCGGCCGGGTCGACCTCGGGCGCCGCGTCGTGGGCCGACTCGGTCTCGACCATGAGCACGCGCGTGCGCGGCATCGCGCCGGGGCTCTCGAGCTGCACCCACTCGACGAGCTGCTCGCGCACGTAGTTGCGCAGGTCGAAGAGCGACCCAGCGTCGGCCGCGCTCACGAGGATGCGCACGCGCACGAGCCCGCTCGTGGCGTCGGAGACCTGCAGCACCGAGACCCGGCGATCCCACAGCGGGGTGCCGTCGAGGATCTCGGCCAACCGCGACCGCATCGCCGCGGGGCTCACGCGCCAGTCGAGGTCGAGCTCGACCGAGCCGAGCAGCTCGCTGCCCGTGCGCGTCCAGTTCTCGAAGGGCGTGCTGGTGAAGTGGGTGGAGGGCACGACGAGGCGCCGGTCATCCCAGATGCGCACGACCACGTAGGTGAGCGTGATCTCCTCGATGCGCCCCCACTCGCCCTCGACGATGACGATGTCGTCGACGCGGATGGCGTCGCTGAAGGCGATCTGCACGCCCGCGAACACGTTCGACAGGGTCGACTGCGCGGCGAGGCCCGCGACGATGCCCGCGAGGCCCGCCGAGGCGAGCAGGCTCGCGCCCAGCGCCTGCATCTGCGGGAAGGTGAGCAGCGCGGCGCTCACGCCGACGATGATGATGATGACGGTCGCGAGGCGCTGCAGGAAGGTCAGCTGCGTGTGCGCACGGCGAGCGGCGCGCGTCGCCTCGGCCCCGATCGGGAAGCGCCCCTTGGCGCCCTCGAACGAGAAGTCGACGGTCTCGACGAGCAACCAGGCGAAGAGCCCGATGACCCCGATCGTCAGGATGCGGTCGATGGCCTCCGAGAACCGCGACGCGGGCGCCGCGAGGCTCACGGCGACCTGCACGGCCACGGCGACGAGCAGCAGACGCAGCGCCGGGCGGGTGTGCCGCAGCAGCACGGCCGTCCACGGCTGGCGCGTCGCGGTCAGCCGCACGACGAGCTCGACGAGCACGAGCACGACGATCGCGGCGGCGAGCGTCAGCAGCGTGAGCACGAGCAGGAAGACCCAGCCCCGCTCGGGCACCCCCTCGGCGCCGACGACGTCGAGCAGGGTGAGGGGGCGGATGACGCTCATGCGCTCAGCATCTCGCGATCACTGGTTGAGCGCGAGGCCCAAGAACATGGCGCCGAGGAAGACGAGCACGCCGATCGCGGCGTAGGTCCAGATGGTGCGAGCGTTCATGCGGGGCTCCCAGCGGTGGTTCCATCGGCGGTTCGGGGTCGACCTGACCAGCCTAGGGCCGCCGGTAGGCTGAACAGCGTGACGAGCCCCGCGCAGATTCCCGCTCCCGACACCGTGGCCAACGCCGCCGCCACCCCCGAGAAGGTGCAGCCGTTCGAGGCGCTCGGGCTCAAGGCCAACGAGTACGAGGCGATCAAGGATCTGCTCGGCCGCCGCCCCACCAGCGGTGAGCTCGCGATGTACTCGGTCATGTGGAGCGAGCACTGCTCGTACAAGTCGAGCAAGGTGCACCTCAAGCAGTTCGGCAGCAAGGTCACCGACGAGATGCGCGAGCACCTGATGGTCGGCATGGGCGAGAACGCGGGCGTCGTCGACATCGGCGAGGGCTGGGCCGTCACCTTCAAGATCGAGAGCCACAACCACCCGAGCTACATCGAGCCCTTCCAGGGCGCGGCGACAGGTGTCGGCGGCATCGTGCGCGACATCATCTCGATGGGCGCGCGCCCCGTCGCGGTCATGGATGCCCTCCGCTTCGGTGCCATCGACCACGCCGACACGGCGCGCGTCGTGCCCGGCGTCGTCTCGGGCATCAGCCACTACGGCAACTGCCTCGGCCTGCCGAACATCGGCGGCGAGACCGTCTTCGACTCGGTCTACCAGGCCAACCCGCTCGTGAACGCTCTCGCCGTGGGCGTGCTGCGGCACGAAGACCTGCACCTCGCCAACGCGCGCGGAGTTGGCAACAAGGTCGTGCTGTTCGGGGCCCGCACGGGCGGCGACGGCATCGGCGGAGCATCCATTCTGGCCAGCGACACCTTCAGCGAGGGCGGGCCGACGAAGCGGCCCGCGGTGCAGGTGGGCGATCCGTTCGCCGAGAAGGTGCTCATCGAGTGCTGCCTCGAGCTGTTCGCGGCCGACCTCGTGAAGGGCATCCAAGACCTCGGCGCCGCCGGCATCTCGTGCGCCACGAGCGAGCTCGCATCGAACGGCGACGGCGGCATGGTCATCGATCTCGACCAGGTGCTGCTGCGCGATCCCTCGCTCACGGCCGAAGAGATTCTGATGAGCGAGAGCCAGGAGCGCATGATGGCGATCGTCGAGCCGGGCAAGCTCGACGCCTTTCTCGCCGTCACCGCCAAGTGGGATGTCGAGACGAGCGTGCTCGGCGAGGTGACCGACACGGGCCGGCTCATCATCCACTGGCAGGGCGAGACGATCGTCGACGTCGACCCCCGCACGGTCGCGATCGACAGCCCCGTGTACCGCCGGCCCTTCGCGCGGCCTGCGTGGCTGGATGCCCTGCAGGCCGACGGCAGCGCCCGGCTCGCCCGGCCAACCGACGACGCCGAGCTGCGCGCGCAGGCCCTGCGGGTTCTCGGCGGCCCCAACCTCGCCGACACGAGCTGGATCACCGACCAATACGACTACTACGTGGGCGGCAACACGGCGCTCGCGACGCCCGACGACGCCGGCATGATCCGCGTCGACGAGGGCAGCGGGCTCGGCGTCGCGCTCGCGACCGACGCCAACGGCCGCTACTGCCAGCTCGACCCCTACGTGGGCGCGCAGCTCGCGCTCGCCGAGGCCTACCGCAACGTGGCCGCGACCGGCGCCGCACCCCGCGCCGTGAGCGACTGCCTCAACTTCGGCAGCCCCGAGAACCCCGACGTCATGTGGCAGTTCGAGCGCGCGGTGACGGGCCTGGCCGATGCCTGCCTTGAGCTGGGCATCCCCGTCACGGGCGGCAACGTCTCGTTCTATAACCAGACCGGCGACGTTCCCATCCACCCGACCCCCGTCGTCGCCGTCATGGGGGTCATCGACCACGTCGACCGTCGCCTGCCCTCGGGCTGGCAGGACGAGGGCGAGAACCTCTACCTGCTGGGCGTTACGCGCGACGAGCTCGACGGCTCGGTGTGGGCCGACGTCGTGCACGGCCACCTCGGCGGCCTGCCGCCCCGCGTCGACCTCACGGCCGAGAAGAACCTCGCCGGCCTCATGGCCGCCGCGGCCGAAGAGGCGCTCGTCACCTCGGCGCACGACCTCTCGGAGGGCGGGCTGCTCGCGACCCTCGCCGAGGGCGTGCTGCGCTTCGGTCTCGGCGCGCGCGTCTGGCTCACGGAGCTCATGGAGCGCGACGGGGTGGATGCTCTCGCCGCACTCCTCTCGGAGTCGCAGGCCCGCGTGCTTGTGTCGGTCGCCCGCGAGGACGACGTGAAGTTCCGCGGACTGTGCGAGGGGCGCGACGTGCCCGTGCTGCGCATCGGCGTCACCGACGCTGAGGTCGACGGCCTCGAGATCCAGGACCGCTTCACGCTCTCGCTCGCCGAGCTGCTCCGCGCGCACCGCGCAACCCTGCCCGAGCGTTTCGGCGCGGTCGTCGGGGGCTAGATGTACTGAGTCATGACCTGGTTGATTGGCAGGGCCTTGACCGTCGAACGCGTCGCCCAGGGCCGCCCAGTCGCTCACGTCGCAGCCGAGCTGGGCGTCTCACGACAGGCCACTTATCGCGGGGTCCGTCGGTTCCCGTCTGAAGGTGTTGCCGGTCTGCGTGACCGGTCTTCGCGTCCGCGTTTCCCTTCGAGCCGCTCTTCGGCCCGGCCGGAGGCCCCTCGCGAATCGTCATCGTGAGCGCGTCCGCGGCGACGCAAACGACGGACAGACGTCGCTCCAACTGGCCTGCCATAGAACCCGCGCGGATCCAGGACGAAACCCTGGGTCCGCGTTCAGCGATAGAGACCTTCGACCCTATCCCTCAAGGCATATCCGCGGAAGACTCGAGACGTTATGGACACACCGGAGTCGGAGCGTCGTCGTGGAGTCAGCCCCTGCGCTCGCGTCCCTTTCGGCGGCCTGTCAGCCGTCGCGGTGAGGGAGGCGGGCGTATGCCGCTCCTCGGCGAACACTGGTCCGACGCTACGGCGCCCGGTCTTCATCTCCACCGGACAGCGCCGACCCTGCACTCCGACGCCGACGACCGGGGCACCGTCGTGACCGAGGACACCGGGATCGACACTCCAGAGAGGACCGGCATGACCCCCGCGAGCCGCAGCCCCAGCATGACCAGGCGCGGCTTCCTCGCCGTGGGCACCGGCACCATCGCCGCGGTCGCTCTCGCTTCCTGCGCGACCCGGCCGCGCTACGTCACTCCGACCGGCGCGCCGGTGCGTCAGGCGGAACGTGCCCGCGGCGGGACCGGCCGAGTCGCCCGTGTCGACCTGGTGGCCGCCCCGACGCAGATCGACCTCGCCGGCACCACGGCGAAGACCTGGAGCTTCGGGCCGGTGCCGGCGCCGACGATTCGGCTGACAGCGGGTGACACGCTGCGCGCAACCGTGCGCAACCGGCTCCCCGCCGATACGTCCGTGCACTGGCACGGGCTGGCGCTGCGCAACGACATGGACGGTGTCCCCGGCGCGACCCAGGCGCCGATCGGCGCCGGCGAGGACTTCACGTACGAGTTCGTCACCGCGCAACCGGGCACCTACTGGTTCCATCCGCACGTCGGCGCCCAGCTGGACCGTGGCCTGTACGGGGCACTCATCGTCGATGACCCGGACGAGCCCCTGGCCTACGATGAGGAGTGGGTGGTGATCCTCGACGACTGGCTCGACGGAGTGACCGGCACCCCTGACGAGGTGCTCGAGGAGCTGCGCGGAGGGATGGGCGGGATGATGGGCGGCGGTGGCCACATGATGATGGGTGCGCGCTCGGCGTTGCTCGGCGGGGACGCCGGCGACGTGTTCTACCCGCACTACCTCATCAACGGCCGCCCGCCCGCCGACCCGGAGACCTTCACCAGCACCCCCGGACGACGTCTGCGGATCAGGATCATCAACGCGGGCAGCGACACCGCGTTCCGGGTGGCGCTCGGCGGTCACAAACTTACCGTCACCCACAGCGACGGGTTCCCGGTGGACCCGGTGGAAACCGACGCGATCCTGATCGGCATGGGTGAACGCTACGACGCGCTGGTCACCCTCCGCGACGGCGCGTTTCCGCTCGTCGCCGCCGCGGAGGGCAAAGGCGAGATGGCGCAGGCGATCGTCCGCACCGGGTCAGGCGATACTCCACGCGCATCGGCGACCCTCCCCGAACTGTCCGGCTCGGTGCTCACCGCGAGCGGCCTCGCCGCCGACCGGAGCGTCGTGCTCCCGACGCGCGCGGTCGACCGTGAACTGACGGCGACCCTGTCCGGCTCGATGATGGGGTACGACTGGGCGATCAATGGGCGCCGGTTCGACCCGGTCGAGCCGTTGGCCGGCGCGCTCGGCGTGACGCAGGGCGAGCGTGTGCGGCTGCGCATCGAGAACACGACCCAGATGTGGCATCCGTTCCACCTGCACGGGCACACCTACCAGCACTCCGGAGCGGGACCGCGCAAGGACACCTCGATCATCCTCCCGGGCAAGTCCTTGACCGTCGAGTTCGACGCCGACAACCCTGGGCTCTGGGCGGCGCACTGTCACAACATCTATCACGCCGAGGCCGGGATGATGACCATCCTCGGTTACCACGCCGCCTGAGAACCTCGATCAGAGAGAGTCCGAACCCATGCACACACGAACCGTTGTCCTGGAAGTCGTCGGCGTCCACTGGGCGTCGTCGAAGTCGATCGTCGAGGCGACCCTCCTTCGTCAAGCAGGTGTCACCTCGGTGGAGGCCAACCCGGTCGCCCAGACCGCGAACGTCACCTACGACCCCGAACTCACCACTCAGGCCCAGTTGCGCCAATGGATCGTCGAGTGCGGGTATCACTGCGCCGGCCAGTCCGTCCCGAATCACATCTGCGATCCCGCCCACGGCGAGCACGAGGCATCGCACGGCAATCACAACCACCCTCACGTATCCGCGACCGTTGAGCATGCGGCGCCCGATGTCAATCCGGTTCCTCCGGAGTCGACGCATGAGCACCCAGGGCTCGACCAGGCAGGGGAGGGGCACGGCACGCACCAGTCGGCGGCCGGGCAGGTCGTCGCCGAGCCGGACGGGGTCAGGGACCATGACGCTCATGCCGCCCCGGCCCGCAGCAGCCAGGACGTGATGGGGCACGGAGGCGGCCATGGCGGCATGTCGATGGCGTCAATGATCCGCGACATGCGCAACCGGTTCCTGTTCGCGCTGATCATGTCGATCCCGATCACTCTGTTCTCCCCGATCGGGCGGGAAGTTCTGGGCTTCACGGCGCCTGCACCGTTCGGGCTGCGGGATGACGTGATCTCCCTGATCCTGTCCCTGCCCGTGATGTTCTACTCGGCCTGGATCTTCTTCGACGGTGCGTTCAGAGCCCTGAGGGCGCGAACACTGGACATGATGGTGCTCGTCGCCGTCGGCGTCGGCGCAGGATGGCTCTACAGCTTCATCGTCACCCTCACAGGAGGCGGCGAGGTGTTCTACGAAGCCGCGACCGTGCTGGCGACGTTCGTGTTGCTCGGCCACTGGGTGGAAATGCGTGCTCGCGGGGGAGCGAACGACGCGATCCGCCGCCTGTTGGAACTCGCTCCCGCTCGTGCCATCGTGATCCGCGACGGGCAAGAGCTCGAGGTATCCACGTCCGAGGTCATCCCCGGTGACCTGATGCTCGTACGTCCCGGCGCGAAGGTCCCCACCGACGGGGAGGTCGAAGACGGCGAATCCGAGGTCGACGAGTCGATGGTCACCGGCGAGAGCATGCCAGTGGAGAAAGCGCCTGGGTCCATGGTTATCGGCGCGACCGTGAACACCGTCGGCACCCTCCGGGTGCGCGCCACCAAGGTCGGCGCCGACACCGCATTGGCCCAGATCGTCAAGCTGGTGCAGGAGGCGCAGAACTCCAAAGCCCCCGGTCAGCGGCTCGCGGACCGCGCCGCGTTCTGGTTGGTGCTGGTCGCCCTGATCGGCGGAAGCGCGACCTTCCTGACCTGGTGGCTGACCGGCGCGCCCGTGCCGACCGCGATCCTGTTCGCGATCACCGTCGTCGTCATCACCTGCCCTGATGCGCTCGGTCTGGCTACCCCCACCGCGATCATGGTCGGCACCGGGCTCGGCGCCCGAAGGGGAGTGCTGTTCAAGAACGCTACCGGCATCGAGACCGCCGCCCGCATCGACACCGTCGTCCTCGACAAGACCGGTACCCTCACCAAGGGAGAACCAGAGGTCACCGACTATGTGCCCGTCGGCGAGGACGACCTTGAGCTGCTCGCGCTGGTGGCCGCCGTCGAACGCGAGTCCGAGCACCCCCTCGCGAAGGCAGTCGTCGCCTACGCCGAAGCCCGGAACATCCCGCGACGCGCCGCTTCCGCCTTTCGCAACGTCGCGGGGAAGGGGGCGATCGCCACCGTCGATGGCCGGGAGGTGGCTCTGGGCAACATGCGCCTGATGGCGCAGGAGGGCATCGACATCTCCCCGGTCGAGGACGCCCAGAAGTCCCTCGCCGAGAGCGGGCGCACGGCGATCATGTTCGCCGTCGACGGGGAGGTCGCTGGCGTCATCGCACTCGCCGACGCCCCCCGCGAGACCGCCAGAGCCGCTATCGACGCCCTCCATGAGTCCGGCATTGAGGTGGTGATGCTCACCGGCGACAACCAGCCGACCGCCGAGCGCATCGCATCCCTGCTGGGCATCGACACGGTGATCGCCGAGGTGCTGCCAGAGGACAAGAGCGCGAAGATCGCCGAACTGCAGCGGGCTGGGAAGAAGGTGGCCATGGTCGGTGACGGCGTCAACGACGCCCCTGCCCTCGCCCAGGCCGACCTCGGCATCGCCATCGGCGCTGGCACGGATGTCGCCATCGAGACCGCTGACGTGGTGCTGATGCGGTCGGATCCTCTGGATGTCGCGGTCGCGCTGCGGATCGGGAAGGGAACACTGCGGAAGATGCGGCAGAACCTGGGCTGGGCCATCGGTTACAACGCCATCGCGCTGCCCATCGCCGCCGGCGTGTTCTTCCCCGCGTTCGGGATCATGCTCTCCCCGGAGATCGCCGCGATCAGCATGTCCGGCTCGAGCGTGATCGTCGCCGTGAACGCCCTGTTGCTGAAGCGACTCCGGCTGCCGGCCCAGGAAACCCCCGCGGCGGCGAGCAGTCCCGAACAGGTGCCCGTCCCCAGCGGTATCCGGTAGAGCCCCTCATCAGCTACACGCAAAGAAAGCGATGAACTCAATGAGCACACGTTCAACACGGACGGGCACCGATCCGGTTCTCGACCCGGCGCAGCTGGAGCGGATCAACGCCTGGTGGCGGGCGGCGAACTATCTCTCGGTCGGGCAGATCTACCTGCTGGACAACCCGCTGCTGCGGGAGCCGCTGCTGCCGGAGCACATCAAGCCCCGGCTGCTCGGGCACTGGGGAACCACGCCGGGGCTGAACTTCATCTACGCCCACCTGAACCGGGCCATCATGCAGCGCGATCTGAACACGATCTACGTCATGGGTCCGGGCCACGGCGGGCCGGGGCCCGTCGCCGCGTCGTGGCTGGAGGGCAGCTACACCGAAACGTACCCGAACATCGCCCAGGATGCCGTGGGCATGCGGCGGCTGTTCCGGCAGTTCTCCTTCCCCGGCGGTATCCCCAGCCATGTCGCGCCGGAGACGCCCGGCTCCATCCACGAAGGCGGCGAGCTCGGATACGCGCTGTCGCACGCCTACGGGGCGGCGTTCGACAACCCCGACCTGATCGTGGCGGCGGTGGTCGGCGACGGGGAGGCGGAGACCGGGCCGCTGGCGGCGAGCTGGCAGTCCAACAAGTTCGTCGACCCCGCCCGGGACGGCACGGTGCTGCCCATCCTGCACCTGAACGGCTACAAGATCGCCAACCCCACCGTGCTGGCGAGGATCAGCCCCGAAGAGCTGGACCACCTGCTGCGCGGCTACGGGCACACCCCGCACTACGTCGAAGGCGACGACCCCACGCAGATGCACCAGGACTTCGCCCGCACCCTGGACGCCTGCTTGGACGAGATCCGCGCGATCAAGGACCGCGCACGGGACGGGGACACGCGCCGTCCGATGTGGCCGATGATCGTGCTGCGCTCTCCGAAAGGGTGGACCGGGCCGAAGGAGGTCGACGGCAAGAAGGTCGAGGGCAGCTGGCGCTCTCACCAGGTCCCTTTCACTCAGGCGCGAGAGAACCCCGAACATCGGGCGATCCTAGAAGCGTGGATGCGCAGCTACCGGCCCGAGGAGCTCTTCGACGAAGCCGGAGCACCGATCGAGGCGATCGCGACCCTGCATCCCGACGGCGACCGCCGGATGAGCGCCAACCCGCACAGCAACGGCGGCGGGCTGCTGCGCGACCTGCGGATGCCCGACTTCCGCGACCACGCCCTGCTGGTGCCCACCCCTGGGACGGTCACCGGCGAGTCCACCCGAGTGCTCGGTGGGCTGCTGCGCGACGTGATGCTCGCCAACACGGACAACTTCCGGGTCTTCGCACCCGACGAGAACAACTCGAACCGGCTCGACGCCGTGCTCGAGGCCACCGACCGGGCCTGGAACGCCGCCACCGTCGCCGACGACGACCACCTCGCCGTCGAGGGCCGGGTGATGGAGATCCTCTCCGAACACACCCTGCAGGGCTGGCTGGAGGGCTACCTCCTCACGGGCCGGCACGGATTCTTCTCCTGCTACGAGGGCTTCATCCACATCGTGGACTCGATGTTCAACCAGCACGCCAAATGGCTGACCACCACCAACGACATCCCGTGGCGGCGCCCGGTCGCGTCCCTGAACTATCTCCTCACCTCCCACGTGTGGCGCCAGGACAACAACGGCTTCTCCCACCAGGACCCCGGCTTCATCGACCACGTCGTCAACAAGAAGCCGGACGTGATCCGGGTGTACCTGCCGCCGGACGCGAACACGCTCCTGTCGGTCGCCGACCACTGCCTGCGCAGCCGCCAGTACGTCAACGTCGTCGTCGCCGGCAAGCAGCCCCAGCTGCAGTTCCTGACCATGGAGCAGGCGATCGAGCACTGCACCAAGGGCATCGGAATCTGGGACTGGGCCAGTAGCGACGACGGACAGGAACCCGACGTCGTCATGGCCTGCGCCGGCGACGTGCCGACCATGGAGACCCTCGCCGCCGTAATGATCCTGAAATACCACTTCCCCGACCTGCGCATCCGGGTCGTCAACGTCGTCGACCTCATGCGGTTGAAAGACCAGCGGGCGCACCCGCATGGCCTGTCCGACGAGGACTTCGACGCCCTGTTCACCACGCACGCGCCCGTCGTGTTCGCCTACCACGGCTACCCGACTCTCATTCACCGGCTGACCTACCGGCGGGCGAATCACGCGAACATGCACATCCACGGCTACCAGGAGGAGGGGACGACCACGACCCCGTTCGACATGTGCGTGCTCAACGAACTCGACCGCTACCACCTGGCCATCGACGTCATCGACCGGGTGCCGCGGCTGCGCGACGTGTCCGCACACGTCCGCGATGAGCTGCGCAACGCCCTTATCCGTCACAGCACCTACATTCGCGAGCACGGCGAGGACCTTTCCGAGATCCGCGACTGGACATGGTCAGCGGAGACGGTCCCTTCGGTCCGCGTCGACGAATCGCCATGAAGAGGCCGCCGTCACCTCCCCCTCACGCTCATCAGTTCGAGTCGGCCTACGAGGCGGTGTTGTTCGACATGGATGGTGTGGTCACCGACACCGCCACCATCCATGCCGCCGCCTGGCAGCGACTCTTCGACGAGGTCCTCCAGGACCCCCGCGCCCACGGCGCGGACCTGCGGCCGTTCGATCCTGTGGAGGACTATCGCCTGTACGTCGATGGCCGAAGCCGCGAGGATGGGGTCGCGGCCTTCCTGGCCGCCCGTGGAATCGAGCTCGAGCCCCGACGGTTCGGCGACTCACCTCAAGAGTGGTCGATCGCGGGGCTCGCCGAACGCAAGAACGACCTATTTCTGGCCGAACTCGGTACACGAGGTCTGCGGAGCTACCCAGGCACGACGGACCTGCTGGGCCGGCTTCGCGCCGGCGGCATTCCGGTCGGCCTGGTCACCGCGAGTCGCAACGCCCACCGGATGCTGGCTGAGGCGGGCTTGGCTGGCATGTTCGACGTGGTCGTGGACGGGGAGATCGCTGCGGAGCAGCATCTGCCGGGCAAACCTGACCCGGCGATGTTCCTCGAGGCCGCCCGTCGCCTGGGAGTCCAGCCGCAGAGCACCGCGGTTGTCGAGGACGCGATCTCCGGGGTTCAGGCCGCTCATGAGGGCGGATTCGGACTGGTTGTCGGGATCGCGCGTGAAGGACGTCGGGATGCCCTCGAAGCCAACGGGGCTGACGTCGTCCTGAACGATGTCAGTGAGCTGGACCTCGGTGCCAACATCACCGACCCGTGGACCCTCACGTACTCCGGATTCGACCCCGCCCATGAAGGGCATCGGGAGGTGCTGGCAGCACTGGGGAACGGATACCTGGTCACTCGCGGCTCCCGGCCGGAGCACCGCGACGACGGGACGCACTACCCGGGGACATACCTCGCAGGTGTGTACAACCGCCTCACCAGCCGCATCCACGGTCGGAGCATGGAGGAGGAACATCTCGTCAACACGCCGAACTGGCTTCCTCTCGACATCCGAGTCGCCGCCGGACCATGGTGGTCCAGCGGTCGAGTCGCTATGCGCGACGAGCGACGGGATGTGAGCCTGCGCGAGGGGATCTCCACCCGGCACGTAACCCTCCTCGGCGCCGACGGAGCTGAGCTGAGCGTCGTGCAACGATCCTTCGCTTCCATGGACGACCCGCATCTGGCCGTGCAGGAGACCACCCTCACTGCCTCCGGTTGGAGTGGGACGGTCACGCTCCGCGCTGGCCTCGATGCAGGTGTGGGCAACAGGAACGTCGCCGAGTATGTCGGATCGGACACCACCCACCTCGGCCCCCCGACGTTCAGCCAGGATGGGGACGTCCTTCTCTGCGAGGTGCGAACCAGGAACAGCGAGATCGACATCGCCTCGGCCATCCACCTTCGACTCGAGGGAGCTGACGGAGTGTGGCCCGACGCGCGCACACGGCCGGGACGCCGCTACACCAGAGACGTCGAGCTGGCGCTCATTGACGGGCAACCCGCTACCCTCACCAAGACGGCCGCGATCTTCACCTCGCGCGACCCCGCGATCGCGTCGCCGGCGATCGCCGCACTCGATCGACTTGAGGAGCATGGCCGGGACACCCGCGGCCTGGAGGACCGCCACCGGGCCGCCTGGGAGCGACTCTGGCAGCGCTTTCCCCTGACCGTCGACGCCGACCCGCGCAGCCAACTCGTTCTCAACCTTCACATCTTCCACCTCATGCAGACGCTCTCCCCCCACACTGCAGCGTTGGATGCTGGCGTGCCTGCACGGGGCCTGCACGGCGAGGGTTACCGCGGGCACGTCTTCTGGGACGAGCTCTTCGTCCTTCCCGTACTCGGCCTTCGGCTGCCGCTAGTCGCCCGCGCGATGCTGCAATACCGATGGCACCGGCTGGGGGCCGCCCGCTCCGCGGCACGTGAGAACGACATGCCCGGAGCGCTCTTTCCCTGGCAGAGCGGCAGCGACGGACGCGAGGAGACACCAGATCACCTCTACAACCCCCACTCCCAACGGTGGATGCCCGACCACTCGCACCTGCAGCGCCACGTCGGTTTGGCAGTCGCATACAACGCCTGGCAGCACTATCAGGTCACCGGCGACCTCGAGTGGCTTGCCGGGCAGGGTGCCGATCTCATCATCGAAGTCGCCCGGTATTTCGCCGCCTGCGCCGTTCACGACCCCCATACCGACCGCTTCCATATCGCCGGCGTGATGGGCCCGGACGAGTACCACGACGGATACGGCCACGGCGTCCGCGACAACACCTACACGAACGTGATGGTCGCATGGGTGTGCGCCCGCGCCGTCGACGCCCTCCAGGAGTTGGCCGGCCACCCCCGCGACGATGTCGTGGCGCGACTCCGGATCGGAGAGGCAGAGATCGCACGCTGGGAGCACGTCAGCCAGCGGCTCGCGATCGCCGTTCACGCCGACGGAATACTCAGCCAGTTCGACGGGTACGAGGATCTCATCGAGCTCGACTGGACCGCCTACCGGGATCGGTATAAGAACATCGGCCGGCTCGACCTCATCCTCGAATCCGAGGACGACAGCACCAATCGGTACAAGCTGGCCAAACAGCCCGACGTCATCATGCTCGTCTATCTGCTTGGCCAGGATGGGCTCCTGCAGCAGCTGGCTGGGCTCGGCTACCCCTTCTCGCAGGACGACCTCGTCCGTACGGTGACCTACTACCTCGAGCGCACCTCCAACGGGTCCACCCTCAGCCGAGTCGTTAGCGCCTCCGTCCTCGCCGGCCTCGACGAATCCCGATCGTGGTCCCTGTTCCGCGAGGCGCTCATCGCCGACCTGGATGACACCCAGGGGGGAACGACCCGCGAAGGCATCCACCTCGGCGCAATGGCCGGCACCATCGACCTCGTCGCGCGATCGTTCGTCGGGCTGAGCTGCGAACCGACCCGGGTCAGCTTCGCTCCACGACTGCCGCCGCGACTTCCGAGCATCCGTCTCCAGTTCGCTTACCGGGGGCACCTGATCGACCTTGAACTCGACCACCACACCCTGCGACTGCAGCTGCTGCCCAGCCCAGCACCGCCGATCCGTCTCCGAGTCGCCATCGAGGAGGTCTCGCTCGCGGGCGGCGAGTCACACACGTTCGCCCTGGCTCACGAGTTCCAACCGCAAGAACCCCCCCGATAAATAACACACCGAGAGAAGGGCACGCTCATGAGCAAGATCAAGGTCGGCGTCAATGGGTACGGAGTGATCGGCAAGCGCGTCGCGGACGCCGTCGTGCTGCAGCCCGACATGGAGTTGGTCGGCATTGCCGACATCGCCACCGACTGGCGCATCAAATCCGTGCGGGGTCGAATTCCCCTCTTCGCCGCCACCGACCAAGCGCTCACCGCGATGGCGGCGGAAGGATTGAGCGCAGCGGGTGGCCTCGAGGACCTGCTGGCGGCATCCGACATCATCATCGACACCACCCCCAAGCACGTCGCCGCGGGCAATCTGCAACGCTACCGCGCGGCCGGGGTGAAGGCAGTCTTCCAGGGTGGCGAATCCCACGAGGTGACCGGACACTCCTTCGTCGCTCAAGCCAACTATCACAGCGCTCTGGGCCGCGACACCACCCGCGTCGTGTCCTGCAACACCACGAGCATCGTTCGTGTACTCGGCGCTCTCGACACCGCCGGGCTACTTCTCCGGGCCCGCGGGGTGCTCATCCGACGCGCCACCGATCCGTGGGAATCCCATCTCGGCGGCATCATGAACACGATGGTCCCCGAGCCGACCATCCCCTCCCATCAAGGCCCCGACGCGCAAACAGTGCTGCCCGGTCTCGACCTGGTGACAATCGCCGCCAAGGGTGCCCACACCCAGACGCACAACCACTACTGGACGATCCAATTGACCCGGCACGCGACGCGGGAGGAAGTGCTTACCGCTCTGCGCGCCGCCCCCCGAATCGCGTTCATACGGATGTCCGACGGTCTGATCGCCCTCAACTCCACGATCGAACTGATGCGCGACCTCGGCCGCCCCCGAGGCGATATGTGGGAGGTGGCGGTGTGGGAGGACCTCGTCACCGTTCAGGGCGACGAGCTCTTTCTGACCTATCAGGTCTACAACGAAGCCATCGTCGTGCCCGAAACCATCGACGCGATCCGGGCACTGACCCGGACCGCCCCCGACGCCGCCGCCTCGATGCACATTACCGACGCCACTCTCGGGATGCTCCAGGACTTCCTGCCACCCACCGTGCCGAACAGCTGAACGCGAGCAACACCGCGCGAAGGAGAAAACGATAGCTATGGTGTCAATGTCAGGGCGCTCGGCAGGACTTCTGCTGTGGTCGAACTCGCGATGACCACTCATCGCAACCGGTATCGACGCATCGGCGCCATCCTCGAGCGTCACGGGCTCGGTCTGGCCACGGGAGCCCTTGGGCTGAACGGGTGGATCCCCTTCAACAAGGGTATCCTCGGGCATCCGAGCCGGGAGGCGCCCTACACGAGCCCGGACCATGTCAGGCTGGCGCTGGAGGAACTCGGTCCCACCTTCATCAAGCTCGGCCAGCTGCTGTCCACCCGGACCGACCTGCTTTCCCCTGACTATCTCGCTGAGCTCGCCAAGCTGCAGGACGACGCGCCTCCTGAGGACTGGGAACCGATCAGGGCCGTGATCCGAGAGGAGCTCGGCGCCGAACCCGAACAGGTATTCGCGCGGTTCGACAGACAGCCGCTCGCTGCGGCGTCGATCGGTCAGGCCTATGCGGCGACTCTTCAGGACGGCACGCAAGTCGTCGTGAAGGTCCGTCGGCCAGGTGTGGTCGCCCAGGTCGCCGAAGACCTGGAGATCCTGCAGAACCTCGCCGAGCGTGCGGACAAGCGATGGGAGGCTGCGCGTCATTACAACCTGATCGGAATTGTCGAGGATTTATCCCGAACGCTACGCGCGGAGCTCGACTACCTCCAGGAGGGGCGAAGTGCGGAACGATTCGCCACCGATTTTTCCGACTCGCCCGATGTCGCCATCCCGCGGGTGTTCTGGGAGACGACCACCTCACGAGTGTTGACCCTGGAGCGGATGCAGGGGATCGGCATCGATGACATCTCCGCCCTCGACGCCGCTCGCATCGACCGGCACCAACTAGCCCAGCGGGGCGCGAACCTCATCCTCACCATGATCTTCGAGAACCGCTTCTTTCACGCCGACCCCCACCCCGGCAACATGTTCGTTCAGGCCAACGGCTCGATCGCCTTGATCGATTTCGGAATGGTCGGGGAGCTTGACGAGGACGTGGCGGACGAACTCTCCGACGTGCTGCTGGCCATTGCCGAGGGAGACGACGACGCGCTCACCACGGCGCTCGTGAAACTGTCGATCACGAAGGACAGCTTCGACCGAACCGAGCTCCGCCGCTCCCTCGCCACCTTCCTCTCGAATTACCGCGGCCGCCCACTATCCGAGATCAACGTCACCCACCTTCTCGGACAGTTGCTCGCCCTTCTGCGCCAGCATCATCTCCAGCTCCCGCATGAGACGGCGCTGCTGTTCAAGGTGCTCATGATGGCGGAGGGCTTGGCGGCACGACTCGACCCGCCGTTCGAGATGCTGCAGGCGCTCACCCCCTTCTCGGAGCGGCTTGTGCAGAGACGGCTCTCGCTTCCTGCCCTTGCGAAGCGCTGGGCGCGGGCATCTGCGAATACACGAGACTTCCTCCTCGAGTTGCCCGGGGCGCTCCACCGAGCGGGCCAGATCCTGGAGACCAGCGGCTTGGAGGTGCACCTGCGCGCCAGCGAACTGGAACCGCTCGTCGGCCGCGCCGAGCGCATCGGCAATCGCCTCATCGCCGGGATGATCGCCGCCGCGCTGATCAACGGCATCGGCGAGCTCGTCAGCGGCAACGCCCGGTGGCGACCGCGGGAAGGCGCCATGATCCGCGCTGGCGCCACCATGATCAGCGCCCTGGGCGGCTACCTCCTGTGGACTACGCGGCGGCGATGACGTTGCGCTCGGAGAAGGCACATCAATGAGCAGGACCCACGTCGGTGACACAGGCAGGGGCGAGAGCCTGCCCGTCGGCTCTCGCGGTCGTGAAAGCCGTGTCGGCGGATTGTGAATATCCCCCGACAAGGAGCTGAGGGCGATCCCACTGCCGTGACGCGTAAGCCGAGTCCTCGGCGAATGCTGTGGATGACACTCGCCTGGGGCTCGTGCTTTGTGGCGATCAGCATCGGGCTGCAGGACGCCCCCCTGCTCTGGCTGGCAGCGCTGCGCGCTCTCATCGCGGGCATCGCACTGCTGCTCGTGACCGGCATGCGTCGCACCCCCCTGCCGCGCGACCGACGCACGTGGGTGCTGATCGTGCTCCCTGCCGGGCTCGGTACCGGGGCCTGGTTGTCGTTGAGCTCCGCTGTCGCAGTCACCATCGGCACCTTGATCTCGAGGGTCGTCCGGGCTGATCCGTTCGTCGTGGCGGCCGCGCAGCTCCTGATCGGGGGGTCCGTCCTTGCCATCGCGGCAGTCGTCATCGAAGGTCCGCCGACGATCAATTGGAACGTGCGCTTCGTTCTCACCCTTCTCTTCCTATCGCTGGTCGGGACCGCAGCGACCACGGTCGCATGGTTCACCGAAGCCTGACGCGCTCGGTTGGACATCCTTACGACGTGGACGCTCCTCGTGCCGATCTTCGGCATAGCGCTATCGCTCATGGTCCTCGGCGAGCGCCAGAGTCTATGGGGCTGGGTAGGGACTGCTGTCGTGGTGGTGTCGATGCTTCTCCTGGTAGTCCCACACCGTCGATCGCGCAGCAGCCATACCGACCAGGCGCCGCGCCCGTGAGGGGCGCGATGGTCGAACCCTCTCGATAGCGACCCGCGCCTGACTGCCCCGCTGATCGCCGTGGTCGACACCCACCTCCGGTCAACGAGGAAACGCCGGGGCTGCTGAAGCAACATTCGGCGCCAGCGAGGACCGTTGGGTCGACTGAACGTGTCCTGGTCAGCCACGCATGGTCCGCTTCGCCTCGTCGGCGCCCGCTTTCGTGAGCGACGCCCGACTCTTGAGGTTTCAGCACCGCTCAGAAGCCTCTCCGAGTGACCACGTGTCAGCGGTGCGGCCGGCTGATGGGCCTCGCGCCGCTAGGCTCGCTCCCGTGGCGAGGATCACCGGGCTGAGCGTCGCGGACGTGCGCGGTCGGCGCGATCGCGGCGAAGTCAACACTCTGCCGAACGACACCGGCCGCTCGCTCTGGCGCATCCTGCAGGCGAACCTCTTCACGCTCTTCAACGCGATCGTCGGCGGCAGCTTCCTCGTGCTGCTCGCCCTCGGCTACTGGCAGGATGCCCTCTTCGGCTTCTTCGTCATCGCCAACGTGGCCATCGGGGTCGCGCAGGAGTTCCGGGCCAAGGTGACCCTGAGCCGGCTGGCGGTGCTCAACGCTCCGCGAGCGCGCGTCCTGCGCCGAGCATCCCCCGACGGTGACGGCGAGGTCGAGGAGGTCGCCATCGCCGACGTCGTGCTCGACGACGTGCTCGTGCTCGCCGCCGGAGACCAGGTCGTCGCCGATGCCGTCGTGCTCGAGGCGTCGGGGCTCGACATCGACGAGTCGCTCCTGACCGGCGAGGCCGATGCGGTGCCGTCGCCCGCGGGCCGCGAGCTGCTGTCGGGGTCGACGGTCGTAGGCGGCAGCGGGCTCGCGCGGGTGATCCGCGTCGGCGCCGACTCGTACGCGAGCCGCATCACGGCCGAGGCGAAGCAGTTCTCGCTCGTCGGCAGCGAGTTGCGAGACTCGATCGCGCGCATCATCCGCTGGATCAGCATCGGCCTGCTGCCGGTCGGCGCGCTCGTCGTCAACGGGCAGATGCAGGCGGTCGGCGGGTGGGAGGTCGCCCTCGAGAGCGGCGCGTGGCGCGAGGCCGTCGTCGCCGCGACCGCGAGCATCATCGCGATGGTGCCGCAGGGGCTCGTCTTCATGACCTCGGTCGCGCTCGCCGTCGGCGCCGTCAAGCTCTCGCGCCGCGAGGTGCTCGTACAGGAGCTCGCCGCCGTCGAGGGCCTCGCCCGCGTCGACATGCTCTGCCTCGACAAGACGGGCACGCTCACCGAGGGCGGGCTCGTTCTCGACGCGACGCTCGCGCGGTGCCGCGAGCTCGCCGCGAGTGGCCTGCGCACGCTCGTGCTCGCGCGCTCGAGCGCGCCGCTCACGACGGCGGCCGGTGACGGGGCCGACGAGCACGGGGTGATCTCGCCGCGCGAGGCCGCCCTCCCCGCCGGGCTCGAGCCGGTGGCGGTCGTCACGTTCCGCGAGCGGGTGCGCCCGGATGCGCACGAGACGCTGGGGTACTTCCGCGAGCAGGGGGTGAGCATCCGCATCATCTCGGGCGACGACCCGAGAACCGTCGCCGCCGTCGCGCGGGAGGCGGGCGTCGACCACGTCGGCGACGGCTTCGACGCGCGGCAGCTGCCCGAGGGCGTCGCCGAGCTCGACGCCGTCATGGCGCGCGAGCAGGTGTTCGGGCGCGTCAGCCCCGAGCAGAAGAAGGCGATGGTCAAGTCGCTGCAGCGGCTCGGCTACACCGTCGCGATGACGGGCGACGGCGTCAACGACGCGCTCGCGCTCAAGCACGCCGACATGGGCATCGCGATGGGCTCGGGCGCCGCGGCGACGCGGGCGGTCGCACGCCTCGTGCTGCTCGACGGCCAGTTCAGCCGACTGCCGCGCATCGTCGCCGAGGGCCGCCAGGTCATCGCGAACGTCGAGCGGCTCGCCAAGCTGTTCCTGTCGAAGACGACCTACGCCATCCTCTTCGCGGTCGTGTTCGGCGCGCTGCTGTGGCCGTTCCCGTTCCTGCCGCGGCAGCTGTCGATCGTCGACGGCCTCACGATCGGGCTGCCCGCGCTCGTGCTCGCGCTGCTGCCGAACATCCAGCGCTACCGGCCGGGGTTCCTG
>NCEJ01000109.1 GCA_002280615.1 Micrococcales bacterium 32-70-13 | reverse complement strand
GGCCCCGCAGGCCGCCGGCGTGATCCACACCGACTTCGAAAAGGGCTTCATCAAGGCGGAGGTCATCTCGTTCGACGACCTCGTTGAGTGCGGCTCGGTGGCCGAAGCCCGCGCCAAGGGCAAGAAGGCCGACCCTGAAGTGCTGCAGGCGGCGCTGGATGCTCAGGCCCTCCTCCAGGCCGGCACCACCCTCTCCTCCGCTGGTTTCGACGCCACCCCGATCCGCGAGCTCGGCCTCCTCAGCGCGAAGCCCTTCATCTACGTGTTCAACCTCGATGAGGGCGTGCTCGGCGACAGCGCCCGTATGGCCGAGCTGGCGGCGCTCGTCGCGCCCGCGAAGGCTGTCTTCCTCGACGCGAAGATCGAGAGCGAACTGATCGGCATGGATGCCGCCGACGCCGCCGAACTCCTCGCTTCGACCGGTCAGACCGAGAGCGGACTCGCGCAGCTGGCTCGCATCGGCTTCGACACCCTCGGCCTGCAGACCTACCTCACCGCCGGACCGAAAGAGTCGCGCGCGTGGACCATCGGGAAGGGATGGAAGGCCCCCCAAGCTGCGGGCGTCATCCACACCGACTTCGAGCGCGGCTTCATCAAGGCCGAGGTCATCGGCTTCGACGATCTCGTCGCCTGCGGCTCGGTCGCCGAGGCCCGCGCGAAGGGCAAGGCCCGCATCGAGGGCAAGGACTACGTCATGCAAGACGGCGACGTGGTGGAGTTCCGCTTCAACGTTTAGCCACGTCTACCAGGAGAGGGTGATCTCGAACTCTCGCTCGTCGTGCTCGATCTCGACCTCGACCTCCATGGTGACCTCGTCGGGAACCTTGACGGTGACCCGCAGGCCGTCGCGCTCCATGAGGATGCCGTTGCCGGAGGCCAGCTCGTCCGCGATGGCGCGGAGCTGGTGAGCGGCCTCTTCCCGGCTCAGGGTCTGCTTCTTCTCAATCTTGACGATGTCCATGCTTCGACTACATCACCCGACTCGAGCATCCGCGACGGACGACGAATGAACCGATTGCGAATTGTGCTTCAGCGAGGAACTCGCGCTTGAAGGGGGTTCCGATGTCGGTGGCTCGGGGTAGCGTGGGCCACGCGCAAGGGCGCAGCCTTTCTGCCGGGGATGGTCTCTTGATCTGGATGGTGGTCCATGTCTGACACTCCGGGTGTCGAGTTGTATCGATCCGCGTCGGGAGGCTTCGAGCTTGCCGTTCACGCTGACGCCGAGACGGTATGGCTGTCCGCGGATCAACTCGTTGATCTGTTTGGCCGGGACAAGTCGACCATTTCCCGCCATCTTCGCAACGTCTTCGTAGAGGGCGAACTCGACCGTGATGGAGTTGTTGCGGATTTTGCAACAACTGCGGCCGACGGCAAGACCTACTCCGTCGCCCACTACAACCTCGACGTGATCATCTCGGTCGGGTATCGCGTCAAGTCCGTCGAAGGGGTTCGCTTTCGTCGATGGGCGACGCAGGTGTTGCGGAGCTACCTGCTCGAAGGCGTCGTTCTCGACGCGCGTCGGCTCGAACAGCTTGGCTCGATCGTGCAGGTGCTGTCGCGTTCATCAGACGAACTTGTCGCCGGCGTCGCTGAGGTCGTCGACCGATACTTGCCGAGCCTCCGCACACTCCGCGACTACGACAACGGCAAGATCGATGCGTCGGCAGGCACTACTCCGACATGGCAGTTGACCTACGAGGAAGCCCGTTCGGTGATCGATCAAGTCGCGGCGGAGTTTCCGGCCGATACCCTCTTCGGTGGCGAGCGTGGCGGTGCTCTACGCGGTGTCATCGCCACGATCTACCAGGGCTTCGGAGGCGTCGAGCTATACCCGACTGTGCAATCGAAGGCGGCGAACCTGCTGTATCTCGTCATCAAGGACCACCCGTTGACGGACGGCAACAAGCGCAGCGCTGCCGCGCTGTTCGTCCACTTCCTCGAGCGGAACGGAGTGCTCGCGCCCCCCGGCGGGGTTCCTCGCATCTCGAACAACGCTCTCGCCGCGATGACCCTGATGGTCGCCATGAGCGACCCGAAGGAGAAGGAACTGATGATCGCGCTGGTCGTCAGCATGCTGGCCGACGACGGAGTGTGAGGTCCGGCTAGGCGAGCTCTTCGCGCAGTCGCGGCTCGACCCGGTGCTCGGGTTTCACGCCCGACTTGTCGGCGTAGAAGGCGCGGATGACGTCCATGTCGCGCGATACATCGCCCGTGAGATCGATCGTCGGGCCGAGCCCGGTGGTCATCGTGGTGCGGTCGACGTAGCCGAGCGTCAGCGGCAGCCCCGCCTCACGCGCGATGCGGTAGAAGCCCGACTTCCAGCGGGTGTGCCCCTTGCGGGTGCCATCGGGGGTGACGACCAGGCCGAATACGTCGCCCGAGCGGATGCGCTCGAGCACCTCGCCGACGACCGCCGCCGGAGACTCGCGATCGACCGGGATGCCGCCGAGCCGGCTCATGATCGGCCCCTTCCAGCCGCGGAACAGGCTTTTCTTGCCCAGCCAGCGAAAGTGCATGTCGAGGCGCCAGGCGATGGCGAGCATGAAGACGAAGTCCCAGTTGGAGGTGTGCGGCGCCCCGATGAGCACGGTCGGGCGATCGGGCGCGGGCTCGGAGACGAGCTTCCACCGGCTGAGCGCCCAAAACGTGCGGGCCACGAGGCGTCGAAAGAACACACGACAAGAATAGGTTTCGGTGTGTGCCTCTGGGGGCATGTGCCGCGAGCGGCACATTGCCTCGACGAGGAGTCCCTCCTGACGCGCCGCGCAACGCGCAGGTGCCCGTAGACGCGCGCCGCCGCACGCGAGTAGCGTCTCGCCCATGTTCCTTCTCGAGCTCAACTGGCTCGGCGTTCTCGCCGGCTTCGCCGTCTACTTCATCTCGGGCGCCATCTGGTTCGGGCCCAAGACCTTCTACCCCGCGTGGATGCGCGCCAAGGGCCACGACCCCGAAAACCCTCCCGGGCTCCATAGCCCGGCGCTGCTCTTCGGCCTGACGGCCGTCGGCGCCCTCGTGCAGGTTATCGCGCTCGCGAGCGTCATGTGGTTCGTGGCCGAGGTGCAGGGCCCGCTCGGGCCGCTCGGCGGGGCGCTCGCCGGACTCCTCGTCGGCATCGGGTTCGCCGCCGCGAGCTCGCTGTCGCACCGCCTCTTCGGCGGCGACGGATTCAAGGTCTGGGCGATCGAAGTAGGCGGCGACATCGTCGGCCTCACCCTCGCCGGCCTCGTCGTCGGCCTCATCGGCTAGCGACGCGGCCAGCGCCTCGCACGGCTTGCGACAACTTGCGCCCACTGAGCCGTGCGATGTGTCTGATTCGGTACGACGTGCGCGCATCCAGCCGAGCAGGGCACGATAGCCCTGTGGATGCTCACACCGCGCTCACCGAGGCCCGCGCCGCGCTCGCCGCGGCCGCCGAGCGCCTCGCCGCGGCCGGCGCCGCGCCCGAGCAGCTCGTCGACACGGTGCCGGCGCACCGCGCGCTGGGGTTCATTCCGCGCCGCGAGTCGTTCCGGCGCACCGGCGAAGGATTCGTGCTCGGCGCGCTGCTCGTCACCTCCAGCGGAGACGTCTTCGCCCCCGGGCGCATCGCGCGTGCGAGCCGGCAGGTGCTGCCGGGCCACCAGTCCGAGAGCGCGCGAGCTCGCCGCGAGCTGCGCCAGCGCCTGCTCGACGCGCGCCTGCCCGAGGGCAGCACAGTGGTGATCGACTCACGACCGTTGCCGCTCGACGACCCCACCGCGATGGCCGCCGAGCGCGGGCCGCTCGTGCTGCGCGAGCACGCGGGCGAGACGGCAGTGCTCGTGCGCTGGATGCCGACCGCGGCCGACGACACCCTGCGCCCCCTCGACGCCTACCTCGCCGAGCGCCTCGACCTGGCGCTGGGCACCCTGACCGCCGCGCGAGCCGAGAGCGAGCATCCAT
>NCEJ01000108.1 GCA_002280615.1 Micrococcales bacterium 32-70-13 | reverse complement strand
GTTGAAGCCCTGGAAGCCCGCGACGATCGCAATGGCCCCCTCGTCGAGCGCCTCCTGCACGCGCACCGGGGTGACGTCGACGATGCGGGCGGCGCCGTGTCGGGCATCCGTGATCATGCCGGCCTGGCTGCCCGTGAACGAGCGCGCATCGTGGCCCATGCTCTTGATCGCCATCGCGAGCAGCGCCATCGAGATGCGCTCGCCGGTGGTGAGCAGCATGTCCATTTCGCGCGGCTCGGGCAGCGGCGCCACCTGGTGGGCGAGGTCGATGAGGTCATCGGTCGTGTCGCCCATCGCGCTGACGGCGACGACCACCTGGTTGCCCGCCTTGCGGGTCTCGACGATGCGCTTCGCGACGCGCTTGATGCTCTCGGCGTCGGCGACCGACGACCCGCCGAACTTCTGCACGATGAGGCTCACGGCGGTACTCCTGAGGGTGATGGCGCAGCGGGGCTGAGGGCGGACGGTGGCGGCGGCGCGGAGCACGCGGGCACCCGAACCGGCGGCGCGACGGCGGTGGCGAGCCTGAGTGCCGATTCTACTGCGACCGGATGCCCGGCGCGGCATGCGCCGAGCGCTCGACCGTGCGCCGCCCCTCGACCGAGTCGCTCACGGCCGCGCTCCTCGCACGGCGAGCTCGACGAGCTGGCGCGCGGCGTCGTCGCTCGTCGGCCGACCGCACAGCGTGCGCACGTGTCGACGAGCCGCTGCAGGGGTTCGCGCGCGAGCTCGTAGCGGTCGCGGAAGAACTCGTCGGCGAGCGCGACGAGCTCGGGCGTCGCCGCCGAGGCGGCGATCGCGGCGCGCAGGATATTGCCCGCCTGCGGGCTGCGCAGCGCAGCGGCGACCGACACCGCGAGCGTCTCGAGGGCAGCGCGCGGGTCGGTCGCGTCGACGGGCGGCACCACCTGCTCGCCGAGGCGGCGGATCGCGGCGGCGACGAGCAGCTCGCGGGTCTCGAAGCGACGGTAGATGGTCGTCTTGTGCACGCCGCTCGCGGCCGCGATGTCGTCGACCGTGATGGCCGCACCGCGCTCGGCGAGCAGCGCGATCGTCGTGTCGAGCACGGTCGCCTCGACGGCGGCGCCGCGGCGGCGCGGCTCGGCTACGGCGCTCACGCCGCCGCTCGGATCGGTCGCGGCGCTCACGCGCCGACCCGCGCGGCGAGCTCGGTGTTCATGCGGGCGAACGCGGCCGGGGTGTCGACCGTGAGCATGCGGCGGAACGCGGGCACGAGCATCCCCGACAGCACCTCGCTGTGGATGAGCCGGCTGCGGTTCGCATCGATCGGCACGATCTCGAAGCGGTGCCGGCCGTCGAGCACGCCGGGGACGCCGACGCGGCCGAGCCAGACGAGCAGCCGCCCGGGTTCGAGTTCGACGATGCGCGGGCGGAAGGTCTGGCCGCTCGAGTCGGTGGGCTCGATGCGCACGGTCTGGCGCTCGCCCATCGCGAGCTCGCCCTGCCACGAGCGGATGAAGGTGTTCCACTGCGGGTAGGCGTCGCGGTCGACGAGGGCGGCCCAGACCTCGGCGGCCGGTCGATCGATCTCGAGGCTCGTCGTGATCTCGACGCGGAAGGCGGTCGAGGTGACGGTGTCGGTGGGGGTCATGCGGGGCATCCTCTCTTATGCAACTTCTGTAGCGATAAAGACGATAGGGCATGAAGGCGAATTGTGCAACTAAAGTTGCGTTAGGTCGTGATCACTCGATGCACAATAGAGATGTGAGTGATCGAGGAGCTTTCGGCGAGCGCAGAGTTGTGCAGGTGCCGGGCATGGCGGACGAGCTTCTGGCTGAACTTGCGCCGTACTTGCTCGAAGACGGCATCGATCTGCGTACGACCTCGTCCGATGACCTCGAATCCCTCAATCTCGCGCTCGGGCGAGCGGTCGAACGTCGCAACGCTGCGCTGTTCGACCCGACGCCTGACCAGCGGTCGTACGCTCTCACCGTCTTGCGCCTCGTCACCGAAGCACTGCACGATCGCCAACGAGAACTGGCCCAGGCCATCATCTGGGGTGTCAAGCCCGAACCAGAGAGCAACGACCACGCCTCGGTCGCGCACGTCATCGCCGTCGGGCTCGACCTCATCGACGCCTGGGTCGCTGACGACGCGACTCGCGACTCGGTGTTCGCCCTGCGGCTGGCCCCCTGGAGCAAGGAGGCTCACGCGGCCGTCAACGGGATACTCGAGGCAGCGGACGACTCTGAAGGAGCCTCCGCCCTGGTCGGGCAACTGATCGCCGTCCACGGCGGGCTCGCGCTACTCGAAGGCGTCGCGATCGCCGTGTCGGGCACGATTCACGCCGACGCTCGTCGATGCAAGCGCAGTCTTGCCGATTCCGTCAACGCGCTGCTGCTTCGTGACGACGACTGATCACGCGAGTCAGTCGCCCTCGTCGCCGAAGATGTCGAGCGTGTCGGCCGCGACCTTGCGACGCGGCTTGCGGTCGTCGCGCGTCTCGGGCCACTTCACGCCTGCCGCCGCCAACTCGTCCTTCGTCACGAGCGAACCAGCAAGAATCTGCTCGAGCACCTCAGCCTGCGCCGGCTCCAGGCTCACGAGCCGCGCGAGCACCGTCAGCAGCTCGGTGAACTCGAGGGTCCACTCGTGCGGCCATTCGTCAACGTGGATGTCGTCGAGCGGGCTCGTCTTCTTGCCGCCGGGGTTCTTCTTGCGGTACTTGAACCAGCTGCCGATGACGTTCATGCCGCCAACGGTGTAGTCGAAGACTTCGCGCGACACCGGCCCCCAGGCTCCGTTGCGGGCGCCGTGGTCGTCGGTGAACACGACCTGCCCGCGCACGACCTGCCCGCGCACGTCGTCGTACTGCAGCTTCACCGGCATGGTGGTGACGGCTTCGAGCGACTTGGGTTGGGCATCCATCGGCCAGTCGCCGCGCACGTTGCTGGCCTCGCGCCCCGCGGCGGGGTCGACGTAACGCTCGGCGTAGGTGTGCAGCCAGATCACTTCGCGCCCGAGCTCGACGGCCCGCGCCCACAGCGCGGCATCGCGCGTGATCGGCACGCGCACCCCCGGCGTGGTCAACTCGTCAATGAAGGTGGCGGTGAACGCGGGGTGCGCGACAACTCCGGCCACGTAAGCGAGCAGGTCGTGATGATCGGCCTGGATGCTCGCCTCGGCCGCGAGCCCTTCCAGCAGCCCCGGCGCAAGGTTCGGGGTTCCGTCGGGGTGGAGAAGCGGGAGTGTGCGACCGCCCCGACCGTTGTAGTGGTGAACGTCGGGAATCAAAGAAGTGAAGGTCATCGCTGGCCCGTCGTCAATCGCGTGAGCGTGTTGCTCGATTGCGAAGACCTGAGAATCACGCCGCGACTCCCAGAGTGCAGGATTGGGCCTGTTGATCAGTCGGTAGTCGCGGATGAGATACTGGCGATCGAACGATCGAAGACCCACACGCTCGGCCTTGCATTCCTCCGCAGCGGTTGCCTTCAACGGCAAACCTTCGTGCATGACCCCAACGGGGCTATCCGATCGAGGTTGCGAGGCACGCTCCGCTTGAGACAAACCTGCAACCGAAAGCCAGTCTGACGCCGCGTCGAGGTTCACTACTGCTCTCCACCGCCGAACCAGTGCAGAAGGTGTGGGCGCGTACACCCAAGCGCGACCCGTCATGACACCGGGGCCGAGCCATGTCAGGAGTTCTGCCAACGCTGGATGCTGATCCCAACTGGCGTTCGCCGGTGTGAGCGGATCGGCCAAGCCGCTTCGGGCGGCCTCCCAACCATCGGAGAGGGTGACTGCCTTCAACTGACGGAACTTCTCGGCTTGCTTACCGTGGAGCGCTCGGTAGTGAATTGGCGCGGGGGTGTCTGCGTCGTGGTCAGAGCGACGGACAAAAATGCCAATCGCGAGTTGCTGCCTTACACCGGGGAAGATGCGCGTCGGAACATCTGGGGTCTGACCTTCGGGGGTGAGGTCGATGATCCAGCCTTCGTCAGCTTCACGCCTCAAGTAGGAACGCATGCCTTTGAAGCCAGGGCCGCGCAGGTATCCGGCTGTTGAGATGAAGCAGACCACGCCGGCCTGGTCGGCGGGAACAGACTCAAAGACCTTCCACGTTGCCCATCGCCAGAAGTAGATGTAGAGGTTCTTGAGCAATCTCTCGTGCAGCCCGTTGCCGGGCATCCGGAAGTCATCGAGCTTGGCCTTGGCGACGGCCTTTTTTTCGTTTCGGGTGGCGGCCGAGCCCTTCTCGATCCAGCCGCCCATGCCCTCCGCGCGCTCGGCGTAGGGAGGGTTGCCGATGACCACAGTCACAGGCACGTCGGCCTTGATGCGGTTTGCCTGGCGCTTACTCTCGGAGATGGCGGCGAGACCCGACGAGATTGCCGTGACGTCAGCATCCGGATCAGAGAGCGTGTCGGCCACGAACATGCGCATGCCGCCCTTCGGCGGATTCGCCGCATAGCTGCGCAGCAGGTCGGTCGTGCGCAGTTCGGCGACCGTGTATGAGCCGAGTTGCAGTTCGAAGCCGATGAGGCGCGAAGCGAGCTCGGTGATCGTGCCGGGCACCGCACCGGGGCCTTCGGTGTGCTCGACCTTCTCGGCGACGTGCTCGATGATCGAATGCAAGAAGGTGCCGGTGCCCATCGCCGGGTCGATCGTCGTGACGCTCGGGTCGAGGAATCCCTTGGGTTTGCCGAGCTTGGTGACGAGCGCCTCTTCGGCGAGGCGCACCGCCTTGCGCAGCTCGGGGTCGTACTCGGCGAGGAAGTTCTCGTAGAGGTGCAGGTAGGTGTCTTTGTTCTTGCGCACGGCATCCCACTGCACGGCGCCGATGACGCGGCGCAGCAGGTCGATCGTCGGAACGAAGTCGCCCTTCACATCGTTCGTCAGCAACTGAAGAGCCTTGCCCATCAGCGAGTGGTCGGCGCCGAGTTGCTGGCCAATCTCGTACAGGCTTGTCTTTTCGAGGTCGATACCCTCCGTTTGAGCGAGCAACAGTGCGAAGGTCACGGTCTGGGCATAGCCGTCGGCAAAGACGTCGTCGCTGGCGTCAGGAAAGAGCAGGGAGCGCCAGTCGTTCGCGAGACCCAAGAACATCTGCTCGTGCTTCGGCGCACCCGCCTTGACCCGCGCGGTCTCGAGGGCGAGTTGTTCCATGACCTTGGTGCGCAGCATCCGTGTTATCGGAGCGATCGTGCTGACGAGCTTGGGCACCGTCTTGATCGGCACGGGGTACCAGTTCAAGAAGTCAGAAACGAGGTGCGCGAAGTTCGAGTCGGGGGTAAGTGCGGCACCGGCCACATCGAGCGGGCCGCCGGAGAGTTGCGCCACGAGCGCTGGCTGCGGCTCGCCGCGGTAGAGGCGCCACTCTGAGCCGTTCGTGTAGATGAGGTTCGGCAGGTCTTTCAGGCGATTCCATTGGTCGCGGTTGTGGCCCGAGAACGTGCCCGGGTCGAGCGAGAGCCCCGCCCTCTTGACCTCGATGTAGCCGACAACCGCGCCCTTCACTCGCACGGCGAAGTCGGGGCGCGAGCTCAGCTCGGTGAGGTGAGCCTCGCCGTCGAGGATGGTCTTCTTGCCGCCGAACTCGCCTACCGCGGTCACGAGGTGCTCGATGGGAACGCGCAATGCCTCCTCCGGCTCGCCCGTGCCCGCAAGCTTTGCCTTGACCTCGACGCCGTAGTCGGCGACAAGTTGGGAGATCTTCGCATCGAGCATGCGGCCATTCTGTCGCAGAGGGCCGACGTGTCGGCCGTAGGTCCGCCAGTGTCGGAGGTGAGGATTACTGTTCGGCCATGAAAGTGATCGCGGAGATGGCGAGAGTTCTCATCACGGTGAAGACAAGCCCGCAACCCTCCACCAAGTACAAGGACACGGTCTGCACCGCCGGGGTGCGACTCGATGGCGATGCTCCTCAGTGGATTCGGCTCTACCCGATCCCGTTCCGTCATCTCGAGACTGACCTCCAGTTCAAGAAGTACGACGTGATCGAACTAGAAATCAGACGACGGTACGAAGACTCTCGGAGCGAGAGCTACTCACCGGACTGGTCGTCGGTGCGCCGGGTGGATCACTTTGACCCATGGGAGAGAAGGGTCGACGCGCTTCGGGATCTCCCTCTCACCAACACGTGTGAACTCAGCGCCGCGGCGAAATCGGATCACGCCGCCCCCTCGCTCGGGCTCGGTGGAGTCGCGGATCTCACTGGGTTGACCTTCGAACCCCACCGTGGGTGGAACGAGAAGCAGAGGGCGATCCTGAGCCGTGCTCTTGAGGAAGTCGACCTGTTTGGCTCGGGGCTCACACCGAAGAAGCTTGAGCCACCACGTCTCGTCGCCACCTATCGTTATCGCTGTACGGGCCCGACCTGTCCGGGACATCGTGGACAGATCCTTGATTGGGAACTCACCGCCCTGCAGCAGCGCTACCGCGCATCGACGGACGGCGAGCTCAAGCGCGTCATTGAACAAAAGTTCCTCGGAGAGATGTTTGCGTCCGGGCGCGACACCCACTTCTTCATGGGCAATTTCGAGAACCCCGTGAAGCGCGACAAGTTCAGCGTGCTCGGGGTGTGGTACCCGCGACTCAGGGACGTCGAGTCGTTACCACTTTTCTAGAGGCCCAGCCTCAGCCACAGGCGAGGAAAAGAGCTTCGAGCTGCTCGAGTACTAGCTCACGGTGGCACTCGCGCTCGTTCTTTTCAAAGCACAGCAGACCGACGTCGACCCCTTGCGCGTAGTCCGCAATAGTCTCGATCGCTCGATGAGCATCGGGGCCAGAGAGCGATGAGCGATATCGATCACGCGCGGCGTCGCCTGCGCGCGAACCTGGAACCGCGAAGCCGTCACGGTTGTCTCGGGGGTTTCCGAGCGACGGCATGTGTAGATAGTTGACTCCAACCTCGGCGAGAGCAGCACGCAGGCCGTTCTTTGAGAACCCAGCCTTCCGAGAAAGAGCGTTCAGGCGAACATCCACGACGATCTTCAGCTCGAGACGACGGACTTCATCGCAGAACTCATCGATCGTCAGGCCCTCATAGCCAAGCCCAACAACGCCCACCCTTGCCCCCATGCCCTGATTGTTTCACGCTCGTCACGATCAGCGCTCGACCGTGCGCCGCCCCTCGAAGGCGCGGCCGAGCGTGACCTCGTCGGCGTACTCGAGGTCGCCGCCGACGGGCAGGCCGCTCGCGAGCCGCGACACCGTCAGCCCGGGCTGCACGAGCAGGCGCGAGAGGTAGGTCGCCGTCGCCTCGCCCTCGAGGTTGGGGTCGGTCGCGATGATCACCTCGGTGACGGTGCCGTCACGCAAGCGCGCGAGCAGCTGGGCGATGCGCAGGTCGTCGGGGCCGACGCCGTCGATGGGGCTGATCGCCCCGCCGAGCACGTGGTACAGCCCGCGGAACTCGCGCGTGCGCTCGATCGCCACGACGTCTTTCGCCTCCTCGACGACGCAGATCGTGGTGGGGCTGCGGCGCACGTCGCGGCAGATCGAGCACTGCGCCTCCTCCGCGACGTTGCCGCAGATCTCGCAGAAGCGCACTTTCTCGCGCACGTCGATGAGCAGCTGCGAGAGCCGCGCGACGTCGAACGACTCGGTCTGCAGGATGTGGAAGGCGATGCGCTGCGCCGACTTCGGGCCGATGCCGGGCAGTCGGCCGAACTCGTCGATCAGGTCTTGGATGATGCCGTCGTACACGTCAGCTCTGCTCTCTCGTGGCTCTCAGGCTCAGTACTCGTCGCGCAGCGGGTCGGGGGCATCGGCGCTCGACGGGCGGTCGGGGTCAGGGACGATCCCCGGAGCGGCCGCAGCGGCGGGCTCGGCGAACAGGTCGACCGGCTCGGCGCTCACGAGCGGCTCGATCGCCTCTTCGACCAGGAAGGTCGCGCCGAGCACCTCGCGCACGACGGCTTCGCCGTAGCGCTGGCGACCATTCACCTCGGTCTGGTGGTGCACGACGGGCCGCACCGGCTCGGCCGGCTCGGGAGCGTCGACCGACGGCGGCGACTCGGGCGACTCGGGCGATTCCGGCGACGGGATGCTCGCCGACGCCGCGACCGCGCCCGGGATCGCCGTCACCACCCAGTCGGTCACGGCGGCCTGGGATGCCGTGCTGCGGCTGGGCGACGGCGCGGACGGCGCGGCGGGCCGGGCAGCGGGCGGCGTCGGCTGCGACCGAGCGGGGGCGCTCGGCGCCGGGTCGGGGTCGGCGGGGGCGTCCGCCGGGGGCTCGGTCGCCGCGGCGACGGCGGGACGCGCATCCGGAGTGGCATCGACCCGAACACGGAACTTGACGCGCAGCCCCACCACCGACTGGATGGCGCCGCGCACGTGCTCGCTGACGCTGTCGCTCGGGGCGGCCCGCTGCTTGAAGGCGGCGGCATCGGCCTCGGTCGGGAAGGCGATCGTCAGCACGTCGTCGTCGAGTGCGACGGGCGTGGTGCCGAAGACGACCGTCCACGAGCTGCGCTTCGCCTGCTGCACGGCGTTGAGCACGGCGGGCCAGGAAGCGCGCAGCGTGTCGATCGAGACGGGCCCGGACGGTGCCGGAGCGGAGGGCGCCGCGGCCGCGGGTGCGAGCGCGGGCGCGGGCGCGGAGGGAGCGGCCTCAGGAGGCGCGGCGACGACGGGCGCCGCGGCCGCGGGTGCGAGCGCGGGCGCGGGCGCGGAGGGAG